>DAISWF010000009.1:39493-42935 GCA_036826495.1 Burkholderiaceae bacterium
CGGCATCGCGTTCGATATCGGCCATCGCCGAGATCCAGCGGGTCTCGCCATCGGGCGTCACGATCCGGTATTCGGCCGCATAGTCGCGACCGGGGCCGGCCACCGTCTCGCGGAAGAAGCGGTCGGCGCGCTCGCGGTCCTCGGGATGCAGCCGCCGCACCCAGGCTTCGTGAGGCTCGTTGACGTCATCGGCGCCGAGCCCGTGCAGCTTCAGGTATTCCGGTGAACGGCGGTTGCCGCAGCCCTCGCGCCCATCCCTCTCGAACCCGCCGACCCCGCCCCTCCCCCGCCGACGTGCGCGCTGCTGTTCGCGGGCGCGCAGCGCCGTCAGCGCCCGCTCGTGCTCGGTCACGTCCTGCCACACCGCATAGCCGAGCTTGCGTCCGTCGAGCTCGACGTACTGCACCAGCACCTGCACGTCGCGCACGCTGCCGTCGGCCGCCCGCTGCCGGGTGCGGAAAGACTGCGGCACGCCGGGCACCAGCGTGCGGGGGGCGGAGACGATCTCGGCGCCGCTGCGGATCGCGTCGATGTCGCCGATCCGCAGGCCGGCGAAACGCTCGCGGGTGTAGCCGAGCTGGCGACAGGCCGAGTCGTTGAAGGCCAGAAAGGCATCGTCGGCCGGATCGAACAGCACGGCGCCGATCGGCAGTGCCTCGAACAGCGTCCAGAACGGATGATTCGAGACCGCCTCCGGCAGCGGATCGGTCGGCCGGCGCCTGCGGCCGTGGGAGGCACTCACTTGAGCATCGGCTCCTGCGTCTGACGAGCACCGATCCTAGCACCGGCACGGCGATCCGGGCACCGACGCCGCGGCCCCGGCAAGCCGGCGGCGGCTGCGCTACTCTGTCGCCCATGACCGCCCCCCACCCTTTCGACCAGGCCACTGCGGTGGTCTTCGGCCCCGCAGGCGCGCGGGGCCGCACCGATGACCGCTACAAGGCGTTCGTCGGTCCGTTCGGCGGCGCCACCGCCGCGACGATGCTGCGCGCGGTGCTCGAACACCCCGAGCGGCTCGGCGATCCGGTCGCGATCACCGTCAACTACTGCGCACCGGTCGCCGACGGCCCGTTCGATCTGCAGCTCGACCCGGTACGCACCAACCGCTCGTCGCAGCACTGGATCGTGAAGCTGAAGCAGTCCGACGGCGTGGCCGCCACCGCCACCGTGATGACCGGCGTGCGCCGCGATGCCTGGACCCACCAGCCGGCCACTGCGCCCGAGATGCCGCCGCCCGACCAGGTGGAGGTCTACGGGGGTTCGCGTTCGATTCCGTGGGTGCGCCAGTTCCGCTTCCGGTTCGCCCGGGGCCATCCGCTCAAGGCGCGCCAGCCCGATGGCGAACCCGGCCCGTCGCTGAGCCACCTGTGGATCGAGGACGATGAACCGCGACCGGTCGACCTGCTGTCGCTGGTCAACATGTCCGACGCGTTCTTCGGCCGGATCTTCCTGGTGCTGGGCGCGATGCTGCCGTTCGGCACGATGAGCCTGACCACCTACCTGCACGTGTCCGCAGACGAGCTGCTGCAGGATCCGGTCACCGCGGTGTTCGGCACCGCCCGGGCCAACGTGTTCCACAAGGGCTTCGCCGACCAGACCGGGGAGCTCTGGCTGCCGTCGGGCCGGCTGGCGGCGACGACGCAGCAGATCACCTATTTCAAGACTTGATCGAGACCGATCGGGCCCGATCGAGACCTCGCGAAGACGATCAACGACGACGGAGACCGGTGGGATGAACGAGCAGGACAGCAGCCGCTACTGGAAGAACGCGCGCGTCGAGCTGCGTGCCGCCGGTTTCGACCCCGACCGCGGCGCCGCCACCAGCGCGGTGGTGACGATCGCCGGCGCCTGGACCAATGCCCATCGCTGCAACAACCGCGTGCGCCAGGTCGCCGACCTGCTGGTCGAGACGCTGGCGGCGCGCGGCGGCCAGGGGCTGGTGGTCGGCGCGCCGGCGGTGTCTGACGCGCTGACCCAGGGCACGCCGACCGCCGGCTACAGCCTGGTGTCGCGCGACGTGGTCGCCGACTGTTTCGAGGTCGGACATTACGCGCATCACGGCGACGCGATGATCGTGATCTCGGGCTGCGACAAGACCGGCGCCGCCGCGCTGATGCCGCTGGCGCGCACCAACGCATTCGGCCTGGTCGTCTATCCGGGCACCAGCTCGCCCGGCGCGGTGAACTTCGGGCCGTGGGCCAAGAAGGGCGTCAACATCACGATCATGGACTACGCCGAGGGGCGCGCCGCCAACGAGGCCGGCCGGATCAGCGCCGCCGAGCTGCTGGAGCTCGAGAAGAACGTGATGCCGGGCAGCGGCACCTGCGGCGCGATGTTCACCGCCAACACGATGAGCACGGTGGCCGAGGCGATCGGCATGATGCTGCCGCGCGGCGCCTCGCATCCGGCCGACCACGATGCCCGCAGCGGCATCCACGAGGACGTGCACGCGCAGACGGTGGCGTCGGTCGACGCGCTGTACCGGCTGATCGCGGCCGGCATCCGGCCGCTCGACATCATGACGATGCAGGCGTTCGAGAACGCGATCACCACCGTCTACGCGATGGGCGGCTCGACCAACATGTACCTGCACCTGATGGCGATCGCCCGCGAAGCCCAGGTGCCGCTGTCGATCGAGCGGATCCAGGCGGTCGGCGAACGGGTGCCGCTGATCGCCAGCCTGCAGCCGCACGGCCCTTATGCGATGGTGAGCCTGCACAAGCTGGGCGGCGTGCCGGTGGTGATGAAGGAGCTGCTGCGCCACGGCCTGCTGCACGGCGACGTGATGACGGTGACCGGGCGCACCCTGGCCGACAACCTCGCTCAGGTGCCGACCCTCGAGCAGCTCGGCGAGCAGGACCTGGTGCGGCCGGTCGGCCGGCCGCTCGCGCCGCCCAACCATCACATCAGCGTGCTGAAGGGGAACATCGCGCCCGAGAGCTGCGTGCTGAAGCTGTCGGGCAAGACGCTGGAGAAGGGCGTGTTCCGCGGCACCGCCCGGGTATTCGAATCCGAGGCCGAAACCATGGACGCGATCCGTGCCGGCAGCATCGAGCCGGGCACGGTGATCGTCGTGCGCAACGTGGGGCCGGTGGGCGGCCCCGGCATGCCGGAGATGGTGATGCTGACGATCCAGTTGCAGGGCCGCGGGCTGGGCGCCGACGTCGCGCTGATCACCGACGGCCGCTTCTCCGGCGTGTCGCACGGCATCCTGATCGGCCACATCTCGCCGGAGGCGGCGCGCGGCGGCCCGATCGCCGCGGTCCGCGACGGCGATTCGATCGTCATCGATCCCGCCGCCCGCACCCTGCAGCTCGAGGTGTCCGACGAGGAGCTGGCACGGCGGATGGCCGGGTGGCGCCCGCCCGATCTGTCGGCGCGGATCCGGCCCGGATCGGTGCACGACAAGTACATCCGGCTGGTGTCGTCGGCTCATCGCGGC
>DAISWF010000009.1:42945-49735 GCA_036826495.1 Burkholderiaceae bacterium
TGTTCACACTACGTTCGTGCCCGCGTGAGGCCCTAGCGCGCCCGGGCACGGCACCTGCTCTCGCTGTCGCGCCGCGACGATGCGGCGCCCGCCACCAGGAGTGTCCCGATGCCTGCTTCCTCCCGCCACTACAAGGTCGGCGAAGGATCGCCGCATCCGCTGGGCGCGACCTTCCTGGACCACGGCGCCGGACGCGGCGTGAACTTCGCCGTGTTCTCCGCTCACGCGACCCGCGTCGAGGTCTGCCTGTACGACGACAGCGGCCGCAGCGAGCTGGCGCGCATCGCACTGCCGGAATACACCGACGAGGTCTGGCACGGCTTCATCGAGGGCGTGCAGCCCGGCGCGCGCTACGGGCTGCGGGTCCACGGCCCGTACGATCCGCTCAACGGTCACCGCTTCAATCCCAACAAGCTGCTGCTCGATCCCTATGCGCGCGCCTACATGGGCGAACTGCGCTGGGGGCCGGAGCTGTTCGGCTACACCGTCGGCCATGCCGACGGCGACCTGAGCTTCGACGAGCGCGACAGCGCCGCGCTGATGCCCAAGTGCGTCGTCGTCGATTCGCATTTCCAATGGCGCCAGCGCACCGGCGTGCGCGTGCCGTGGCAGGACACGGTGATCTGCGAGACCCATGTGCGCGGCTTCACGATGCGGCATTCGGGCGTGCCCGAGCCGCTGCGCGGCACCTTCGCGGGGCTGTGCAGCGACGCCGCGCTCGACCACCTGGCGAACCTCGGAGTGACCAGCATCGAGCTGCTGCCGGTGCAGATGTTCGCGAGCCAGCCGTTCCTCGCCGAACGCGGCCTGACCAACTACTGGGGCTACGACACGCTGGGCTTCTTCGCGCTGCATCCGCGCTACCTGGCGCAGCCGACGATCGACGAATTCAAGGCGATGGTCGACGCGTTCCATGCGCGCGGGCTGGAGGTGATCCTGGACGTGGTCTACAACCACACCCCGGAAGGCAACGAGCTGGGCGCGACGCTGAGCTTCAAGGGCGTGGACAACGCCAGCTACTACCGGCTGCTGCCCGACGATCGCCGCTACTACATCAACGACACCGGCACCGGCAACACGCTGAACCTCAGCCATCCGCGGGTGCTGCAGATGGTCACCGACAGCCTGCGCTACTGGGTCACCGAGATGCGGGTCGACGGCTTCCGCTTCGACCTGGCGACGATCCTCGGCCGCGAGGATCACGGCTTCGACGAAGGCGGCGGCTTCCTCGATAGCTGCCGGCAGGACCCGGTGCTGTCCAGCGTCAAGCTGATCGCCGAGCCGTGGGACTGCGGCCCGGGCGGCTACCAGGTCGGCGGCTTTCCGCCCGGCTGGGCCGAATGGAACGACCGCTTCCGCGACACCAGCCGCGCGTTCTGGAAGGGCGACGAAGGCCGGGCGGGCGAACTGGCCGCCTGCCTGACGGCCAGCGGCGAGCGCTTCAACAAGCGCGGGCGCCGGCCCTGGGCCAGCGTCAACTTCATCACCGCCCACGACGGCTTCACGCTGGCCGACCTGGTCAGCTACGAGCACAAGCACAACGAGGCGAACGGCGAGGACAATCGCGACGGCCATTCGGACAACCTGTCGTGCAATTGGGGCGTCGAAGGGCCGACCGACGATCCGCAGGTGCTGGCGCTGCGCGCCCGCCAGCAGCGCAACCTGCTGGCCACCTTGCTGCTGGCCCAGGGCACGCCGATGCTGCTGGCCGGCGACGAGATGGGCCGCAGCCAGCAGGGCAACAACAACGCCTACTGCCAGGACAACGAGATCTCGTGGTTCGACTGGGAGGCGGCCGGGCGTCCGGATGCGGTGTCGCTGCACGCGTTCACCCGCCATCTGCTGCGGCTGCGCCGCGAGCTGCGCGTGCTGCGCCGCGCCCGCTTCTTCGACGGCGAACCGTTCGACGACCAGGGCTCGCGCGACCTGACCTGGCTGACGCCGGGCGGCGAGGGGATGAGCGACGAGAGCTGGAGCGACCCCAACACCCGCAGCTTCGCGATGCTGCTGGACGGGCGGGCGCCCGCCTCGGCGCTGCGCGAACCCTGCAACGATGCCAGCGTGCTGATCCTGCTCAATGCCTGGCAGGAACCGGTTGAGTTCACGCTGCCGCCGGTGCCCGGCGGCGCGGCCGCGCAGTGGACGCGGGTGCTCGACACCCGCGAGGCCGATGCAGCGCCCACGGGCATCGCCGACCGCTACGGCGTCGAGGCACGGTCGCTGGTCGTGCTGGCCAGCACCGCAGTGCAGCGGGAGTGACGAGCGGCGGCGGCTTCGTGGGGGCAGCAGCGCGTTCGGGCGACGGCACCTTGGCCACGGGCCGCCGCCGACGGGTGACCATCGGCTCGGTATCATCGGCACACCTTCAAACTTCGCCCGCATCCGACATGCAGCCGCATCCCGACTTCGATCCCGCCCGTGGCGGCGCCATCGCCGCCCGCGTCGAAACCTTCGTCCGCCAGCAGGTGGCGCCGTTCGAACGAGATCCGCGCTGCGGCGCCCACGGCCCGTCCGACGAGCTGGTGACCGAGCTGCGCGACCTGGCCCGCGCGGCCGGCGTGCTGACGCCGCACATCCTCGCCGACGGCTCGCATCTTTCGCACCGCGAAACCGCCTGGGTGCTGCGTGCCTCCGGCCTGTCGCCGCTCGGCCCGGTGGCGGTCAACGTGATGGCCCCCGACGAAGGCAACATGTTCCTGCTCGGCCGCGTCGCCAGCGACGAGCAGAAGCGGCGCTTCCTCGCACCGCTGGTGTCGGGCGAGGCGCGCTCGGCGTTCTTCATGACCGAGCCCGCCGACGAAGGCGGTGCCGGCTCCGATCCGTCGATGCTGAAGACCACCGCCCGCCGCGAAGGCGATCACTGGATCATCGACGGACGCAAGGCGTTCATCACCGGCGCCGAGGGCGCGAAGGTCGGCATCGTGATGGCCCGCGCGGACGCCGGCGCGACGATGTTCCTGGTCGACCTGCCCGACCCGGCTATCCGCACCGAACGCATCCTCGACACGATCGACAGCTCGATGCCGGGCGGCCATGCGGTCGTCGCGATCGAGGGACTGCGGGTGCCGGCCGCGCAGGTGCTCGGCGAGGCCGGCGCAGGCTTCCGCTATGCGCAGGTGCGCCTGGCGCCGGCGCGGCTCACGCACTGCATGCGCTGGCTGGGCGCCTGCACCCGCGCCCACGAGATCGCCACCGACTACGCGGTGCGTCGCCACGCATTCGGCAAGCCGCTGATCGAGCACGAAGGCGTCGGCTTCATGCTGGCCGACAACCACATCGAGCTGCAGCAGGCGGCGCTGATGATCGACTGGTGCGCCGGCGTGCTGGACAGCGGCGCCCACGGCACCGTCGAATCGTCGATGGCCAAGGTCGCGGTGTCGGAAGCGCTTTTCCGGATCGCCGACCGCTGCGTGCAGGTGATGGGCGGCACCGGCGTCAGCGGCGACACCATCGTCGAGCAGGTGTTCCGCGAAGTGCGCGCCTTCCGCATCTACGACGGCCCGACCGAGGTCCACAAGTGGTCGCTGGCCAGGCGGATCCAGTCGCAGGCGTTGAAGCGCGCCGCCGGCTGATGCATGTCACGAAGGCCGGGCTGTTCCGTCCAGCCTGAGCGGTCTCAGCTCTTCGGTGGGGAGAATCGCCGCGCGCTCGTGATCCGTATCGAGGTGGTCGCCAGATGCACCTCGCGCAGGAAGTAGGCCAGGCCGACGATCAGCGCGAGCATCGACAACGTGAACAGCACACCCACGACGCCCCGCAGGGGAGCGCCGAGGTAGACCTCGATGAAGAGGGCGCCGACGACCAGGCACAGCAGCAGGGCGGCGAGCGTGCAGGAGGTGATCGCCACGCTGGTCAGGTGGCGCCGGCGGTCGAGCTGCATCAGCTCCTGATGCACATGGCCGGGCATCCGCTCGGCCAGGCCGTCGGTTTCGGTGAGGGTCCGCCCGCGGTCGATAATCCGCGCCAGGCGCCCGGCCATCACGTTCAGCAGGCCGCCGAGCGCCGTCAGCAGGAATGCGGGCGTGAGGGCGAGCTGGATCGCCTGGCTGACGTCGTTCAGATGCAGTACGGGAATGGCCACGGGCTCATCCGGGCGGGCCTTGTAACCTATTAGACGACATTAGGTTGCATCGCTAAGTCTCAGATGTTACTGTACTTTCAGGTCTGCAGGACAAGAGGCCGTTCCGAGAACGAATCCAGACATTTCGAATGCCAAGCGGCCGATCAGCGCTCATCCCTTCACTGGCGACCTCGCTGGCCGCCCTGTCCCTGTCTTTGACGCTGACGCAGCCGGCCCAGTCCGCCGGATTGGGGCGGCTCAGCGTGCTGTCGGGCCTCGGCCAGCCGCTGCGTGCCGAGGTCGACGTGACGTCGGTCAGCCGGGAGGAGGCCGCGTCGATGACCGCGCGGCTGGCGCCGGCCGAAGCATTCCGGCTCGCGGGGGTCGACTACGGCCCGGTGCTGTCGACGTTGCGCTTCTCGATCGCCAACCGCCCGGACGGGCGCCGCATCGTACGGATCACCTCCGTCCAGCCGATCGACGAGCCGGTGGTCGACCTGCTGGTCGAGCTCAACTGGGCCGGCGGACGGCTGGTCCGCAAGTACACGTTCCTGCTCGATCCGCCAGAGGTCAAGCTCGAGCAGCGGGCGATCGCCCGCGGCAACGAGGCGGTCGACACCGTGGCGCCGGTGGCGGTCGAAGGCGACACCCGTGCGGCCGCCCCGCCGCGTGCGACGGGCCCTGCCGGTCCCGATTCCCGCGCGGGCGGTCAGCGATCCGCCCCGCCGCGCACGGCGCCGGCCGCGGTGGCGCCCGGCCCTGCGCGGACGACCGCGGCTTCGCAGGCGGCGCCTTCGTCGACCGATCCGGCTGTGGCCGCCGGCACCGTCGTCGTGCGCGAAGGCGAGACGATCGCCACCGTGGCCAACCGCACCCGGCCGGCCGCCATCCACATCGACCAGGCGATCATCGCGCTGTACCGGGCGAATCCGGCCGCATTCTTCGGCAGCATCCACCTGCTGAAGGCCGGCGCGACGCTGACCGTTCCCGACGAGCAGACGATGGCGTCGGTGGACCGGATCGCCGCCCGCAACGAGATCCGCGGCATTCGCGGCAGCCGGGAAACCGCGCGGGCTGTCGATGACCCGGGCGCGGTCGCCGCGTCCGCCCCGGCCGCGCTAGCTGCCGAATCGGCCAGAGCGGGCGGCCGGCCGTCCGCCACGCCGCCGTCCACGACACCGCCGGCATCGTCGCCCGCCGCCCCGTCGAGTGCCGAGCTGCTCAGGGTCGCACAGGCCCGCATCACCGAGCTCGAGCGGACGGTGGACGCGCTGCGCAAGGAAGTCGACGAAGCGGACCAGCGGATCGCCGAACTGCAGAAGCAGTTGCCCGGGAGCGCCGCGTCGCCGACCGCCTCTTCCAGCGGCCCCGCGGCTGCGCCCGCCTCGTCACCGGCGATTCCGGCCGCCTCGTCGGCGCCGACGCCGAGGTCGGCCCCGGCTGCCCCCGTCTCGCCTTCGCCGATGTCGGCTCCTGCCGCCGCTTCCTCCTCGCCCTCGCCGGCTTCGGTTCCTGCTGCCACCCCCTCCTCGCCTTCGCCGGCTTCGGTGCCTGCCGCCTCCTCCTCGCCCCCGCCGGCTTCGGTCCCTGCTGCCGGCTCCTCCTCGTCCTCGCCGACGGCGGCTCCGGCGGGCACCGCCCCCTCCTCGCCTTCGCAGGCGCCGACTGCTGCGGCCACCCCGGCCGTGCCTTTGCCGGGGTCACCCGGACCCGCTCCATCGGCGACCGCTCCATCGGCCCCGGTGGCATCGGCTCCCGCCCCATCGGCCGCCCCCTCGGCCGCTGACACCCCGGCTTCAGCCCCCGCTGCACCGCAGGCCGCCCCGGACGGCGGCATCACGACGCTGGTCGACGATCTGCTCGCCGAGCCCGCGGTGCCGGTCGCCGGTGCCGCGCTGCTGGCCGCACTGCTGGCGGGTCTGGCTTACCCCGCACGGCAGCGCAGGAAAGCGGGCGCCTCCCCCGCCCGTCCCGCCCACCCCCGCGAGGGACCGGGCAACTCGCTGTTCGGCACCACCGCGCACGACGACCTGGACGCGAACGTGACGACCAGCACGCGCGACAGCGACGCGGCCTTCCATTCGACGGAGATCGATCCGATCTCGGAGGCCGAGGTCTACGTGGCCTATGGCCGGCAGTCCCAGGCCGAAGAGATCCTGCGCAACGCGCTGCGCGGCCATCCCGACCGCCAGCCCGTCCGGCTGCGCCTGATGGAGCTGCTCGCCGCCCGCAACGACCGCGCCGGCTTCGCGACGCTGGCCGACGAGATGTTCGGCATGACCGGCGGCCGCAACGAGGAATGGCCCAAGGCGGTCACGCTGGGCCTGATGGTCGACCCGGACAATCCGATCTACACCGGCTGGACGAAGACCGGCGACGCCTCGGCCTCGACCGGCAAAGCATCGGCCGATAAAGCGTCTACCGACAAAGCGTCTACCGACCGAGCCTCGATCGGCTCGGATTCGACCACTGCTGAAGGGTCGGCCGCGCCGCAGCAGACGGCCCCGCCGGCACCGACCGCCGCGCCCGAGGGCGCACTCGATTTCGTGCCGACCCCGATACCCGACCCCCGGTCGGCGGCGACCTCGGCGAGCCCCGCCGTCGACGCGTCGGCAGACGCCTCGAACGAGGCAGCCGAACCGGCGGAGATGGACATCCCCCTGGCGTTCGAGCTGCCGCCGCCGATCGAGGTCTCGGCTCCGATCGAGATCCCCGCTCCGCTCGACAGCG
>DAISWF010000009.1:49745-51265 GCA_036826495.1 Burkholderiaceae bacterium
GGGGGGGAGGCCCCCCCCCCGGGCGTACGCGGCCCCGCCCCGGTTCGGGGCCTCGGCCCCGACCAAGCCCCCCCCCCCGGCCGCGGGCGGCCGGGACGCCCACGAGCCGGTGCCGCCTCCTTCGATGCAGCAGGAAGAAAGCGAGCTGCTGGTGCCGCCGACGCTGACCTTCGACGCTCCGGACACGAACATCATCAGCCCGATGTCGGACCGCAAGCGCCGGGAGCAGTTCGACACCGCACTCGAACTCGCGCTGGCGTATCACGAGCTGGGCGACAAGGAAGGCGTCCGCGAGATGCTGCGCGACGTGCTGGAAAGCGGCACCGACGCGCAGAAGCTCAAAGCCCGCCAGATCCTCGCCAAGGCCGAAGGAACGTCCGCACAGCGCAGCGGCCGCTGACGCTGCCGCACACGCCGCAATCAGCGGGGGGCCGCCCGGGGCCGCCGCGTTTCCGATCGTCGCCCCTCCCGCCGCCGTGCCGTTGGCGTTATGCTGAGTCCGCGGCGGTCGATGCCGGCGGTCCTCGGTGGGAGAGCGTTCATGAGCTTCGATCGTTCGTCGAAACGCGCCGCGGCTGCCGCGGCGCTGGTGATGTCGGCGATGCCGGTAGCCCTCGGCAGCGCCGCCGCAGCCGAACCGCTGCCGAAGGGCGACCCCTGCAGGCTGCTGACCGACGGCGAAGTCCGCAAGTTCTATCCGAAGGCTTCGGCGGGGCAACGCGAGCGCACCCGCGAAAAATACGGCATCGTCGCCTGCGTATGGGACCACCCCGTCGGCAAGCTGGTCGCGCAGGTCACGCTGGGCGCCCAGCCGGGCAGCTCGATGGAGGAAGCGCAGGGCATCGCCATCGGCTTTCTCGATCCGCTGAAACCCGCCTCGCGCAAAGCGGTGCGCTATGAGAAGGTCACCGGCGTCGGCGACGAGGCGGTCGGCGTGGTCGAACGCGGCGACGAGAAGCAGGGCGTGCTGAACGATGCAGCCTATCTGTACACGCAACGCGGCGACCAGCAGTTGCTGATCATCGCCGTCGACCTGGCGCGCGGCGACCGGGCCGCCGCACTGAAGACGCTGCAGGAGATCGGCCGGACTGCCGCTGCCCGACTCTGAGCCCTGGCGATCGACGCCTTATTTCCGGCGCAACGCAGACAAAGCGCCTTTTTCCAGCGCTCACCCCCGGCGCTCCCACCGGACACGGTGCCCCGTCACCCATGCAGACATCGGCACCGAAATGTCCGGGCGACCAAGCCATGAGCCGCACACGCGCCGCCGACTGCCGGGCCGCGCCCCGCCGTGAGGCATCCCGCCCACGGGCACGCTCCGTGCCGGTGCGCTTCATCCCCGGATGGAGCACCCCGACGATGGCCCGCACCACTTATGAACTGAGCTGCGAGATCCAGGACGAACACGGCTTCTGGCACCGCTCGGTTTCGCATTTCGACGTCCAGGATTCGGCCGAGGTCGAGCCGGCCACCGAGCAGGCGATCGCCCGGCTGCTGGTCGGTGTCAATCCGCAGCCGGT
>DAISWF010000010.1:0-51101 GCA_036826495.1 Burkholderiaceae bacterium
CGGCACGTCGTCGATGCCCTTGGGCTTGACCAGCGGCTCGCCGACGCCCAGGCCGACGGGCAGCCAGTCGCGGTTGGCAGCCAGCGTGTCGTGCAGGCGCACCAGCGCCTCGGTGCGGGTGACGCCGACCTCGAACTGCACGGGGATGACCGCCAGCCCCGGCCGCGACACCGACATCACGTGCTCGATGCCGGCGATCTGCGCGAGCACCTGCTCGGCCGGCTGCGCGACCATCCGCTCGGCATCGCGCGCGCTCGCGCCCGGGAACGGGATCAGCACGTTGGCCATCGTCACGTCGATCTGCGGCTCCTCCTCGCGCGGCGTGACGAATACCGCGAAGACCCCCAGCAGCACCGCGACCAGCGCCAGCAGCGGCGTGATGCGGGCCGACTCGAAGTAGCCGGCGATCCGGCCGGAGATGCCGAGGCGGCGGGCGCCGTCAAGCTCGTCATCGCGGATGCCGCCGCGCATGTCGACGTCCGTCGCGTCGCGCGTTCGACCGTGCGCATCCATCGCCGGCCTCACCGCTGACGCGCGGCGGCCGCCGGGTCGAGTGCGACGCGCTCGCCCTCCGACAGCCCGGCCAGCACCTCGACCCTGTCGCCATGGACACGACCCGGCCGCACCTGCCGCAACTGCGGCCGACCCTCGGCGCCGACCACGTAGACGCCGGCGAACTCGGTGCGCCGCACCAGCGCCGCGACCGGGATCGTCACTCGTCCGGACGCCTGCGCGGCACTGCCGCTCGCTTGCGTTGCACTGCCGCCCACTTGCGCCGCCGCACCGCCAGCCGCCCGCGCCGCGCCGGCGACCGGCGACAGCGGCAGCGCGCCCCGCACGAACTGCCCGGGTGCGAGGCCGGCCGCGGCCGCCGACGGCAGCGGCACCCGCAACTCGAACGCATGGCTGGCCGGATCGGCGACCGGCATCAGCAGCGCCGGCAGGTCGGCCAGCTCGCGGACCGCCCCGTCGTCACCGGACGACAGGCGCACGGTCACCGGCCGGTCACGGCGGAACGCCGCCGCGACCCCTTCCGGCACGGTGGCCGACACCCGCAGGTCGGCCGGGTCGAACAGCTCCAGCAGCGGCTTGTCGGGCATCGCCATGTCGCCCTGCTCGACCATCGTCCGCGACACCGTGCCGGCGAACGGCGCGGCCACGGTGTGCAGCGCGGTGACGGTGCTGGCCGCGCCGGCCTGTGCGATCGTCGCGCGCGCCTGCGCGGCGGCTGCGTCGTATTGCGCCTGCGCGCGTTCCATCGCGGCCTGGCTCACGTACTGCTTGCGATGCAACCGGTCGGTGCGCTCGAGCTCCTTGCGCGCTGCTTCGAGCGCCGCATTGGCCGCCGCCACCTGGGCTCTGCTGGCGCCGGCCTGCTGGCTGGCGGTGCGCTCGTCGATCCGCGCGATCACCTGGCCGCGGGCGACCCGGTCGCCGGCGCGCACGTCGAAGCGGGTCAGCCGGCCCGCCACCTGCGCCGACAAGGTGATCCGCCGCGCCGCCTCGACGACGCCTTCGGCGATGTACACCGGCTCGAGCGACTGCCGGGCGGCAACCGCGGTCGCCAGCGCGGGCGCCGTCGCAGCCTTCGACGGAGCGGCCGGCGCGCCGGCCTCGCCCGCCGTCGCGACATCGATGCCGGCGCCGGTCAGGCCGGTGCCCAGCAACAGCGCGGCCAGGACAGTGCGGTGAAGGCCGTGGATTCGAGCGGGTATCACGGGCGAACCTTGTTCACTACTTAATCGTTGATTGGTTATATAGTAGTTTCACGATAAATAAACGTCAACTCCGTGTCGGGCCCGCATCGATCCCGCCCGGTCACGAATCGCACGATGAGCGTTCCCCGCGAGACGAACGGTGCCTGCGCGCCCGCCTGCGGCCTGCCGCCGCAGGCGGCCCGGCTGTTCCGGGTGTTGGCCGACCCGGCGCGGCTGGAACTGTTGAGGCTGCTGTCGGCAGGCCCGCTGCCGTGCAGAGAGATCGGGCGCCGGCTCGACTGGCCGGCGGCGCGCGTCGCAGGCGCGCTGGCGTCGCTGCGCGCACTGGGGCTGGTGGAACGTGATGATGCCGGCGGCACCGCCGGCTATCGGATCGCCGCCGCGGTTCCCGCGTGGCTGGATGAACTGGCGCGGCGTGCGACCCTGGGAGTCAGCCGGAATTCAAACCTGTCCGACCTCCTCCTGAGGCACGCCGGCCGCTGAAGTCGGCGCCGCCGTCAGCGGCGCCGCGCGGCGATCACTTCCGCAGGCACTCGCTGAGCGCGGTCTTGCGCTCGTCGCCTTTCTTGCCCGCCACCTCGGTGTTGCAGACCTTCATCTTCTCCTGCTGACGCTTCTTGCCGTCGGACAGACAGGTTTTCATGAACGCCTTGCGCTCGTCCCCCTTCTTGCCGGCCGCGTCCTTGTTGCAGGCCGCCATCAGATTCTGCTGGGCGTTGGCGGCATGAGCCGCGGAGGTGGCGAAGAAGGCCAGGGAGACAGCCAGAAGCAGTTTTTTCATCGAAGGTTCCTCGAGTTCCCGAAGTTCGGATGGTTGCCCCGCGAATCCATCATATCCCAAGGACATGCCCTCGACGCTGAGGAAGACCCTTAGCCGACACGACAGGTGTTCGTCAGTCGAGCCGGCTCTTTCTTCCGTCCTCCTGGCCGTCTGCCCGCGCCCGCGCCCTCGTCAAGCCCTCGCTTCATAGATCAGGTTGAACGGCGTCTGCGTCGCGCGACGGAACCGCCCGAAGCCGCCTCCTGTCACGACCTCGCGCATCCGCGCCTCGCCGGCCTGCGCGCCGAGGCACATGCCGACCTCCTGGGCCCGCGACGCCGGCGTGCAGATGAACGTCGACGCGGAGTAGAAAATGCGGCCCACCGGATTCAGGTTGTCCTCGAGCCGGTCGCCGGCATACGGTTCGACGATCATCCAGGTGCCGTCCGGCGCCAGGCTCTGCAGCACATGAGCCGATGCGCCGATCGGATCGCCCATGTCGTGCAGCGCGTCGAACACCGTCACGAAGTCATAGTCGCGCCCCGGGAAGTCCCTGGCGGCGGCGACTTCGAAGCGCACGCGTTCGGCGAGCCCCGCCGCACACGCGGCCTCCGTCGCATGGGCGATCGACGGGGCGTGATAGTCGAAGCCGACGAAACGCGACGCCGGAAACGCTTCGGCCATCAGCAACGTCGATGCGCCATGACCGCAACCGACGTCGGCGACCGTCGCGCCGGCGCGCAGCTTGGCCTCCACGCCGTCGAGCGCCGGGATCCAGTTGCCGACCAGATTGGCGGCATAGCCGGGACGGAAGAACCGCTCGGTGCCATGGAACAGCGACGCGTCGTGCTCGTGCCAGCCCAGACCCAGGCCGGTGCGGAATGCGGCGATCATCTTCGGAATCGCCTTGAACTGCGCGACCGCGATCTCGAACGCGCCGGGAATGAAGGCCGGACTGCCTTCGACGGCGAGCGCGAACGCCTGCTCGTCGTCGAGCGAGAAGCAGTCGCTGGCCGGGTCATAGCGGACGTAGCCGCTCGCCGCCTGCGCCGACAACCATTCGCGCAGGTAGCGTGCATCGGTTTCGGTCCGCGCCGCCAGCGCCTGGGCGGTAAGCGGCCCGTCGGCCAGTGCCTTGTACAAGCCGAGCCGGTCGCCGACGACGACGGTCGCCGCATGCATCACCGCGCCGAGGTCGCCTACGAAACGGCCCATGAATGCGTCGAGCCGCGATTGATCGAGTGCCATGATGATTCTCCTGACGTGAGCGAAAACGTGTGCTAAGGTCCGGTCGATCGGGATAGGCCGGCACGGGGCGATCGCCGGCTCCCGTCAGCGACGATCCACCGTCACCGTTGGAATCAGGATGGGAACGGCCGTGGCAACGTCCGACCCTGCATCGTCCGGCCCGCTGTCCATTCGCCTGCTCGGCACGATCGAGCTGGCGCGGAACGGTGTCGTGCTGCCGCTGCCGGCCTCGCGGCGCACCCGGGCGCTGCTCGGCTATCTGGTCGCCACCGGCACGCCGCAGTCGCGCCAGGCACTGTGCGAGCTGCTGTGGGAAGGGCCCGACGACCCGCGCGCCGAGCTGCGCTGGAGCCTGACCAAGCTGCGCGCGGTCGTCGACGAGAGCGAAGGCGGGCACGCGCTGCGCCGGCTCGCGGCCGATCGCGAACAGGTCGCGTTCGTCGCCGACCGGTGCACGGTCGACATCACGGTGCTGCGTTCGCTGACCGCGGCCGGTGTCGGCGCGATGACGCCGGCCGCGCTCGCCGAGGCGGCGCGCCTGCTGCAGCGGGAATTCCTCGACGGCCTGGACCTGCCCGGCTGCTATCGCTTCCACCACTGGTGCATCGCCGAGCGCGAGCGTCACGGCGCGCTGCGCCGCGCGGTGCTGGAAGCGCTGATCGCCTGCCATCGGCACGACCCCGAGCAGGCGCTGAGCCATGGCCGTGCGCTGGTGGCGGCCGACCCGCTGAACGAGGCCGCGCATGCGACGCTGGTGCGGCTGCTGATCGCGGCCGGCCGTTATCCGGATGCCGAGCAGCACTACGCCTGGGCGGGCGATCTGCTGCGGCGCGAGGTCGCGATGCCGGCCGGCGGCCCGCTCGATCAGGCGATCCGCCAGGGGCGGCGGGATCTGCGTGCCGGGGCCGGTGCGCAGGCGTCGTCGGGCGCACCGCCGACCGCGGCCGCGGCCGACGAAGAGCCCGGGCACGGCGAGCTGGTCGGCCGCGCGACCGAGCGTGCCGCGATCACCCGCGCGCTCGCAGGCGGGACGAACGGCCGGCTGCTGCTGTTCGTCGGCGAGCCCGGCATCGGCAAGACCCGCCTGCTCGATCACCTGGCCGGCGCGGCCGCCGCGGCCGGCCGTCATCTGATCCGCGGCCGCTGCTTCGAGGCCGAGACGGTCCGGCCCTATGGCCTGTGGCTGGACGCGCTGCGCGGCATCCCGACCGGCGAGTTGCCCGACCAGATACTCGCCGAGGCCGCCCCGTTGCTCGCCGCACCGGCTGCCGCGGACGGCGGTCGCGAGCGCCTGTTCGGCGCGGCGGTGACGCTGCTGCAACGGCTGGCGGCGGCCCGGCCGGTCGTCGTGCTGCTCGACGATCTGCAGTGGATCGACGAAGGCTCGGCCGCGCTGCTGCACTTCGTTGCCCGATCGTTCGGCGATCCGGCGCGCCTGCTGCTGGCCGGCGCCGCGCGGGCCGGCGAGATCGACGAGAATCCGTGCGCCCGCGGCCTGCTGCAGTCGCTGCGGCGCGACGATCGCCTGCAACGGCTCGATCCGGCGCCGCTGGACGGCGGCGAGGCACGCCTGCTGCTCGGGCCCGAGGTGTCGAGTGCGGAGGCCGACGAGGCGCTGCGCCGCAGCGGCGGCAATCCGCTCTATCTGCTCGAGCTGGCCCGCGCGGCCCGGCACGGTGCCGGCCCGGCCGGCGGCAGCGGGCGCAGTCTCGACGACCTGATCGACGACCGCATCGGCTCGCTCGACGAACCGTCGCGCGAGCTGCTGGCCTGGGCGGCCGCGATGGGCCGGGCGCTGCAGCCCGATCTGCTCGCGGCGGCGGCCGGCCTGCCGGCGGCCGAGGTGCTGGCCCGGTTCGAACGCTTCGCGCGGCGCGGCCTCGTCACGATCTCCGCCGACGGTCGGTTCGATTTCGTCCACGACCTGCTGCGCCAGGCGGTCTACCGCCAGTTGTCGCAGCCGCGACGGCGGACGATCCACCGCCAGATCATGCGCGCGCTGATCGCCGCCAGCGCCGACGACCCGTGGCTGCACGGCGACGTCGTTCATCACGCGAGTCTCGCCGGCGATGCGCTGGCGGCCGCGCGCGCCTGTCTGGCGGCCGGCGAGCACTGCCTGCGGGTCCATGCGAATGCCGAAGCGGCGACGGTCGCCGAACGCGGCCTGGATCAGCTCGCCGACGTTCCGCACGGCGCCGAGCGGGTGCGGCTGGAGATCGGGCTGCTGAGACTGCGGGTCGCCGCCGCGTCGAGCCCCGGCGGGCGGCGCCTGCCGGCGCTGGCCGAACGGATCGAGCAGGCGATCGCCGCGGCCGAAGCGCTGGCGCTGCACCAGCAGGCCGCCGCCGGCTGGGAGATCCTGGCGTTCTGGCGACAGCATGCGAGCGATGCCGACCTCACACGGCAGGCGACGTTGGCGGCCGAACGGATCACCCGTAACGCCGACGCGGCGACGCATTGCATGCAACAGGCCAACAGCGGCCGCTGCCTGATGGAGATCGAGGCCGAGCCGGCACGCGCCCGCGCGCTGCTCGACGAAGCGGCGACGCTCGCCGACCGGCTGCAGCTCAAGGTGATGGAGATCGACTGGGGCCGCGGCCTGATCGCGCGTGCCGCCGGCGACCTGGATGCCGCGCGCGACGCGCTGGCGCGCGCGGTCATGCTGGCCCGGCTGGCCGACAACCACTGGCGCGAGCACGAATGCCGGATCTGGCAGGCGACGATCGACTACGAGCGCGGCGATCATGCCGGCGTGCTCATGCAGGTCGATGCGATCGTCGGCGTTGCGCGCCGGATGGGCGAGGACAGCGCGCCGTTCGCGCAGGCGCTCGCCGCGCTGTCGCGGCTGCGGCGGCGGCGGCGGCTCGCCGATGGCCGCGGCGGTGCCGGTGCCGGTGCCGGTGCCGCCGCCGACCGCCCGGCTGCCGACGCGGACGCCCGCGCGGCGCTCGCCGCCAGCATCGCCGCGCTGCGCGAACGCGACGACAAGGCGCATCTGGCCTACGTGCTGAACGAGGCGGCGGCGCTGGCCTGCGACGCCGGCGACACCGGATCGGCCCACGTTCAGGCGACCGAAGCGCTCGCCTGCGCGCGGGCGCTGCGCAGGCGAACCGAGATCGCCGTGGCGACTGCGCTGCTGGCAAAGGCGACCGGCGACACTACGCTGCTCGCGCGCGCGATCGACGCAGCCGACGACTGCCCGCCAAGCGCGCGGGCCGCATCCGCCTGGGCGGCGGCCGGCATTCCAACGCCGGCTCCAACGCCGGCCGCCTAAGCTTTCCGTGCCCTCAACCGACACAGGAGAACGCCATGGCACGCATCGTCGTGGAACGCAGCTTCGACACGCCGCAGTCCGACCAGGACATGCAGATCGTCGCCGACCGGGAGCGGCCGTGTCTGGCGGCCTACAACGTCACCTGGAAACGCAGCCTGATCGCCAGTGACCGCAAGCGGCTGATCTGCGAATACGAAGCCGCCGAGGCCGAGACGGGGCGCCGCGTGCAGCGCGAAGCGGCCGCGAGCTTCGACCGGGTCTGGGTGGGTGACGTCGTCGAATGAAGCCCGGCCCGCCGGCCCATCGAACGCATCGAGCCGCACCAGACAGCGTTGAGCCGGCGCAGGCCGGCGCGACGCCGCGCGGCCGTGCTCAGCCGGGTTCGCTCGCGGATTCTCAGGCCCGCTCGAACACCGCCGCCACCCCCTGCCCGCCGCCGACGCACATCGTCTCCAGCGCATAGCGCCCCTTGCGGCGCTTGAGCTCGTGCAGCAGCGTCGTGAGGATGCGCGCGCCGGTGGCGCCGATCGGGTGGCCGAGCGAGATGCCCGAGCCGTTGACGTTGAGCCGCGCCGGGTCGTTCCAGCCCCAGCCCTGCAGCACCGCCAGCACCTGGCAGGCGAACGCCTCGTTCAGCTCCACCAGATCCATCTGGTCGATCTTCATGCCGAGCCGGTCCATCAGCCGCCGCACCGCCGGCACCGGCCCGATGCCCATCGTCGCCGGCTCGCAGCCCGCCGCGGCCCAGCCGACCAGATAGGCCATCGGCTCCAGCCGCAGCTCGGCCAGCTTGTCCTCGGCCACCACCAGGCAGGCGGCGGCCGCATCGTTCTGCTGGCTCGAATTGCCGGCGGTGACCACGCCGTTGGCCATCAGCGGCTTCAGCTTCGCCAGGCTCTCGATGCTGGTGTCGGGGCGGATGCCCTCGTCGCGCCTGACCACCACCGGATCGCCCTTGCGCTGCGGCACCGTGACCGGCACCACCTCCTCCTCGAACCGGCCGGCCGCCCAGGCCGCCGCTGCACGCTGGTGGCTGGTGACCGCGTAGGCATCGGCGGCCTCGCGGCCGATGTCGTACTCACGCGCTAGGTTCTCGGCGGTCTCGATCATTCCCGAGATCCGGCCGAAGCGCTTCTCGGGCTGCGAACGCTCGCGGCCGCGGTCCAGCCGGTCGTGCAGCTTCACGGTGCCCGCGCGGCTGCCCCAGCGCATGTCGGTGCTGTAGTACTCGATGTTGCTCATGCTCTCGACGCCGCCGGCCAGCACCACGTCGGCGGCACCCGACTGCACCATCATCGCCGCCGTGGCGATCGCCTGCAGGCCGCCGCCGCAGCGGCGGTCGAGCTGCATGCCCGGCACCGATACCGGCAGCCCGGCCTCCAACGCGAGCCAGCGGCCGACGCAGGGCACCTCGCTGTTCGCATACGACTGCGCGAACACCACGTCGTCGATGCGCGCCGGATCGATGCCGCTGCCCTTGACGACCGCCTCGACGACGACGGCGCCCAGCCGCTCGACCGGCACCGGCCGCAGGCTGCCGCCGAAGGTGCCGACGGGGGTGCGAAGGGGTTTGACGATGGCGGCTCGGCGCATGGCGGTCTCCTGGCGGAAAGACCGCTAGCGTACACCGTCACCCGGCTGCGACCGCGACGTCCGCTGCCCGAGCCTCCCGCCGTGATGCCGCGGCGGACACGCCGCACAGCAGATCGGCCCCTTTCTCGCCGATCATCATCGACGCCGCATTGGTGTTCGACGCCGGCATCGTCGGCATCACCGACGAATCGATCACGCGCAGCCCCTGCAGGCCGTGCACCCGCAGCTCGGCATCCACCACCGCCAGGCGGTCCGGCCCCATGCGGCAGGTGCCGACCGGATGGAACGACGTGGTGGCGGACTGCTTCACATAGGCCAGCAGCTCCTCGTCGCTCTGCACGGCGGCGCTCGGACGGGTCTCGCGCACCACATACGAAGCCAGCGCCTGCTGCGCCGCCACCGTCCGTGCCATCCGCACCGACGCGACGACATCGAGCCGATCCTCCTCCGCCTCCAGGTAGCGCGGATCGATCAGCGGGTCGGCCTGCGGATCGGCGCTCGAGACATGAACGAACCCGCGCGAAGCCGGCCGAAGCTGGAAGCAGCCGATCGAGAAGCCGGGATGGTCGTCGAGCATCGCGCCGGGCGCGCCGCCGGTCGTCATCTCGAAGCGTGCGTTGCCGGAGAGCTGCGCCAGTTGCAGCTTGACGCTCGGCCGCGCGCGGCCCAGCGCGATGTCGCGGGCGGTGCGCGCCAGCGCATGGATCGTGAAGGCCGGCGTCGCCATCAGGCCGCGGCGCGTCGTCAGGTACTGCAGCCCCAGCAGCATCTGCCGCCACGGGTGGCCGACGATCTGGTTGAGCCCCAGCGGACGATCGGCCTGGAAGGTGATGCGCGTCTGCGCATGGTCGATCAGATTCTCGCCGACACCGGGCAGCTCATGCACGACCGGGATGCCCAGCGAGCGCAGTCGCTCCGCCTGGCCGATGCCCGACAGCTCCAGGAGCTGTGGAGACTTGACCGGGCCGGTGGCCAGGATCACCTCGCGCGCCGCCATCGCCCGGACGACGCGGCCGCCCTGCCGATATTCCACGCCCACCGCGCGCCGGCCGTCGAACAGCACGCGGCGCGCGATCGCTTCCGTTTCCACCTGCAGGTCGGGCAGCTTCCAGCCGTTCAGATAGGCGGTGGCGGTGTCGCAGCGCTGGCCGCGACGCGTGTTCAACTGCAGGTAGCCCACGCCTTCGTAGCGCTCGCCGTTGTAGTCGTCGTTGGCGGGAATGCCGGCCGCCACGCAGGCGGCATGGAACGCATCGGACAGCGCATCCGGCATGCCGGCCAGCGTGTCGATGTGCACCGGGCCGTCACGCCCGCGAAACGCGTCGCGGCCGATCGTCGTGGCCTCCTGGCGCCTGAAGTACGGCAGCACGTCGTCGTACCCCCAGCCGGCGTTGCCGAGCTCGCGCCAGTGGTCGTACTCGGCCGCTTCGCCGCGCACGTAGATCGTGCCGTTGACGCCGCTGCTGCCGCCCAGCATCCGGCCGCGCGGCCAGTAGACGCTCTGCCCGGCCAGCGAGCCCTGCTGCTCGGTGCGGAAGGTCCACACGTAGCGCGGGTCGCCGACGACCTTGGCGATGCCGATGGGCGCCCTGATCCAGAAGTCGCGCTCCCGCGAGACGCCGGCCTCCAGCAGCAGCACACGGCCGCGACCGCGCTGCGCAAGACGCGTGGCAACGATGGCGCCGGCCGAGCCGGCGCCGACGACGATGTAGTCGGCCTGTCGATCGTTCATTGCGATGTCCTCAATCGAACGCGATCACCGCTCCCGGCGCCGGCGTGAAGCCGAGGTCGCCGCGGGCGATCACCGCTTCGCGCCCGCCGTTGGCCTCCAGCAGCTCGGCCTGGCGGGAACGCGCGCGGGCATCCACCTCGTCGGGATCGCAGATCGCCTGCAGCCGCCGGCGGCACTCTTCCACGACGGCCGCGTATCGCGGGTCGGCCGCCAGATCGCGCAGTTCTTCGGGGTCCGCCTCGAGATCGAACAACTGGCCGGGGTAGCGGGAGTAGTGGATGAACTTCCACTTGCCGTGACGGATCATGAAGGCGCCCGAGGTCGAGCCCATGCCGTGGTACTCGACCAGCACGCTGCGGTCGGGCTTCGCGCCGTCGGCGATGTCGAACAGCGACACGCCGGGAAAGCCTTCGCGCAGCCCGGGCTCGGCATGACCGGTGGCATCCAGCACGAACGGATAGAAGTCGACGTGACTGACCGGCGTGTCGACCACCTTCGCGCGGGCGATGTCGGCGCCGGCCATGATCAGCGGTACGCCGGCCGCCTCCTCGAACAACGTGGTCTTCCCCCACAGCCCGCGGGCGCCGAGGTTGTCGCCGTGATCGCTGGTGTAGAGCACGCGGGTGTCGTCCGCGAGGCCGGCGTCCTGCAGCGCGCGCAGCACCTTGCCGACGTTCTCGTCGAGGAACGAGCACAGTCCGTAGTAGCCGGCAACGGCCTTCTTGACCGTCCCGGCATCGAAGTAATCGTCGTAGTTGAAGCTCTTCGCGTAGTCCACCAGGTACGGATGACGCGGCCGCTCGGATTTTCCGTACAGCTTGGGCATCGGCAGCGCGCGATCGTAGTAGCGGTAGAAATGCTCGGGCGGCGCGGTCAGCGGGAAGTGCGGGCACACGAAGCTGACGAACAGCACCCAGGGCCTGCCGGCATCGCGCCGCGCCTTGTCGCGCAGCCAGACCTGCGCGCGGGCCGCGATCTCGCGGTCGTAGAAGGTGTACTGGCTTTCTCCGGGCCCCGCGAACCTGGCCATCTTGTACGCGCCCTTGCGCACCGGCAGGTCGCTGCGCACGAGGCCCATCAGATCGCCCTTGCCCTCGATCACGTGCATCGGGATCTGTTCTTCGGTGAAGCCGTGATCCTCGCCCGGCAGCCGGAAATGGAGCTTGCCGATCGACACCACCTCGTGCCCGCGATCGCGCAGCTTGTGGTGCCAGCTCGGTGTCGCGCCGTCGTAGGCATCGGCGTTGTCCCAATAGCCGATCTGGTGGATGTACTTGCCCACCGCGAAGGAGGCGCGCGCCGGGATGCACACCGGGCTGGTGCAGTAGGCCGACGAGAAACGCGTGCCCTGCGCCGCCAGCGCGTCGAGGTTCGGGGTCTGCACGATCTCGTGCCCATGGCAACCGAGCATCTTCGGCGAATGCTCGTCCGACATGATCACCAGGAGGTTCTTTGCGGGCCGTGTCATGGCGCTCAATCCTGCTCGGGGTTGTATTCGGGGACCTGCAAGGGCCGGCGCGTCG
Organism: Burkholderiaceae bacterium; assembly: GCA_036826495.1. Classification (GTDB taxonomy): domain Bacteria; phylum Pseudomonadota; class Gammaproteobacteria; order Burkholderiales; family Burkholderiaceae_E; genus DAISWF01. Next base: position 11,849 of record DAISWF010000010.1, read on the forward strand.
GCGGCACGAAGAACTCCTGGTAGTACACGCCGACGTCGCGGCCGGCCCGCGCCAGCGCCTGCAGGCGCAGACCGTGGATACCGGGCTCGGTCTGAATGTGCTCGCAGGTCTCGTCGTCGAACGGCAGCACCGATACCTGCCGCATGATGGACGTGATCGGCAGCTTGCATTGGGCGACGATGAGCTGGCGGAAGTTGGCGCCGTGCAGCTTCTGCAGCGGCATCTTCCACATCGGCTCCAGCAGCTCCCGGTCGGCGTAGAAACGGCTGAAGACGCGGAACTCGTCATTGACGATGACGATCCGGTCCAGCCGCATCACGCGCGCCGAGCCGGCCAGCACCACGCGCCAGGGGCCGTCGCCTTCCACCTCCACGCGCTGCAGCGCCTGCGAGAAGATCGGCAGGACGGTTTCGCCGTCGTCGTCGAGGAAGCGGCAATGCCAGGGGTCGTGGAGCCGCCGCGGCCGGTCGGCGACGAAGCTGCCCAGACCATGCCGCCGCTCGACCAGCCCCTGGTCGGCAAGGTCGCGCAGCGCACGCTGCACCGTGCCCAGACTGAACGGCGTCAGCGTGGTGAGCTGGTCCTCGGCCGGAAGCCGTTCACCGGGGCGCCAGACGCCGCGCTTGATTCCCTCCACCAGCGTATGCGCCAGCCGCTGATACTTCGGCCGGCCGCTGCGGTCCGGGCGCTTCAGCAGCTCGAACAGTTCCACCTCCGGCGATCCTGCATCGTTCATCACTTCGTTCTTCCTCAACCTTCAAAGATCCAGCACCAGCGGCCTGGGCCCCGGCCGCGCGCAGCAGACCAGAAGCCGATGAGCCCGCTCGGCATCATCGAGCACCTGATCGTGGTGTTCGGGCTCGCCTTCGAGCCAGTCCGTCGCGCAGGTCGAGCAGACGCCCGCTTCGCATGAAGTCGGGATCTCGACGCCGGCGGCGCGCAGCGCCTGCAGCACGGTCGCGTCGAGCGCCGCCGGAATCGTGCGACCGCTCTTCTTCAGCACGATCGAGGTGCCGCCCTCGCCCGACGGCGTGCCAGCGCTGGCGGCGGCCGGCTCGGCGCCGAAGTATTCGAAGTGGACGGTGCCGGCCGGCCAATGCGCGCTCGCGGCCTTCGCCGCCTGCATGAAGCCCGCGGGACCGCAGTAGTACAGATGGGTGCCGGCGCGCGGTTCGGCGAGCAGCCCGGCAAGCGCCAGGCCCTTGGCCGGATCGCCGCCGTCATGATGGAGCCGCACCCGGCCCTCGAACGGCGGTGCCGTCATCCGGCGGGCGAACGGCGTGCGCTCGGCGCTGCGGGTGCAGACGTGCAGCTCCCAGCTCGCGCCGTCTTCGGCAAGCTGCTCGGCCATCGCCAGCAGCGGCGTGATGCCGATTCCGCCCGCCAGCAGCACCGTGTGCCGCGCCTGGCGATTCAGCGGAAAGAAATTGTGGGGCCCGGCCACCTCGATGATCTGCCCGGCGCGCACGTCACGGTGCATCGCGCGCGATCCACCGCGGCCGCCGGCCACGGCCAGCACCGCGATGCGCCAGTGGTCGCGCCGCGACGGCGCCTGGCACAGCGAGTATCGCCGCATCAGCCCGCCGGGCACGCGCACGTCCAGGTGCGCGCCCGCCTCGACCGCGGGCAAGGGGGCGCCCGCCGGATCGACGAGCTCGAAGGACAGGATGTCCTGCGCCTCCCAGGTCACCGATCGGACGCGCAACGGCAGCATGATGGGCTTGTCCTCGCCGGCCGCTCGTTCAGGCGGTGGCCGGCTGCCGCACGGTCAGCCCGCCGTCGAGCTGGTCGAGCTCGCGACGCACGTGCGCGTCGCGCTGCTCGGGCGGCAGCGCATCGGCCGAGCGCATGATCTCCAGCACCCGCTTGCCCATCATCAGCAGTTGCCGGCGGTCTTCGGAAGCGGGCAGCTCGGGCAGGCGCAGCACCGAATCCTGCGCATAGATCGGCAGGGTCTTGCCTTCGGCCAGCAGGCGGGCATGCAGCGGATCGGGCGCGGTCTTGCCGCGCACCAGCTCGCGCAGCAGCTTGCGCAGCAGGTAGACGCCGACGTCGGAGCCGGCCGGATGCTCCTTCGCGTGCACCGCGATCGGCCGCTGGCTGCAGATCGCCTCCCAGTCGCCCGGCGCGCGCTGCGCCACTTCGTAAGGCCGTCCGCCGGTCTGGCCGACCAGGAAGTCGATCTTGTCGACGCCGCACTCGCTCTCGTCGCCGAGGCCGTCCGGATCGACCTCGGCGTTGAAATGACGATAGCCGAAGATGATCATGTTGCGGTCATCGACCGGAACGCTCCACCGGGTGCAGCCGGCGGTGGAATGGCGTTCGCGCGCGGCGGTCGGCAGCAGCGAGCCGATCTGCAGGAAGTTGGGCAGGATCATCTCGGTGATCCGCACCCAGACCTTGTCCTCCGGCAGCCGGCGGCTGGCGATGAAGACGATGCCGTTGCCGTTGCGGGTGGCCTCCCACTGCATCACCGGCATGTCGCCGAACCCTTCCAGCGAGACGCCGTCGGCGGTCGCCGCGTCCACGCCCTCGGCCACCATCTTGTTGTGCAGCACCGCGGTGTGCATGTGGTCCATGATGTTCTCGTACACCTGCAGCCAGTTGCACGGATAGACGTTCGAGAACGGCACCATGCGGGTGCCCTTGGGTTGGGTGAAGGTGTCGAAGTTCGGAAACGGCGGCTTCTCTTCTGGCGGCCCCATGTACGCGAACACCAGGCCGTCGCGCTCGAGCGCCGGATAGGCGCCCTGGCTGACGGTCTGCCTGAGCCGCGTCGCGTCCCGCTCGCAGGGGGCGTCGAGCAGCGTGCCGTCGATGCCATAGTGCCAGCCGTGGTAGCAGCAGCGGATGCCGTGCTCGGAGACGATGCCGAACTCCAGCGACGCGCCGCGGTGGGCGCAGTGGCGATGCATCACGCCCACGTCGCCGCTCTTGTCGCGGAACGCGACCAGGTCCTCACCGAGGATGCGGATCGCCTTCGGCACGTCGGTCAGCTCCTCCGACAGGCAGACGGCCTGCCAGTGGCGGCGCATCAGCTCGCCCATCGGGGTGCCCGGGTCGGTGCTCGTCAGCTCGAGGTCCGGACCGGGAACGGCGCGCTCGTAGTAGCCGCGGTAGCTCAGGGGTTTGGTCTCGCTCATAGGGGTTGTTTTCCGCAGTCAGGTGGCAAGGTTGGAACGGCTGACGAAGCGTGCCTGCAGGTAGGCGTCCAGCCCCTCGGGGCCGCCCTCGTAGCCGAGCCCGCTGTGCTTGATGCCGCCGACCGCCGCATCCGCCAGCGCCGGAGTGAAACTGTTGATGCCGATCCAGCCCGCCTCCAAGCGCTCGGCGAAGGCATGCGCGCGATCCAGCCGGTTCGTGAAGGCGTAGGCGGCCAGGCCGAACGGCGTGGCATTGGCCCGCGTGATCACGTCGTCCAGCTCGCGCCACGGCATCAGCGGCGCGATCGGGCAGAACGGCTCCTCGTGCAGCAGCCGCGCGGCCGGGTCGATGTCCGTCAGCACGGTGGGTGCGAAGAAGAAGCCGCGCTCGCCGAGCCGTCTGCCGCCGGCCAGCGCATGCGCGCCGCGGTCGAGCGCATCCTCGACCAGGCTCTGCGCGGCCTGCAGCCGGCGCGGGTTGTTCAGCGGCCCCATCTGCGTGCCGGCCGCCAGACCGTCGCCGACCTTCAATGCCCTGGCGGCCGCGGCGAAGCGCTCGGCGAACTCCGGCAGGATGCGCTCGTGCACGTAGAACCGGCTGGGCGACAGACACACCTGGCCGGCGTTGCGGAACTTGAAGCCGACGCAGGCGGCGGCCACCTTGGCGACGTCGACGTCGTCGAACACGATCACCGGCGCATGGCCGCCCAGCTCCATCGTCGCCGGCTTGAGCCGCTCGCCGGCGCGCGCGGCCAGCATCCGGCCCACCGCGACCGATCCGGTGAACGAGATCTTCCGGATCGGTTCGGCATCGATCACCCGTTCGCTGATCTGCGACGGCACGCCGTAGAGCAGGTTGAGCGCGCCGGCCGGCAGACCGGCATCGATCATCGCCCGCACCAGCTCGATGCAGGCAGCCGGGCACTCCTCGGCCGGCTTCAGCACCACGGTGCAGCCGGCCGCCAGCGCCGCGGCGACCTTGCGCATCGCCAGCACCGCCGGAAAGTTCCACGGCACGAATGCGCCGACCGGGCCGACCGGGCGCTTGACGTGGAACTGCTCGAGCCCGGCGGCGCGCGACGGCATCAGCCGGCCATAGGTGCGCTTGCCTTCCTCGGCGCAGAAGATCATCGTTTCGATCACGCGATCGAGCTCGCCCTGCGAGTCGGCCAGCGGCTTGCCGTTCTCCAGCGTCAGCAGCGCGGCGATCCGGTCGCGGCGATCCGTGATCAGCGCCGCGGCCCGGCGCAACACCGCTTCCCGCTGCCATGGGCTCTGCGCGGCCCAGGCCGGGAACGCCGCCTGCGCGGCACCGATCGCATCATCGATGTCGGCCGCGGTGGCGACCGGCAACCGGGCCAGCGTCTCGCCGCTGGCCGGGTTCACGACGCCAACGGTGTCGCGGCCGGCCGCACCCCGCCACTCGCCGGCAACGAACAGCGCCAGCTCCCGAGGGTAGTCCATCAGCGGCCTCTCCAGTGGACCAGCCGCTGCTCGCCGGCGGACAGCAGCACGTTGAGCCCGAGGCCGATCGCGCCGATCAGCGCGATGCCGATGAACACCACCGGGATGCGGAACAACTGCGCGGCGTCGGAGATCATGAAGCCCAGGCCCGCCTGCGCGCCGACCAGCTCGGCGGCCACGACCACCGCCCACGACAACGCCATCGCGACCTTCATGCCGGTGAAGATCTGCGGCACGGCGGCCGGCAGCACCACGCGGAAGAAGATCTGCGTCGGCGTCAGGCCGATCGACTCGGCCGCACGGTAGTAAGCGATCGGCACCGTCGAGGCGCCGGCATGGGCGTTCACGAACGCGTAGTTGAACGCGGTGAACAGGATCAGCACGACCTTGCCGGTTTCGCCGAGGCCGAAGTACAGCACCGCCATCGGGATGAAGGCGATCGGCGGGATCGGCCGGACGAAGCCCATCACCGGCGCCATGATCGCGCCGATCACCTTGCTGTAGCCCGACAGCAGCCCCAGCGGCACGCCCAGCAGCACGCCGAGCGCGAAGCCCGACAGCGTGCGGCCGAGGCTCGTGAAGATGTGCGCCCACAGCGTCTTGCCCTTGTAGCCGTTCTCGAGCAGCCCGACCAGTTCGTTCCACATGCCCTGGGGCGTGGGCAGATAGTCGGGGCCGACCACCTTGGCGGCGGTGATCGCGAACCACAGGACCGCCAACGTCACCACGGTGCCGGCCGACCACGCGACCAGCGGAACCTTGCGTCGCTGGCCGGGCGCCGCCTCGACGCCGGGACGTGCGGCGCTCACTTGCGTTCCCCTTTCTGGTAGCGCTGCAGGTAGCTCGGGTCGATCGCATCGGTGATCTGACGGGCGGTGAGCGGCTGCGGAATCGTGCCGCCGGCGGCGAGCGCTTCGCTGGCGACCGCGAGCTTCCTCGCCAGGCCGCCCTCCTTGGCCGTCAGCGAGAAAGGCGAGGCCGGATCGATCTGCTGCTCCAGCGTCGGAATGCGGGAGAACTCGCGATCGAACGACGCCTTGGCCACCTCGCGCGAGATGCCCAGGTGCTTGACGAGTGCGTCGATCCCCAGGTTCGGGTTGGCCGCGATCATCTGCATCGCCTTGGCCTTCACCTGCACGAGTTTCAGGCCCAGGTCCGGGTTGGCGTTCAGAAAGGCCGGACGCCCTCCGGTCATGCCGGGACACACCCCGCCCTCCGGCGTGTAGTCGGTCGCCCAGTTGGTGATCTTGTAACCGGCATTGGCCAGCGTGGCCGACCACGGCGACCAGGCGACGCCGGCCTGGATCGCGCCGCTGGAGAACGCGTTCCCGTACAGCGGCGGCGCGATGTTGACGACGTTGAGATCGGTGTACTTGATGCCCAGCTTGCGCGCGATCAGGATCAGGCTCACCTGCGCGCAGGTGCCCGACGGCGCTCCGATGGCCTTGGCCTTCGGCAGATCCGCCACGCCGGTCAGGCCGCTCTTCTTATCGACGATCAGCCCCTCGGCGGCGGCATGATCCAATTCCCAGTAGATCAGCTTGAGCGGGATGTTCTGGCCGAGCGCGAACACCGTGGCCAGGCCGGTGGTGATCACGTCCAGGCTCTCGCTCTTCAGACCGGCCAGCATCGGCGCGCCGGACGCGAAGACGAAGAATTCGGGGTCGAGGCCGGCCTCCTTGAACAGGCCCTGGTCACGCGCGACCAGCACCGCGTAGTAGTTGGCGGTGGGAATGCCCCATCTGAACTTCAGCGGCGCCTGCGCCTGCGCAGCGGCAGGCGCCGCCAGCAAGGCCGGCAGCAGCATGGCGGCAAGCCAGTATCGAAACCATCGCAGCATGTCTGTCTCCTGTCGTTCTTGGTGTGGCGGAACCGGTCAATGCGCGTCCGCGCCGCCGCCGCCCGCATTGGCGCGCACTTCCTCCTGCACCGCGTGCAGCAGCTCGCGCTGCAGCTCGATGAACCCGGGTGCCGTGAGGAAACCGGCATCACGCGGCTTCTCGGCCTCGACCTGCGCCGAGACCTTGATGCGGCCCGGACGGCGACTCATCACCAGCACGCGGTCGGCCACGAAGATCGCCTCCGACACGTCGTGGGTGATGAAGAAGATCGTCGGCTGATACTCCTGCCACAGCTTCAGCAGAAGCTCCTGCATCGAGATGCGGGTCTGGTAGTCCAGCGCGCCGAACGGCTCGTCCATCAGCAGCACCTTGGGCTCGGAAACCAGCGCGCGGCAGATCTGCACGCGCTGCTGCATGCCGCCCGAAAGCTGATACGGGTAGTGATGCTCGAACCCTGCGAGCCCCACTTCGCCGAGCAGATGCATCGCCCGCGCGGTGTACTGGTCACGCGGCGTGCCCCGGCACTTCACGCCGAGCGTGACGTTGTCGAACACGTTCAGCCAGGGAAACAGCGACGGCTGCTGGAACACCACCGCCCGGTCGGGGCCCGGCCCCTCGATCGGCTTGCCGTCCAGCGTGACGACGCCGCTGGAGGGCATCTCGAAGCCGGCGATGATGTTCAGCGTCGACGACTTGCCGCAGCCGGTGGGGCCGAGCACCGTGACGATCTCCGCGGGGCGGATGGCGATGTCCAGGCTGTCGAGCGCGAGCGTCGGCTTGGCATGACGGCCGACCCCTCCGTACAGCTTGCTGACATTGCGGAATGCGATCTTGGGAGCGGCCGCGGCACCCGCATGCACGGCATCCCGGTTCATCGGGCGTAGCTGTTCGACGACGGCATTCATGGCGGTGACGGAGTGGGTGGGGTGGTGGGTAGTGGCACTATAGTCCTATATAGCTCCTTAGTGCAAGTGTGCGGGTTGCAGGGATAACCCTGGGGAGGGCCCGCATAGCCTGACGGGCTCCAGACGGACCGTGCGAAAGGTGACGGGCAGCGTGTCAGCGAGACGGCCGTTCCCGCGCTGCGTCAGCGCTCGGCCCGGCGTCTCGGCATCGCTGCGGCGGACGGAAAATCAGCGGTGCCGCTGCGGCGTCGTTCCCCGGCGCACACCGCGGCGGGCGGGTTCGAACGGCGCCCGGCCGCGGCGGCCGGGCTCCCAGTCCATCTCGTTGGGGCGCAGCCGGTCTCCGGGCATCGTCCGCTCGGCCGGCGGCCCCGACGGCTGGGGCCGCGCAGGCGGGACCGGGTCCGACAGGTCGTACGAGCGAAGTCCGTAGCGAGGCATTGCACACTCCTCTGGGAAGACGAACCGCCGGCGTCGCGCCAGCCGGTTTCCAGAACGGGACCGAGTGAACGGCAAGCGTCGTTCCCGATGCCTTCCCCTTGCAAGATGTCGGGAATGGCGGGCCGTGACGAGGGGGAGCCGCACGGGGCCTCGCGGATGCCGGGTCAGCACGGGCGGCGGACTGCAGCGATCTGGCGGACCGCCGCGCATGCTGCTCTAATATCCCGACGCGGCCGGCCGCGAGGAGACATCGCCGATGGACATCCGCACCCAGCACGGCAGCCCGCTCTACCTGCTCGAGCGGTCCGACGTCGGGCTGGTCCAGCTCGACAGGCACCTGAAGGTCCGGGCGATGAACAGCTTCGCCCGCCGCGTGCTGCCGGTCGAGGAGAAGCAGCCGTTCGAGAAGATCGTGCTGTCGTTCCATCCCGAGCGTTCGCAGTCGAAAGTCAGGTTCCTGATCGACCAGACCGAATGCCCGGTCAGCAATCCGCCGCTGATGACGATGATCATCAACATCCCCGAGCGGGTGCTGCTGATCAAGGTCGCGAAGATGTCGGACGCGCAGGACGAAACGGTCGGCTACACGCTGGTGTTCTACGACATCACCGAGGCGGTGAGCCGTGACGAACCGGCGGTCCACCGGCCCGACGCCAAGCGCCAGTTGCAGAAGATCCCGACGGTGTCGGGCAACCGGATCGTGCTGGTCGACGTCGACAGCGTCTGTTATTTCCGCGCCGAGGGTCACTACACCTGGGTCAACACCGAGCGCGGCACCAGCTTCTGCAATCTGACGATAGGCGACCTCGAGAGCCGGCTCGAGGGCAAGTCGTTCCTGCGGATTCACCGCAGCTACCTGGTCAATCTCGATCATGCCGAGCAGATCCTGCGCGACGATGGCCGGGTGACGTTGAAGTTCCGTCACGAGGAGGCGGCGCTGCCGGTTGCGCGCACAAGCGTCGCGCGGCTGCTGCAGGAGCTCGGCATCAGCGAGAGCTGATCGATCCGCTGGCGAGGGGATCGAACTGCCGGCGCCCGGTCGGCCGGCCGCCGCGCTTGCGAGCCGCGACCACGCAGCGAATCGACCCCGCAGACCGATGCCCAAAGCCGATGCCGCCGTTCGTGCGGCCGCAACCGCAGCTCGTGCGCGGCGCGCCGCATTTCGTGCATCGCCGCCCGGCAGCCGCTCGCGGCTGAGCTAGCTTTCCGATGGAGGGATCCGACGTGCCCGGCCTGCGCCGGTGCATGACGGCTCGCATGCCAGGGTCTCGGCGACCCGATGACAAACGGAAGGAGACGCCCGCGATGATTCCGCCGGTCTTCGACTATCACGCGCCCCGTTCGGTCGGCGAGGCGATCTCGCTGCTGGGCAGCCTGGGCCCCGACGCCAAGCTGCTGGCCGGCGGTCACAGCCTGCTGCCGATGATGAAGCTGCGCTTCGCGCAGCCGGCCCATCTGGTCGATCTGAACCGCATCGACGCGTTGCGCGGCATCGAGCAGGTCGGCGACGAGATCCGGATCGGCGCGATGACCACCGAGCATCAGATCCTGAACTCGCCGCTGCTGGCCGGCAAGGTGCCGCTGCTGGTCGAAGGCGCAGGCTGGATCGCCGACCCGCAGGTGCGCTACCGCGGCACGATAGGCGGCGACATCTCGCACGGCGACCCCGGCAACGATCATCCGGCGCTGATGCTGGCGCTCGATGCGTCGTTCGTGCTGCAGGGCCCGGAGGGCGAGCGGGTCGTCAAGGCCGACGGCTTCTTCCTCGGTCTCTATTCGACCCTGCTCGAGCCGAACGAGATCCTGACGCAGATCCGGATTCCGATTCCGCCGGCCGGCACTGGCTGGTCGTACCGCAAGCTGAAGCGCAAGACCGGCGACTTCGCGACCGCGGCGACGGCGGCGCTGCTGCGGCTGCAGGACGGCAAGGTCGCGCACGCCAGCATCGCGCTGACCAATGCGGGACCGGCCGCGATCAAGGTGCGCGACGCCGAGGCGCACCTGATCGGCAAGCCGTTCGACGAAGCCGCGGTGGCCGAGGCCGCAAGGCTCGCGATGGCGGCCAGCGAACCGATGGCCGACCAGCGCGGCGACGAGGCCTACAAGCGCGCGATGTGCGGCGAGATGACGCGCCGGGCGTTGCGGGCCGCATATGACCGCGCGCTTCAGGGCAGATGACGGCGCGCAAGATCTCCGGGACGACACGGACGGCAGTGGACCAAAAGTCGCACGAAACTGACAAAACAACGAGCAGGCGGAGCAGCAGATGGCAAGCACACACCAGGTGTCCTTCGAACTGAACGGCAAGCAGGTCGGCGTGACGGTCGAGTCGCGCGAGCTGCTGATCCACACGCTGCGTGAGCGGCTGGCGCACACCGGGCCGCACATCGGCTGCGAGACCTCGCACTGCGGCGCCTGCACCGTCGATGTGGACGGCATGTCGGTGAAAGCCTGCACGATGCTGACGGTGCAGTGCGACGGCGCGTCGCTGACGACGATCGAAGGACTGGAGAAGGGCGGCGTGCTGCATGCATTGCAGCAGGCGTTCCACGAGGAGCACGGGCTGCAGTGCGGCTACTGTACGCCGGGCATGATCACGCGCGCCTATCGGCTGCTGCAGGAGAATCCGAACCCGACCGAGCAGGAGATCCGCTACGGGATCGCCGGCAACCTGTGCCGCTGCACGGGTTACCAGAACATCGTGAAGGCGGTGCAGGCGGCGGCACGCAAGCTGCAAGCCGCGACGACAGCCTGATCCGCGGCCATCAGCCGCTTCCCGACGATGGCAATCAACGGAGACATCCATGGGTGACCTGTCCGATATCGAGCAGCGCGAACAGTCCCTGCAGGGCGTTGGCACGTCGCTGCTACGCAAGGAGGATGCGCGCTTCATCCGCGGCCAGGGCAGCTATGTCGACGACATCAAGCTGCCCGGCATGCTGTTCGGCGCGATCGTGCGCAGCCCGTACGCGCATGCCCGCATCCGCAACATCGACAAGACGCAGGCGCTCGCCTGCCCCGGCGTCGTCGCGGTGCTGACCGCCGACGACCTGAAGCCGGTGAACCTGCACTGGATGCCGACGCTGGGCGGGGACGTGCAGGCGGTGCTGGCCGACGGGAAGGTCAGCTTCCAGATGCAGGAGGTGGCGATGGTGCTGGCGGCCGACCGCTATGCGGCGGCCGACGGCGCGGCGCTGGTCGAGGTCGACTACGAGGAGCTGCCGGCGATCGTCGATCCGAAGAAGTCGATGACGCCCGATGCGCCGGTGATCCGCGAGGACATCGCCGACAAGAAGGAGGTCGGGCACGGGCCGCGCACCCATCCGAACCACATCTTCACCTGGGAGGCCGGCGACAAGGCGGCGGCCGATGCGGCATTCAGCGGCGCCGAGGTCACGGTGCGCGAGGAGATCCTCAATCCGCGCGTGCATCCGTGTCCCTTGGAGACCTGCGGCTGCGTCGCATCGTTCAACAAGGCCACCGGCTATCTGACGGTCTATCTGACGTCGCAGGCGCCGCACCTGGTGCGCACCGTGCTGGCGATGCTGTCGGGCATCGCCGAGAGCAAGATCCGCGTGGTCGGCGGCGACATCGGCGGCGGCTTCGGCAACAAGGTGCCGGTCTATCCCGGCTACGTCGTCGCGATCGTCGCATCGATCGTCACCGGCGTGCCGGTCAAGTGGATCGAGTCGCGGATCGACAACATCTCGACGACCGGCTTTGCGCGCGACTATCACGGCGTGGGCGAGCTGGCCGCCGATCGCGACGGCCGCATCAAGGGGCTGCGCTTCACCGCGCTGGCCGATCACGGCGCGTTCAATTCCCATGTGTCGGCGACCAAGCTGCCGGCCGGGCTCTTCTCGATCTGCACCGGTTCGTACGCGATTCCGAACGCCTACTGCCGCGTCGATGCGGTGTACACCAACAAGGCGCCGGGCGGCGTCGCCTACCGCTGCTCGCTGCGGGTCACCGAGGCGATCTACCTGATCGAGCGGATGATGGACGTGCTGGCGATGAAGATCGGCGTCGACAAGGCCGAGATCCGCCGGCGCAACTTCGTCCGCGACGAACAGTTCCCGTACACGACGGCGTTCGGCTGGACGCTGGACAGCGGTGCTTATGGCACCGCGCTCGAGCGGGTGCTGAAGGCGGTCGATTACGAAGGGCTGCGCCGCGAGCAGGCGGAGAAGCGGGCGCGCGGCGAGCTGATGGGCATCGGCCTGGCGACGTTCACCGAGATCGTCGGCGCCGGGCCGACCAAGGTCTGCGACATCCTCGGCATCGGGTTGTTCGACAGCTGCGAGATCCGCGTGCATCCGACCGGCGGCGTCATCGCCCGGCTGGGCACGATGACGCAGGGCCAGGGCCATGCGACGACCTATGCGCAGATCATCGCGACCGAGCTCGGGCTGCCGGCCAGCGACATCGTCGTAGAAGAAGGCGACACCGACAAGGCGCCGTACGGCGCGGGCACCTGGGGCTCGCGCTCCACGCCGGTATCGGGCGCGGCCACCGCGCAGGCCGCCCGCAAGATCAAGGACAAGGCGAAGAAGATCGCCGCCCACCTGCTGGAGGTGGCCGAAGGCGATCTGGAGTGGGAGATCGACCGCTTCAAGGTCAAGGGCAACCCGGGCCAGAGCAAGACGATGAAGGAGATCTGCCTGGTGTCGCACACCCACGACCTGCCGCCGGGCATGGAGCAGGGGCTGAACGCGGTGGCGTACTACGACCCGCCGAACATGACCTACCCATTCGGCGCCTACCTGTGCGTCGTCGACATCGATCGCTACACCGGCGAGGTGGCGGTGCGCCGCTTCTATGCACTCGACGACTGCGGCACCCGGATCAATCCGATGGTCATCGAAGGGCAGATCCACGGCGGCCTGACCGAGGCGTTCGCGGTGGCGATGGGGCAGCAGATCCCGTTCGACGAGAACGGCAACCATCTGGGCAACAGCCTGATGGACTACTTCCTGCCGACCGCGATGGAAACGCCGAAGTGGGAGACCGATCACACGGTGACGCCCTGCCCGCACCACCCGATCGGCGCCAAGGGCGTCGCCGAATCGCCGCACGTCGGCGGCATCCCGTGCTTCAGCAATGCGGTCATCGATGCGTTCGCGCACCTGGGCGTCACCCACATGGACATGCCGCACAGCGCCTGGCGCGTCTGGCAGAAGTGCCATGAGCTGGGGCTGGACCGGCGATGAAGGTCACGTTCGAAAAGGTGTTCGCGATGCCCGGCGCAGCGGCCACGACCTGGACGCTGCTGCAGGACATCGAGGCGGTGACGTCGTGCCTGCCGGGCGCCCGGATCACCGCGCGCACCGACGACACGCACTACAAGGGCACGGTGTCGGTGAAGTTCGGACCGGCCGCGCTGTCGTTCCGCGGCGACGTGGAGGTGCGCGAGCTCGATGCGGCCACCCGCACGCTGCGGCTGATCGGCACCGGCACCGACGCCACCGGCGGCTCGGCGGCGACGATGGACCTGACCGCGCGGGTCGAGACGGTCGACGAGCTGAGCAGCACGCTGGTGGGCAACAGCGAAGTGTCGATGAGCGGCAAGGCGGCGGCGTTCGGCGGACGGATGATCGACTCGGTCGCCGACCAGATCCTGAAGCAGTTCGCCGCGAACCTGGCGGCGAAGGTCGCGGCGCTGCAGGCACAGCAGGCCGCGACGACGGTCGACGCGGGACTGCGGGCGGACGGAGTCGAAAGGTCCGGACGGGCGGACGGCGGCGAGGCACCCGGTGCGGCGCCGGGCGCTTCGGCCCGAACGTCGATGCCGTCGGCGGCACCGTCAACCGCTGCGCGGTCGGTTCCACAATCCCCGACGGCCCCCCCTCCTGCAACGATCCGCGCATCGCCGGAGGCTCGGCCCGCCGACGAGCCGGCATCGCTCGACGGCTTCGCATTGATGTGGGCGGTCTTCAAGAGCTGGCTGCGCGACCTGTTCTCGGCCCGGAAGACATGACCGGGGACGGTCCGCACGACAGGATGGCCGAGGTGGTCGCGCTGAAGCGCGATCTCGCCCAGGCCGGCTACGTCGCCGAGCACGGCCTGGTGGCCGCGCTGTTGCTGATGCAGGACCTGGGCCGGCCGCTGCTGCTCGAAGGCGATGCCGGCGTCGGCAAGACCGAGGTCGCCAAGGTGCTAGCCCGGCTGCGCGGCGCGCCGCTGATCCGGCTGCAATGCTACGAAGGGCTGGACGTGCATGCGGCGCTGTACGAATGGAACTACCAGCGCCAGTTGCTGGCGATCAAGCTGCTGGAGCACGACGAGCGCGGCATCGCGCAGAAGGAGCAGGACATCTTCTCGGCGCGTTACCTGCTCGAGCGGCCGCTGCTGCAGGCGATCACCAGCGAATCGCCGGTGGTGCTGCTGATCGACGAGGTCGACCGCGCCGACACCGCGTTCGAGGCCTACCTGCTGGAGCTGCTGTCGGACTTCCAGGTGTCGATCCCCGAGCTGGGCACGATCCGCGCCACCAGCCGGCCGCTGGTGGTGATCACCTCCAACGGCACCCGCGAGCTGTCCGATGCGCTGCGCCGGCGCTGCCTCTATCAGTTCATCGACTATCCCGACCACGACAAGGAACTGGCGATCGTCGGCCTGAAGCTGCCCGACGCGCCGCAGGCGCTGGCCCGGCAGATCGTCGCGTTCGTGCAGGCGGTGCGGCGCATGGAGCTGCAGAAGAAGCCCGGCATCGCCGAGACGCTCGACTGGGCGGCCGCGCTGCTGCGGCTCGATGTTCGGGTCATCGACGCCGCCGGTGTCGAGCGGCTGCTGGACACGCTGAGCGCGCTGATCAAGACCCGCGACGATCGCGCGGCGTTCCCGCGGGAAGTCGTCGCGCGGCTGGCCGCCGCCTGCTGAGTCTGAAATGGAACGATCTGGTCACGTCCGGGCAGCGCAACGAGCCGTCGCAGCCCTGGCCGGGCATCGCCATCGAGGTGATCGACATCCTCTGCGTTCAAGGGAGGGTCCGCATGACCTGACGGGCTCCAGACGGGCCCTCCCTGGGCCTGTCGAGTGCATCTCGATGGCCTCGGCCGCCGGAGCGGCACCGCGATGACCGCCACGCCGACTTTGCCGCACCCGGGCGCTGCATGCACCTCGGTGGCGGCACTCGGCCAACGGGCCGCGGACCGCCTCGCGCAGTTCCCGTCGTTCCTGCGCGCCAATGGCTTCGGCATCGGCGGCAACGACCCGGTCGAAGTGCTGCGGACCGCGCAACAGGTCGGCATCCTCGATGCGGACGTGCTGCGCTGGAGCCTGAAGGCGCTGCTGTGCGGCCGCGGCGACGAATGGCGCCGCTTCGATCCGCTGTTCGATGCCTGGTTCCTGCCCGCGAACACCTGGCAGCGGCCGCAGCGCCGTGAGACGGAAGGCCGCGCGCCGGCGGCCGGCAGCGAACCGGCGACCGATGACGGCGATGCGACCACCGACGACGACCGCACGCACAACCGCCGCAGCGCGAGCCGCGACGAGGTGCTGAGCTCGGCCGACTTCCGCACATTGACCGAACGCGAGCACCTGCTGGACATCGAGGCACTGATGCGGCGCCTCGCGCGCGAGCTGCGGCCGATCCGGCTGCGCCGCGACACCTGGTCGGCGTCGGGCCGGCGGCTCGATCTGCCGACGACGATACGCCGCAGCATCGGCAGCGGCGGCACGCCGTTCGAGCTGGCCTGGCGCGACCGCCGGCGGGTGCAACCGCGGCTGGTGCTGCTGATCGACGTCAGCCGGTCGATGGCGTTGTACAGCTTCTTCTACCTGCGGCTGGCGCGGGCGCTCGCCGGCGAGCTGACCGACGTCCACAGCTACATCTTCCACACCCGGGTCACCGCGGTCACCCGCGCACTGCAGGATGCCGACCCGTGGCGCGCGCAGGAACGGCTGCATCTGCTCGCCCAGGGCTGGGCCGGCGGCACGCGGATCGGCGAAAGCCTGGAGCAGTTCAATCGCGACCATGCGCCGGACGTCGTGCACTCGCGCACCGCGATCGTGATCCTCAGCGACGGCTACGACACCGGCGAGCCGGCGCGGCTGTCGGCGGCGCTCGCGCATCTGCGCGGCAGGGCACGCCGGATCGTCTGGCTGAATCCGCTGATCGGTCAGCCCGGCTACGCGCCGGTGAGCCAGGGCATGCAGGCGGCATTGCCGCACCTGGACCTGCTCGCACCGGCCGCCGACCTGGACAGCCTGCGCGCGGTACTTCCCGAACTGATCGAGGCCTTGAGATGAAACGACCCGCATGCTCACCATGTTCGCTGGCGCGTCGTCCAGCGCATGCACCGGACCTGCTGGCAGCCGGGCGCTACTGACATGGGCTGCATCTTCAAGAACAGCGGCCTGTACCGGCGGATGACGGTAGGCGCGGTGGTGCTGGCCGCCGGCGCCGGCTCGCGGATGGGCGGACGGCCGAAGGCGCTGCTGGAGCTCGGCGGCGTGCCGCTGGTGATGCGGCAGCTCATCGCGCTGTCGGGGGCGGGCGTCGACGAGGTCGTCGTCGTGCTCGGCCATCATGCGGACGCGGTCGAGGCGGTGGTGCGCACGTTGCCGATCTCGCTCGCCCGCAATCCGTCGCCCGACGACGGCCAGGCGTCGTCGGTGCTGTGCGGGCTGCGCGCGCTGTCGCCGTCGCTCGATGCGGTGATCGTCGCGCTGGCCGACCAGCCGCTGATCGGCGCGCAGGACGTCAGCGACCTGATCGGCTGCTTCAAGCAGCGCGGCGATGCGGCGATGGTCGTGCCGCGCGTCACCGATGCCGACGGCCGCAGCCAACCGGGCAACCCGATCGTCTTCGACGCGGCGCTGCGCGATGAATGGTTGTCGGGCACCTCCGACGGTGCCTGCCGACGCTGGCGCGAGCGCAATCCGCAACGCATCCGGTGGTTCGATACCGACAACCATCGCTATCGGGTCGATCTCGATACGCCGGAGGACCTGGCGCGGTTCACCGAGCAGACCGGCCACGTGCTGAGCTGGCCGGCGGCGCTGCGGGAAGCGGCGACATGAGCCGCGACACGAGGTCCGCGACGTGAACGCGTCCGGCGATGCCCGGCTGTTCACCGCGCGTGCGGCAGCCTGGGCATTGCTGCTCGCCGGCTGGGTCGGCATCGGCGCGCTCGGCTGGCCGCTCGCCGCCGGCGTCGGCCAGGCGTTCGGGCTGGTCGCATCGTGGCTGCTGGTATTGGGGGCGGTGGCGACGATCGCGACCCGCGACGGCCTGAGCCCGATGGCCCGCCGCGGCGTGCTGCTGGCCTGCGCTTCCGTCGCGGTCGCCGCGCTGCTGACGGTTCCGCACGGCGGCGGCCTGCCGGCACTGATCGTCGCGCTGCTCGGCTGGGCGGCGCTGACCGCGGTGGCCTCCGGCGTCGTGCGCAGCCTGCGGCAGACGCGGCCAGCGCCGCCCCGGCCGCCGATCGGTGCCGCGGCGCTCGGCGCGGTGGCTGCGGCCGCGGTGTTGGCCGATCCCGGCGATGCTTCAGCGCTGGCGCTGCGGATGATCGCGCTCGCGGTTGGCGCGGCGCTGCTGTTGTGCGGTCTGCAACCCTCGGCCGTTGCAGATCCGCGGGGCCGGCGCTGCCGCGCGGGCCTGTTCGACTGCTCGCTGCCGGCCTGGCCCGCCGGTGCCTGGCGCGATCTGGAGCAGTGGCCGGCACTGCTCGCCGGCCTGGTGATGCTGCCTATGATGGCCTCGCTGCCGCTGATGGTCGACTGGTGCCGCGGGCAGCCGATTGCGCCGGCCGCGATGGTGGTGCTGCATCTGGCCGCGATGTTTGCGCCAGCATTGATGCTGCGGCCGCTGGCGCGATCATGGTCGGTGTGGCGATTGTCGATCGTCTGCACCGCCAGCCTGGTGACAGGCGTCGTGCTGGCCGGCGTGCTGCCCGCGCCGGCGAACCTTTTCGCGCTCACGCTCGCTCACGGCGCCGCCTGGGGGCTCGCCTGGGTCGGCCAGCTCTGGTCGCCGGCCCGGCGCGGCGCGCAGGGCTCGTCGCCGCTGCGGGCGGCGATCGGCTATGCGGCGCTGACGCTGCTGTTCGGATTCGCGGTCGACCGCTTCGGCATCGCCGCCGTCGTCGCGACTCATGCAGCGATCGCGCTGGCCGCCTGCGGCGCCTGGCTGGTCAGCGCGTGGCGGATCGATCCGCACGGCGGGGCGCGGCCGGCTCCATAGGAAGTCGTGAGCTGTCATCGCCCCCGTTGGGGCCTGTTCGGAGACCGGCGGGTCGTGCAGACCCTGGTGTGTTGTCCGGAGATACCTGGCTATCTCCGGAACAGCACACTCAGCCGGTCAGCGGCAGTCGGTCTCCAGGAAGCGCTTGATGTGGCTGCCGTCGACCGACTGCTGGATCTGCTGCCGGGTGATCGGCTTGTCGAATGCCTTGGCTTCATACAGCGCCTGACCGGCGACGTAGAGCTTCTCGGCCAGGCCGCCGTCGGGGTCGGTGAGCGACCAGGGCGACCTGGCCTCGACCTGGGACTCGATGCTGGGGATCAGCAACGTTTCATAGACCTCTTTCGCAACCGCGGGAGAGACATTGAGCGCCTCCTGCAGCGTGCGCGCTGCGCTGGCCGGATCACTGCGGCCGGCGGCCAGCGAAAGCGCGTGCGCCTTGATCAACCGGCAGCCGACCGAAGGGTTGGCTTCCAGGAACGCCGGGCGGATCGCCACCGTGGTTGCGCACACGCCGCCGCCGATCTGGAAATCCTTGTCGTAGGAGACGATCTTGTAGCCGGCATCGCGCAGCGCCAGATGCCAGGGCCCCCAGATGAACGTGGTGTCGATCTGCTTGCTCGACAGAGCCGTCTGCAGCAGGTTGGGCGCCAGGTTCGAACTGTTGATCGCACTGCGCGGGACGCCGGCCGCCTTGGCGGCCAGCACCATCGACACTTCGGCGCAGGTGGCGGTAGGTACGCCGACGTTCTTCGATTTCGCGATGTCGCGCCAGCCGGTGATGCCGCTTTCGGGATGCACCACCATCGCCATCTGGCTGGACGAATCGAGCGGCACCAGCACGAACTTCAGCGGGATGTTCTGGCCGAGCATGAACAGCGTGGCAAGACCGGTCCAGGCGACGTCCAGGCTTCCGTTCTTCATTCCCGCGATCAGCGGAGCGCCCGTCTGGAAGCTGAAGAACTTCGGCTCGAGACCGACGGCTTCGAAGAACTTCCGCTCACGCGCCACGTAAGCCGGCCAGTAGTTGGTGATCGGCAGGCCGATGTTGACCGGGATCGGTTTGGCGGGCGAAGCCGCCTGCTGCGCGGCGGCGGGGGTCGGCAGGGTGGCGGCGAACAGCGTCAGCGCGGTGCCGAACAGCATGGACGCGACGGACGGAAGCACGGGGCGGGGCATGGTGGATCTCCTCGGTGGGGTGGTCGTCGTGCACATGCCGCAGCCCGCCCGCGCGTTCAACGCGGTTTGTGAAGGTCGTCGAGCACGACGCTCAACTGGTAGACGTCGGGCCGCAGCAAATGGGTGGTCGTCTCGACCGGCGTACCGTTCGCATCGCGTGTGATGCGATCGAGCACCAGCAGGTAGGCGCTCTGCGAGATCTCCAGCGCCTGAGCGCTGGCCGGCGAAGGTTGACGGCACGAGACGAGGAACTGCGCTTGCCGCAGTTCGAGTTTCAGCTTCTTCTTCAGCAGTTCGTAGATCGGCCGGCGGTCGACGTCCTCGCGGGTGATGCGGCGGCCGATGTCGTGCGGCACGGTGATCCGCGTGATCGCATGCGGCACCCCGCGCAGCAGGTAGCGGCGCTCGTAGCACAGCACCGGCCGCTGCCAGGCCTGCAGTTCGGCGGGCAGGTCGGGCTCGTCGATCCAGTCGAAGCGGGTGACTTCGACGCGGACGTCCTCGCCGAACTGCCGGAAGGTTTCCAGGAACGGCGCCAGCCGGTCGATCGAGTGCACGATCCGCGGCAGCGGCCGCGCAACGAAGGTGCCCTTGCCCTGTCGGCGCACGAGCAGCCCTTCGGCGACCAGCCGGTCCAGCGCCTTGCGCACCGTCGATCGGCTGACGCCGTACTGGCGCGTGAGGAACTCTTCCGTGGGCGCTTGGTCGCCGGGGGCGAGCTCGCCCCCGAGATGTTCACGAAGGCGGTCCAGGATCTGTTCGTACAGCGAATGGGCGCTGTCCCGCTCGAGAGAGGGCCCGGAGCGGCGCGCGCGACTGTTGGATATGCGTGGCGTGTTCATGCGCCGAGGGTATCAAGGGGCTTGCGGCTGTTTTTAATTGTATGCTATTGTCTGCGTATGATACAAGTCAATTAGAGACCGGCTCCGTAGTCGGACGCCGTAGTCGAACCCCATCAGGGAACCTTCGTGTCACCCGTCACCACGACTCTCTCGCCCGCCGGCAGCCTGCAGCCGCGGCGCCGCAAGCCCTGGCCCAATGCGGCGATCGCCGCCGTCTCACTGGTCCTGATTGCGACGCTGTGGACGGTGGTGTCCACCTCCGGCTGGCTGCCGCAGGGCTATCTGCCGTCGCCGCAGGAGCTGTTCGCCGAACTGATGACGCTGGCCACGGTCGGTTACAAGGGCACGTCGCTGTGGATGCACATCGGCATCAGCCTGTTCCGCACGCTGACCGGCTTCATGCTCGGCATCGCGCTGGGCATTCCACTGGGCCTGCTGACCGGCTACAACCGCGTGGCCGGCGCCGCCGTCTCGCCGGTCATGGCCTTCATCCGCCCCATTCCGCCGATCGCCTTCATTCCGATGGTGGTGCTGTATTTCGGTCTGGGCGAGACCGGCAAGGTGGTGCTGATCTTCTGGACCGCATTCAACTACGTGCACGTCAACGCGCATGCCGGCGCGGCCGGCGTGCCGATCTCCTACCTGCGCGCCGCGAAGTCGATCGGGCTGACCGACCGTCAGACGTTCTTTCGCGTGGTGCTGCCGGCGGCGATACCGCAGATCTTCACCGGCCTGAAGGTCGGCATGGCACTCGCGTGGGCGGTGGTGGTGGCCGCCGAACTGACGGGGGCGCAGTCGGGGCTCGGCTACATGATCGCCGATGCGGCACTGACCTTCCGGATCGCGGCCGTCTTCATCGGCATCGCCCTGATCGGGCTGATCGGGCTGGCCTTGAACATCGCGCTGAACTTCCTGGAAGCGCGGGTGGTGCACTGGAGGGGGCGCACGTGATCGACAAGCGCTGTCAGTCCGCCGCCCGGGCGGTAGCCTGCATCCGTCCGGGCATGACGGTGGCCGTGGGCGGCTTCGGCGACATCGGCGTGCCGCTCGCGCTGTGCGCCGCGCTCGCCGAGCACGACGTGCACGGACTCACCATCGTTTCGAACAACGCCGGCACCGCCGAGAACGGGCTGGCACTGCTGTTCAAGCAGCACCGCGTGGCCCGGCTGATCGCATCGTTTCCGTCGCAGCCCGGCGCCGACCACTTTCTGCGCGCCTGGCGTGAACGCGAGGTGGAGGTGGAACTGGTGCCGCAGGGCACGCTGGCCGAGCGGCTGCGCGCCGGCGGCTCGGGCCTGGCCGGCTTCTTCACCCCCACCGGATACGGAACCGAGCTGACCACCGGCAAGGAGACGCGATTCGTCGACGGCACCGGCTACGTCTACGAGCAGGCGTTGAAAGTCGACGTCGCTCTGGTCAAGGCGGAGCTGGCCGATCGCCTGGGCAATCTGCGCTACCGGCTGGCCAGCCGCAATTTCAACCCGGTGATGGCGATGGCCGCCCGGCACACGATCGCGCAGGTGGGCCGGCTGGTCGAGCCCGGCGGCATCGACCCGGACGACGTGCACACGCCCGGTGTGTATGTCGACGCCGTCGTGGAGCAGCGAGCATGAGCGGAAGCACCGGCTGGAGCGACGACGAGCTCGCGCGCCGGGTCGCGCTGGACTTTCCCGACGGCGCCTGCGTGAACCTGGGCATCGGCCTGCCCACGCGGGTGGCGCGGCACGTGCCGGCCGACCGCGAGGTGCTGTTCCACAGCGAGAACGGCCTGGTCGGCATGGGTCCCGAACCGGCGCCCGGACGGGAGGATCCGGACATCGTCAATGCCGGCAAGAAGCCGGTAACGCTGGTTCGCGGCGCGGCGATCGTCCATCAGGCCGATTCGTTCTCGCTGATCCGCGGCGGGCGGCTGTGGGCCACGGTGCTGGGCGGCCTGCAGGTCGCCGAGAACGGCGATCTGGCGAACTGGAAGGTGCCGGGTACGCCCGGCGTCGGCGGCGTCGGCGGCGCGATGGATCTGGCGGCCGGCGCCCGGCGGGTCATCGTGATGATGCGCCACACCGACAAGCAGGGCGCGCCCAAGCTCGTGCGGCGCTGCACTTTCCCTCTGACGGCGACCCGTTGCGTGACATCCGTGTTCACCGAGCTCGCAGTGATCGATCTGCGCGACGGGCACTTCGTCGTGCGCGAGGCGGCTCCCGGCGTCACGCGTGACCACCTGGCCGCGGCCACCGGGGCAGCGCTGCACTTCAACGACTGAACCAACCTCGAAAGGACCCGAGTTGAAACGATTCGACAATCAGGTGGTGATCGTCACCGGCGGCGGTGGCGGAATGGGGCTGGCGTTCTGCACGGCATTCGCTCGCGAAGGTGCGCGGGTGATCGCGGTCGACCGGCACGAGGCGGCCGTTCGCGCGACCTGCGACGCGATGGCGCGCGAGGATCTGCGCGGCGAGCCGCTGGCGCTGGACGTCGCCGACGAGCAGTCGGTCCGCCAGGCGTTCCAGGCCATCGCCGCGCGCCATGGCCGGATCGACGTGCTGGTCAACGGCGCCGGCATCCGGCCGGTGGCCGACCTGCTCGACCAGTCGGCGGCCGAGTTCGACGCCTGCATGCGGGTCAACGGCACAGGCGTGTTCCTGTGCGCGCGCGAGGCGGCGCGCCACATGCTGCCGGCCGGGCGCGGCGCAATCGTCAACATCGCATCGGTCAACGGCATGCGCGCGGTCACCGGCATGGGCGCCTACTGCGCATCGAAGGCGGCGGTGATCTCGCTGACGCAGACGATGGCCAGCGAGTGGGGGCCGCGCGGCGTGCGCGTGAACGCGATCCTGCCGGCGCAGGTGGAGACGCCGATGATCGCCGAGCAGGTGGGTGCCGAGCGCCGGCGCCGAGAGGAGCGCATTCCGCTCGGGCGCTACGGCAAGCCGGCCGAGATCGCCGCCGGGGCGATGTTTCTCGCATCCGACGCCGCGTCGTTCATCAACGGGCATCCGCTCGCGCTGGACGGCGGCTACCTGGCGTTCGGCTTCCGCCCGCAGGTGGTGCCGCAATGAACGCGCGCGACGAGAGCATCACGTTCGCGGAGGTCGAGGAGATCCTGCGCATCATCGATCAGTTCCCGGCCGCCGAGGTGACGTACCAGCGCGGTGACCTGAAGCTGCACGTCCGCCGGGCTGGGGCAGGTGTCGCGAGCCCCGCGCCGGCGGCCGGCGCCGTGATTGCCGGCGGGACGCAGGCTGCCGGCGCCGCACAGGCGGGTGCCGCGCAGGCGGGTGGCTTGCAGACAGGTGGCACGCAAACGGGAGGCATGCAGGCAGCCGGTACCGCGCAGGACGCCGGCGCCGCGCCGGCGATCGCCGCCCCGGCCGGCGCGGCCGGCATGACTGCCGCCGCCGCCGCGACGCACGGCGGCCCCGCCGATCGCGACGGCCTGGCCGCCGTCGTGTCGCCGCTGATGGGCGCCTTCTATGCGGCGCCGGCGCCGGATGCGCCGCCGTTCGTCGAGGTCGGCCGGCGCGTCGTTCCTGGCGACGACCTCTGCATCATCGAAGTGATGAAGGTGATGAACCTGATCAAGGCCGAAGTGGCCGGAGTCGTCATAGCGGTCGAGGCGGTCAACGCGGCGATCGTCGAACGCGGCCAGCCGCTGATGTGGATCCGGCCGGAGGTGGCGCCATGACCGGCCGCCACGACCCGGCGGCCGCGCTGGTCGGCGCGGCCGAGTCCGATCTGGGGGCGGTGCCCGATCGCACCGCGGCCGAACTGGCGGTGCAGGCCTCGCTGGCGGCGCTGGACGATGCCGGCCTGTCGCTGGCCGATGTCGACGGCCTGTTCACCGCCAATCTGTCGCGGTTCTCGGTGACACAGCTCGCCGAACAGCTCGCGATCCAGCCGGCGGTGCTGGACTGCACGATGACCGGCGGCTCGTCGTTCGAGATGCACGTCGCGCATGCGGTGTCGGCCATCCGTGCCGGGCTGTGCGAGGTGGCGCTGATCGCCTACGGCAGCGTGCAGCGGTCGCGCAAGGCGCGCAATCTGCAGGGGTTCTCCGAGAACGGCACGTCGGCCGCGCTGTACGAGAACTGCTACGCGCCGCTGTTTCCGCTGTCGTTCTACGCGCTGGTTGCCCAGCGATACATGCACGAGACCGGCGCCACCGGCGAGGACCTGGCGCGGGTGGCGGTCGCGGCGCGGCAGTGGGCGGCGCTGAATCCCAAGGCGTTCAAGCGCGAGCCGCTGACGCTGGCCGACGTGATGGCCTCGCCGATGGTCAGCTCGCCGCTGCGCGGGCTGGACTGCTGCCTGGTCACCGACGGCGGCGGCGCGGTGGTGGTCGCCAGCGCAGCGCGCGCGAAGTCGCTGAAGAAGAAGCCGGTCTGGGTGCTCGGCCACGGCGAAGCCACGACGCACGACGCGATGTCGCAGGCGCCGGACCTGCTGCGCCACGGATCGGCCGATTCGGCGAGCCGCGCCTACGCGATGGCCGGCGTGACGCCCGCGGACGTCGACGTCACGCAGATCTACGACGCATTCACGATCAACGTGCTGGTCGGGCTGGAGAACCTGGGTTTCTGCGGGCCGGGCGAGGCGCGTCACTTCATCGCCGAGCGCGGCATCGGGCCCGGCGGCCGCTTCGCGCTCAACACCACCGGGGGCGGACTGTCGTACTGCCATCCCGGCATGTTCGGCGTGTTCCTGCTGATCGAGGCCGTGCGCCAGCTTCGCGGCGAGTGCGGCGAGCGCCAGGTGCGCGACGCGCGCATCGCGCTGGCGCATGGCACCGGCGGAATCTTCAGTTCGCATGCCACCGTGATCATGGGGGTTCAATGATGGGCAATCCGAGGCCGCTTCCGGAAGCCGACAACGGTGCCGCCGCGTTCTGGGAGGGCGCCCGCCGTGGCGAACTGCTGGTGCAGCGCTGCGACGACTGCGGCAATCATCAACACTACGCGCGCCCGTTCTGCGTAGCCTGCCGGGGACGCAGGCTGACGATGGTACCGGTCGGTGGCCGCGGCGTGCTGCACTCGTTCACCGTCGTGCACCGCGCACCCTTCGACGATCTGCCGGCACCGTACGTGGTCGCGCTGGTGCGGTTGCAGGAAGGGCCGACGATCCTTTCGCACCTGGTCGGCTGCGATCCGGCCGCCGCGCGGTGCGACATGCCGGTGCGCGTGGACTTCCAGCCGCTGCGCGACGGCGTGATGCTGCCGGTGTTCCGCTCGGCGGACGGAGCCTGACGCGATGCGAAAGGTGTTCGTGGCCAACCGCGGCGAGATCGCGTTGCGGGTGGTGCGCGCCTGCCGGGAACTGGGCATCGACAGCGTGGTCGGCTGGTCCGACGCCGATCGCGACAGCGCCGCGGTGCGCCAGGCGACGGCGGCGCTGCGCCTGGGCCCGGCGCCGTCACGGCAGAGCTATCTGGACGGCTCGCTGGTGGTGGCCGCCGCGCGGGCCACCGGCTGCGATGCGGTGCACCCCGGCTACGGCTTCCTGTCCGAAGATGCCGACTTCGCGCGCGCCGTCGAAGCCGCCGGCCTGATCTTCGTCGGGCCGAGGCCGGAGCATATCGATGCGATGGGCGACAAGATCGCCGCCAAGCGCCTGGCCGCCGCCAACGGCGTGCCGCTGGTGCCGGGTGGAACGATCGATGACGGCCTGCCGCCCGAGGCGCTGGCCGCCGGCCTGCCCTACCCGGTGCTGCTGAAGGCGGCCGCCGGCGGCGGCGGGCGCGGCATGCGCATCGTGCAGGCGGCGGCGGAGTTTCCGGCGGCGCTGGCTTCGGCGCGACTGGAGGCGCGCGAGGCGTTCGGCGACTCCACCGTCTACTGGGAGCGACTGATCCTGCGGGCGCGTCACATCGAGGTGCAGGTGCTGGGCGACACCCACGGCACGCAGGTGCATCTGTTCGAACGGGACTGCAGCCTGCAGCGCCGCCACCAGAAGCTGGTCGAGGAAAGCCCGAGCCCGGTGCTGGAGCCGGCGCAGCGGCGCGAGCTGTGCGAGGCCGCGCTGGCGCTGGTGCGCGGCATGCGCTATCGCGGTGCCGGCACGATCGAGTTCCTGCTCGACGCGGACCGGGGAACCGTGCACTTCATCGAGATGAACACGCGCATCCAGGTCGAGCATCCGGTCACCGAGATGGTGACCGGCGTGGACCTGGTGCGCGAGCAGCTCCGCATCGCCGCCGGCCTGCCGATGTCCGCGCACATGACATCGGCGTCCTCGCTCGGCCATGCGATCGAGTGCCGCATCAACGCCGAGGATCCGGCCTGCGACTTCATGCCCAGCCCGGGCCGCATCACCCGCTGGCGGCTGCCGGGAGGGCCCGGCGTGCGGGTGGATACGCATGCCCACGAAGGGGCGGTCGTTCCCCCTTACTACGACTCGATGATCGCCAAGCTGATCGTCTGGGACCGCGACCGCGAATCGGCGCGCCTGCGGATGCTGCGCGCGCTGTCGGAGTTCGAGATCGACGGCATCGCGACGACGATCCCGCTGCACCTGGAACTGCTGGCGACACCCGAGTTCGCCGGCAACCGCTATCACACGCGCTGGATCGGCGAACGCCTCGCTGCCCGCCGCGAACAAACCTCCGAGGAGACGGCCGGATGACTCCCCCTTTCAGACTGATGGACATCACGGTGCGCGACGCCCAGCAGTGCCTGTGGGCGACGCGGATGACCACCGAGCAGATGCTGCCGATCGCGCGCACTATGGACGCGGCCGGCTTCGACGTCATCGACCTGACCGGCGGCGCGGCGATCGACGCGAGCGTGATGTTCCTGAACGAGAACCCGTTCGAGCGGATCCGCGAGATGGCGAAGCTGGTGCGCCGCACGCCGATGAACTTCAACACGCGCGGACAGAGCATCTTCCGCTGGATGCAGTACGCCGACGACGTGGCCGAGTTCACGCTCGATCTGCTCGCGCGCTGCGGCATCCGCTCGATCATGGTGTTCGACGCGCTCAACGACTTCCGCAACGCGCGCGCCACCGTGCGCTACGCCAAGGCGCTGGACCTGTACATCATCGGCGCGGTCACCTATACGATCAGCCCGGTGCACACCGACGAGCACTTCGTCGGCAAGGTGCGCGACCTGGTCGCGATGGGCGTCGACGCGATCGAGCTGAAGGATCCGAGCGGGCTGCTGACGCCCGAGCGCATCCGTACGCTGGCGCCCAAGCTGCGCGCCGTCAAGGGCCGCTGCCAGTTGCAGCTCCATTCGCACTGCACCTTCGGGCACGGCGTGGACACCTACCGCGCCGCGATCGAGCTGCCGCCGGACCAGGGGTTCGACCTGTTCCATGCGGCGGCGCGGCCGCTGGCGCACGGCTATTCGCTGCCGCCGCACGAGCACGTGCTGGCCGAGGCCGACCGCGTGGGCCGCGCGGTGGCGATCGACCGCGACGCGATCCGCGAGATGGACCGCTACTTCTCCCTCATCACCCGCCGGGCCGGGCGGGCGGAGGGCAGCCAGCCGCCGCTGCAGTCGGTCGACGTCGACCACCAGGTGCCCGGCGGCATGATGAGCAACCTCGAGCAGCAGCTCAGGGACCAGGGCCAGGCCCACCGCCTGCCCGAGGTGCTGAACGAGGTGGGCCGGGTGCGGCGCGACCTGGGCTGGCCGATCGTCGTCAGCCCGATGGCCCAGTACCTGGGCACGCAGGCGGTGCTGAACGTGCTGACCGGCAAGCGATATCAGATCGTGCCGCAGGAGATCAAGCAGTACGTGCTGGGTTACTACGGCGAGCTGGCGGCCCCGGTGGACGCGGAAGCCCGCGAGGCCATCGCCGGAGACGAGCCGTCGATCACCCGGCCGCCGGGGGAGCTGCTGCCGCCGATGATGGCCGAGTACCGTCGCCAGTTCGCCGGCGCCAGAGACGACGAGGAGCTGGCGCTGCGCATCTTCTATACCCGGCGGACCGTCGACGAGCACTTCCGGCAGCGCCTGCTGGTCAAGCCCGGGGCGCTGGCCACCGATGCCGGCAGCTTCCTGGCGCGCGCGATGCTGTCCGACCCCGGCATCGAGCTGGTGGATGTGAAGCGCCGCGGCTTCCACTTCGCGATGAACCGTGCGGCGACCGCTGCCGCCTGACCCCGAGGAACCTTCCATGGTACGCATAGAGATCATCCTGTTCCGCAACCACATGACGCTCGAAGAGCAGCAGCGCTGGTGGACGGAGGAGCACGCGCCGATCGCCCGCCGCATGCCCGGCCTGCGCGGCTACTTCATCAACATGGCCGGCCGCGGCGAAGCGGGCGAGGAGCCGGAGATCTGCGGCACCGACACGCTGACGTTCGATAGCTGGGAGGCGGCGCAGGCCGCCTACGAATCGCCGGAGTGGAAGGCGGCGCGCGAGCACACCAAGGCTTCCGGCGCGCGCGCGCTGCGCACCTGGGTACGGGACCAGGTCACCATCATCTGAGGGGCGGCGCACGTGATTCTCACCGAAGAGGAACAGGACATGCTCGCCGGCCGGCACGGCGCCGCGCGGCGCGAGGCCATCAGCTACCAGATCGCCGTCGGCGACTTCTGGGGGGCCGAGCGGTTCGTGCCGATCACCAACGCCCACCTGATGGGCGACATCGAGGTGATGGGCGACGCCGGCCTCGGCTTCCTGGAGCGCGCCTGCGAAAAGCAGTACGCCTGCAGCGTCCCGACGACCACCAATCCGCGCTGCATCGATTTCGCGCATGCGCAGTCGCTCGGGCAGGATGAAGTGGAGGCGGGCAAGGAAAGGCGCGTCATCCGGCTGCTGCGCGACATGAACATCGCGACCACCGACACCTGCATCAACTACCAGACGGTGTACCAGCCCCACGTCGGCGAGCATGTCGCCTGGGGCGATACCGGCACCGTGATCTACGCCAACTCGGTGTTCGGGGCGCGCAGCAACTTCGAAGGCGGCCCGGCGGTGCTGGCGGCGTCGGTCACCGGCCGCACACCGGCCTACGGCTTCCACCTGGACCGCCACCGCCGCGGCACGGTCGCGGTCCGGGTCGACGCGGCGCTGGACGACCTGGCCGACTGGGGAGCGGTCGGCAAGATCGTCGGCGAGGCGTACCAGAACTATTTCGCGGTGCCGGTATTCCACGGGCTGCGCCGCGCGCCGCAGGCCGACGAGCTGAAGCACCTGGGCTGCTCGCTGGCCAGCTACGGATCGATGGCGATGTTCCACATGGTCGGCGTGACGCCGGAGGCGCCGACCTTGGAAGCGGCGTTCGGCGGCGAGCCGCCGCAGGCCGAAATGGTGATCACCGATGCCGATCTGCAGCGCGTCTATGCCGGCTACTCCCGGGGAGACGGCAGTGCGACACTGGTCGTCTTCTCGGGCCCGCAGCTTTCGCTGTTCGAGATGAAGGACCTGGCGCAGCGCTTCGATGGCCGACGCGTGGCCCGCGGCACCGACGTCTACGTCACCACCGCCGCGTCGGTAAAGGCCTCGGCCGAACGGCTGGGCTACCTGAAGGTGCTGGAGGAGGCCGGCGTCACGGTGCTGGAGGGCGTCTGCTTCTACATCCTGCAGAACCTCACGCAGATGCGGCTGGCGCACGGCTGGACCAACATGGTGTCCAACTCGGCCAAGATCGTCAACATCATCGGCGCCCACCGTTCCAACACCCTCCTGCGCCGCACGCAGGACTGCGTGGAGATCGCCGTCAGCGGCCGGCTCGAACCGGGGAGCGCCCGATGAACGCGGCGAGCGGCATTGCCGATGCCGTCGCCGCCGGCGTGCTGGCGACGATCCGGGTGGAGCGCGCGTTCGGCCCGGTGGTCGAAGGCGCGGCGCTGGTTTCCGAAGAAGGTTTCTCGCCGCGCTACGACCTGGATCGCTGGACCGGGCTGATCACCAAGCCGGGCCACAAGCTCGAAGGCCACGACATCCGCGACCGCATCTGCTTCTTTCCCAGCGCCAAGGGCGGCATCGCGGCCGGCTGGGCGTTCCACGACATCAAGCACAAGAAGATCGCGCCGCGCGCGTTCGTGTTCGGCGTCACCAATCCGGTGATGGTGCAGGGTGCCGTCTTCGCCGGCATCACGATCACCGAAGGTTGGTCGGCCGAGCCCGCCTCGCTGATCCGCAATGGCGACTGGGTGCGGGTGGACCCGGCGCGCAAGATCATCGAAGTGCTGCGGCGCGCGGCCGGCTGAAGTTCACCAGAACCACAAGGGGAGACAACGATGGAGTTCTCGACGTTACGCCGCTGGCTGGCCGCGGCCGCCACCGCGGCCCTGAGCCTTGCAGCCACGACCGTCGCTTCCGCCCAGGGAGCGCTGCAGAAGTTCAACTATGGCGTTCCGACCGCCGACTACTACGTGCTGTACGTGGCCAAGGACCAGGGCCTGTTCCAGAAGCAGGGGCTGGATCCGCAGTTCTTCTTCTTTCCGTCGGGAGCACCGCTGCTGGCGGCGCTCAAGAGCGAAAGCGTGGACATCATCTCCACCGGCTTGGCGACCGCGTTCGCCCTGGGACAGAAGATCCCGCTGAAACTGATCTTCTGGGAGATGGACGATTCGGCCGGCGAAGGCGTGATCGTCAGTCCGAAGTCGGGCATCCGGACGATCACCGATCTGCCCAAGGCCAAGGCGATCGGCGCACCGTCGGGCACCTGCGCGCAGGTGGCGCTGGGGCTGATCGCGCGCAAGATCGGCGTCAAGCCGTCCGACTTCAAGACCGTCAACATCGCGCCGCCGCTGTACGCCAACGCGTTCAGCAGCAATTCGCTCGATGCCGGCGTGGCGTGGGCGCCGTTCCTGCAGGCGCTGGCCGAGCAGGGGCAGACGATCATCGCCTATGACGCCGACTACGGCATCGACGGCGGGATCTGCCCGGTGATGACGGGCGGCCGCACGAAGTTCCTGCAGCAGAATCCGGAGATCGGCCACAAGCTCGTGCGGATCAATGCCGAGGCGGCGGCGATGATCGAGAAGAATCCACAGCTCGCGATCGACGCGCTGGTCAAGTATCTGTCGGTCACGCCGACGGTTGCCAAGGCGACCTATGAGCGCCTGTGCTGCGCGCGCCGCCCGACCTTCGCGCAGCAGTTGGACCCGGCGTCGCCGTATTCGATGGTCAACCGCGATGGCGGCCTGGTGAAGAAGCTGCTGATCGCCACTCAGGTGCTGGCCGAGGCGGGCACGATACCGGCCGCGCTGACGGTGGACGAGATCGTGCAGGCGCTCGACACGAGCTACCTGCGCCGCTACGTCGAGGCGGCCGGCAAGTGAACGCCCTGCACATCCCTCTGCCCCCGGTGAAGATCGCCTTCCAGGGGGTTCAGAAATCGTATCCGGCCAAGCATGCTTCGCAGGCACCGACGCTCGCGCTGGACCGGCTCGACGTCGCGATACGGGACGCCGAGATCGTCTCGGTGCTCGGCCCCACCGGCTGCGGCAAATCGACGGCGCTGAATCTGATCGCCGGATTCGAGGAGGCGAGCAGCGGCGCTGTCGTGCTGGATGGCCAGCGCGTGGAGGGGCCGGGGCCCGATCGGGCGGTGGTGTTCCAGCAGGCGTCGCTGTTCCCGTGGCTGAACGTCTTCGACAACGTGACGCTCGGCGTGCGCTGCCGCGGCGTGCCGCCGTCGGACTACACGCCGCGCGCCGAACACCTGCTCGACGCGGTAGGGTTGACCGCCTTCGCGAAGCATTTCCCCTACCAGCTTTCCGGCGGCATGCAGCAGCGCGTGCAGATCGCCCGCGCGCTGATCGCGCAGCCCAAGGTGCTGCTGATGGACGAACCGTTCGGCGCACTGGACTACCAGACACGCATCTTCATGCAGGAACTGCTGCTGAAGTTGTGGGTCGAGTTCAAGCCGACGGTGTTCTTCATCACGCACGACGTGTCCGAGGCGATCTTCGTCTCCGACCGGGTGCTGGTGATGAGCCGGCGGCCCGGCCGCGTGAAGCTGGCCGTCGATGTGCCGGCGCCGAAGCCGCGCACCGCCGATTTCTTCAGCACGCCCGACTTCGTCGAGCAGCAGCGGCGATTGCTGCGCGCCGTGCAGGACGAGGTGCAGGGCGTCGAGGCCGTCGCGCACTGAGGACCCCAGCCATGACCCGAGACCTCGAAGGCGAGTTCGACTACATCATCGTCGGCGCCGGCTCGGCCGGCTGCGTGCTCGCCGACCGTTTGACCGAAAGCGGCGAGCACCGGGTGCTGCTGCTGGAGGCCGGGCCGCCCGACCGCAATCCGTGGATTCACATCCCGATCGGCTATGGCAAGACGATGACCGATCCGGTGGTCAACTGGCGCTTCGAGACCGAACCGGAGCCGCACCTGCATGACCGGCGGCTGTACTGGCCGCGCGGACGCACGCTGGGCGGATCGAGCTCGATCAACGGCCTCATCTACGTGCGCGGCCATCCGGCCGACTACGATGCGTGGGCCGCGCTGGGCAACCCCGGGTGGGGCCACGACGACCTGCTGCCGTGCTTCAGGCGCTCGGAGACCAATTCGCGGGGCGCCAGCGCCTGGCACGGCGACGCCGGGCCGATGCACGTGTCGGACATCGGCATCCGCCATCCGCTGGTCGAGGCGTTCATCGCCGGCGCCGCGGAGCTGGGCATTCCTCGCACCGAGGACTTCAACGGGCCGCGGCAGGAGGGCTCCGGCTACTATCAGTTGACAACGCGGCGCGGGTTGCGCTCGTCCACCGCGCGCAGCTATCTCGCGCGGGCGCGGCGGCGGCCGAACCTGAAGGTGCTGACCGGCGCTCATGCGACCGGGCTGGTGTTCGATGGCCTGCGCGCGACCGGCGTGACCTGGCGCCGCGGCGGCCAGGACGAACGGGCGCGCGCGCGGCGCGAGGTGCTGTTGGCCGCCGGCGCGATCCAGTCGCCGCAGATATTGGAGCTGTCGGGCATCGGCCAGCCCGAGCGGCTTGCGCCGCTCGGCATCCCGGTACGCGTGCCGACGCACGGGGTCGGCGAGAACCTGCAGGATCATCTGCAGGTGCGGCTGATCTACCGCTGCACGCAGCCGGTGACCACCAATGACGACTTGCGTACGCCGTGGGGCCGCGCGCGCATCGGCCTGCAATGGCTGTTGCGGCGATCGGGGCCGCTGGCGATAGGCATCCAGCTCGGAGGTCTGTTCGCCCGCGCGCTCCCGGAAGCCGACCGGCCCGACGTCCAGTTCCATTTCGGCACCATCAGCGCCGATGCGGTGGCCGGCAAGCCGCATGATTTCTCGGGTTTCACGCTGTCGATGTGCCAGCTTCGGCCCAGCAGCCGCGGCAGCATCCATCTGAAGACGCGCGACCCGCTGAATGCGCCCGCCATCCGTCCGAACTACCTGGCGACCGAGCACGATCGAGCGGTGATGGTGGCGGGCACCCGATTGTCGCGCGCGCTGATGCGCACGCATGCGATGGCGCCGTTCATCGCGGCCGAGCACAAGCCCGGCGCAGCGATGGGCGACGATGACGCCGCCATGCTGGAGTTCGTGCGTCGCGAGAGCGTGACGATCTTTCATCCGGTCGGCACCTGCGCGATGGGGCCTGACGAGGACGCGGTGGTCGATGCACGACTGCGCGTCTACGGGACCGCAGGGTTGCGCGTCGTCGACGCCTCGATCATGCCGCTGCTCGTTTCCGGCAACACCAACGCGCCGGCGATCGCAGTGGCCGAGAAGGCGGCC
Source organism: Burkholderiaceae bacterium (assembly GCA_036826495.1). Classification (GTDB taxonomy): domain Bacteria; phylum Pseudomonadota; class Gammaproteobacteria; order Burkholderiales; family Burkholderiaceae_E; genus DAISWF01. Next base: position 45,500 of record DAISWF010000010.1, read on the forward strand.
GGACTGATCCTGGCCGACGGCCGCGCCGGCGCACCCGTCATCGCCCGACGCGGACGACAAGCGGAGACCATCGACGCCGCCTGACGCTGCCCTACGCCGCCTTACGTCGTCTGACGCCGCCACCCGCGGGCGCCTCTCGTCGAGCCCACCACGCCCTTTCAGGTATCCTCGCCGGACCCCGCCAGCACCGGCGGATTCCAACGGAGAGGAGCGGTCTTGACCCTCGAAGGGGCCCGGCAGCACGGCGTACCCACGCGCACCGCCGGCGACCGCCGCCTCTACTACGGCACCTGGCTGATCGCCGCCGCGTTCGTGACCCAGTTCGTTTCGGTCGGTGCGCAGAATTACGTGATCGGGTCGTTTCTGGTGCCGATGACCGCCGAGCTGGGCTGGTCGCGGGCCGAGTTCATCCTGCCGCGCAGCCTCGGTCAGATCGTCGCGGCGCTGACCGGTTTCCTGATCGGCGTCCGGGTCGACCGGCACGGGGCGCGGCCGTTCATGATCTTCGGTCTGGTCGTGCTGTCGCTGGCGCTGCTGGCGCTGTCGTTCGTGACGGCGCTGTGGCAATGGATCCTGTTGAACGGCATCGCGCTGACGCTGGGCGCCTCGATGATCGGCAGCCTGGTGGTCAACGTGACGTTGGCCAAGTGGTTCGTCGAGAAGCGCGGCCGGGCGATCGCCTGGGCGGCGATGGGCGTGTCGTTCGCCGGCATCGGCGTCACGCCGCTGATCACCGCGTGGATCGATGCCTATGGCTGGCGCAGCGGCTGGCAGGCACTGGCGGCGGCCGCGCTGTTGCTGGCGCTGCCGCCCGCGCTGATGATGCGGCGGGCGCCGGAGGATCACGGGCTGCATCCCGACGGCAAGACGCAGGCGCAGGTCGATGCCGGCGAAGCGTCGCGGGCCCGCGCCGACTTCGATGCATCGCTGACGCGCGGGCAGGCGCTGCGCACGGTGGTGTTCTATCTGCTGGTGCTGGCATTCGGTCTGTACCAGGTCAACATTCCCGTGATGCTGTTCCAGACGGTGCCGTTCATGACCGACGCCGGCTATTCGCGCACCACCGCCGCGCTGATGCTCGTGGTCGCATCGATCCCGGCGCTCGCCACCAAGCCGGTCTGGGGCTGGCTGATCGACCACGTGAATCCCCGTCCCCTGGCGGCGGTCAGCGCGCTGCTGACCGGTCTGGCGGTGCTGCTGATCGTCGCGGCGGTGAAGCTGCGCTCGGAGCTGTGGGAGTACGTCGCGTTCTTCCTGCTCGGCGTGGGCTGGGGCGGCATGATTCCGATGCAGGAGGGGCTCTGGGGCTCGTACTTCGGCCGCCGTCCTCTGGGCGCGGTGCGCAGCGCGGCGCTGCCGATGGCGCTGGTGTTCAGCGCCGGCGGGCCGCTGGCCGCCGCGCACTACCATGACGTGGTCGGCGACTACGACGGCGCGATGCTGGTGGTCGGCGGCATGGCGCTGTTGAGCGGCGTGCTGCTGATGGCCCTGCCGCGGCCGCGGGGGTGATGCGCAAGGCGATGGACATCCGCTTTACCAGCCCTTTTACCCATTGACAGAGCTTTCTACCGCGGGGTAACTTCAGGGTTGTCCGGCATGCACCGGTCATCGTGATCCGAAAGATCGTGATCCGAAAGAAGCGGCGCCGGGTCTCACCGGCACCCGAGGAGGCGTCAATGGGTTCGATCCGGCGATGAGCCTGCGTCATCTGTCGCTCGATCATCTGATCGAACGCAACGCGCGCCAGCACGGCGAGCGCACCGCGATCCTGTTCGAAGACCGACGGGTCACCCATGCGGAATTCAGGGCGCGCACCGCCCGGCTGGCGTCGGGGCTGTCGGCGGCCGGCGTCGCACGCGGCGACCGGGTCGCGATCCTCGCGCAGAACCGGCTGGAATACCTCGACCTGTACGGCGCGGCCGCGCGGATCGGCGCGGTGGTCGTGCCGGTCAACTGGCGTCTGACACCCGACGAGATCCTGCATTGCATCACCGACACGTCGCCGGTGATGGTGCTGGCCGACGGGCAATACCAGGCCGCCCTGCTCGCATCCAGGCAGCACTGTCAGTCGGTGCGCCGCTGGATCGGGTTCGACGGCGGCGGTGACGGATTCGACTCCTATGCGGATCTGCTCCGCGACGAAGAATCGCGGCCGGCCGCCGAGGCCGGCGCCGACGACGGCTTCGTCATCATGCACACCGCCGCGGTCGGCGGACTGCCGCGCGGCGCGGAGCTGACGCACCAGGGCCTGCTGCTGGCCGGCACGCAGCTCGATCTGTACTGGCGCCTCGGGCCGGACGACGTCAATCTCGGCATGCTGCCGCTGTTCCACGTGACCGGGCTGGGCCTGTTCCTGGCGGTGCTGCAGGCCGGCGGCTGCACGGTGCTGTCGGTGCGCTTCGATGCGGCGGCCGCGGCCCGCCAGATCGCCGAGCACCGGGTCACGGTGCTCGCCAGCTTCGCGCCGATGCTGGCGGCGATCCTCGATGCCGCCCAGGCCGGCGGCAACGACCTGTCGAGCCTGCGCGCGGTCACCGGTCTGGAGGCGGGCCCGACCATCGAGCGGCTCGAATCGGCGTGCCCCGACGCGCGCTTCTGGAGCGGCTTCGGCCAGTCGGAGTTGTCGGGCATGGTCACGCTGTCGCCGTTCCGCGAGCAGCCGGGCTCGGCCGGCCGCCCGACGCTGTTCGTCGACGTCGCGATCGTCGACGAGCTCGATCGTCCGGTAAGAGCCGGCGTGGTCGGCGAGATCGTCGCGCGCGGGCCGCTGGTGTTCAAGGGCTACTGGCAGCGCGACGACGACAACGCGCAGACCTTTCGCAACGGCTGGCACCACACCGGCGACCTGGGCCGCTGGGACGACGCGGGTTACCTGTGGTACGCCGGCCGCTCGCCGGCCAAGGAGCTGATCAAGCCGGGCGGCGAGAACGTGTATCCGGCCGAGGTCGAACGGGCGATCCTGCAGCATCCGGCGATCGCCGGGGTGGTGGTGATCGGCGTGCCGGATCCGCAGTGGGGCGAAGCGGTCAAGGCGGTCTGCGTCTGCCGCCCGGACGTGGCCACGCCGTCGGCCGACGAGATCATCGCCTTCGTCGGCGAACGGATCGCGCGGTTCAAGCGGCCGCGCCACGTGGTCTTCGTCGCGTCGCTGCCACACACCGCCGCCGGCGCCATCGATCGCGCACAGATCAAGCATGACCACGGGCAGCCCTGAGCGTCCACCGGCCGCGGCGTCGTCGCCGCCGACATCGCCACTGATGCGCGCCGAGCACATGACCCTGCGGTTCGGCGGCGTCACCGCGCTGTCCGACGTATCGCTGACCGTCGGCCGCAGCGAGATCCTGGCGATCATCGGGCCGAACGGCGCCGGCAAGAGCTGCACCTTGAACTGCCTGAACGGCTTCAACGTGCCGCAGCAGGGCCGTCTGTTCTTCGAGGACCGCGAGATCACGCGGATGCCGCCGCACCGGATCGCCCGACTCGGCGTCGGGCGCACGTTCCAGGGGCTGCAGCTCTTTCCCGGCCTGTCGGTGCTCGACAACCTGCTGACCGGGCGCCATCTGCACATGAAGGCCGGCGCGATCAAGGGCTTCTTCTATTGGCCCTGGACCCATCGCGAGGAGCTCGCGCACCGCAAGCGCGTCGAGGAGATCGTCGACTTCCTCGAGATCAAGCAGATCCGTCACCGGATGGTGGGTTCGCTGTCCTACGGCCTGCGCAAGCGGGTCGACCTCGGCCGGGCGCTGGCGATGGAGCCGCGCGTGCTGCTGATGGACGAACCGATGGCCGGCATGAACCTGGAAGAGAAGGAGGACATGGCCCGCTTCATCCTCGACATCCGCGAGGCGCTCGACATTCCGGTGGCGATCGTCGAGCACGACATGCAGGTGGTGATGGACGTCGCCGACCGGATCGTCGTGCTCGACTGGGGTCACGTGATCGCCCAGGGCACGCCGGACCAGGTGCGGCACGACCCCGCGGTGATCAAGGCTTACCTGGGCGAGGAGGAGACGGCGGCATGACGGCACCGATCGCCGATCTGCAGCCGACGTCGCCCTCGCAGCCGCGGCCGCTGCCCGGCGCCTGGGACGACTTCGACGCGATGCTGGCCGCCGGCGTGCGCACGATCCCGCAGTTGCTGGTGCATCAGGCTGCCCGCCATGGCGAGCAGGTGCTCCACCGCAAGAAGGACTTCGGCGTCTGGCAGCGTTTCACCTGGAACGAGGTGCTGCGGCGGGTGCGCGAGCTGGCGATGGGCCTGGCGGCGCTCGGCGTGCGGCGCGGCGGCACGGTGGCGGCCGTCGGCGAGAACGAGCCGGAGCTGTTCTGGACCGAGTATGCGGCGCTGGCGATCGGCGCGAAGGTGGTGTGCCTCTATCCGGACCTGACCGCCGCGCAGATGGAATTCCAGCTCCAGCACTCCGAGGCGGTGGGGGTGGTCTGCGAAGACCAGGAGCAGGGCGACAAGGTGCTCGAGCTGGAACCGAAGCTGCCGGCCGTCACCGCGGTGGTCTACTGGGATGACCGCGGCATGTGGAAGTACGATCACCCGCTTCTCAGGCGCTTCGACGAGGTGATGGCGCTGGGCGCCGGCGCGCTGCGCGAAACCCCCGACGCGTTCGATCGCGAGGTGCGCGCCGGGCGCGGCGAGGACACCGCGGTGCTCAGCTATACCTCCGGCACCACCGGGCTGCCCAAGGCCTGCGCGCTGACGCACCTGAACCTGATCGAGGGCTCGGCGCGGATGACCGGCGTGATCCGCTTCGTGCCGTTCACCCGCTATCTGTCGTACATCTCGCCGGCCTGGGCCACCGAGCAGTTCTTCGGGCTGACGCTCGGCCTGCTGGTTCCGTTCGTCGTGAACTTCCCCGAAGAGCCCGAGACGGTGCAGGAGAACATCCGCGAGATCGGCGCCCAGGTGCTGATGCTGAGCCCGCGGCAATGGGAGAACCTGGCGTCGGTCGTCGAGGCCAAGATGATGGACGCCGGGCCGCTGCGGCGCGCGGTGTTCCGCTGGGGCATGGCGGTCGGCCGGCGCACGCGGCTCGCGGCGCTCGAAGGCCGGACGGCCGGCACCTGGGCGAAGCTGCAGTACGCGCTCGCCGATGCCCTGGTGCTCGCCCATCTGCGCGACAACCTCGGTCTGCAGGACGCCTATTTCCCGGTGTCGGGCGGCTCCGGCATGGCGCCCGACGTGTTCCGCTTCTTCCATGCGATGGGCGTGCCGCTGCGCAACATCTACGGCACGACCGAGATGGGGCTGTTCTCGCTGCACCAGGGCGAAGCCTACGATCTGGAGACGGTCGGCCACTGGCTGCCGGTGCCGAAGCAGCTCGGCCAGCGGCTGGAATACCGGATCAGCGGCGAAGGCGAACTGCTGGTGCGCGGCGGCTCCGGCTTCAACGGCTACTATCGCAATCCGGAGGCGTCGGAGAAGAAGCTCATCGACGGCTGGTACCGGACCGGCGACTCGGTGCATCTGACCGACAACGGCCAGATCGTCTATCTCGAGCGCCTCGACGACATGCGCGAGCTGGCCAACGGCCACCGCTATCCGCCGCAGTTCATCGAGAACCGGCTGCGCTTCTCGCCGTTCGTGAAG
>DAISWF010000011.1:0-12190 GCA_036826495.1 Burkholderiaceae bacterium
CAGCGCCAGGATGTTGGTCTGGAACGCGATGCCGTCGATGACGCCGATGATGTCGGCGATCTTGCGCGACGATTCGTAGATGTCCTGCATCGTGCTGACGACCTGGCCGACCACCTCGCCGCCCTTGGCGGCGGCGCTCGACGCGCTGCCGGCCATCCGGTTGGCCTGCGCCGCGGTGTCGGCGTTGCCCTGCACGGTCTGCGAAAGCTGATGCATGGCCGCCGTCGTCTGCTGCAGGCTGTGGGCCTGCGACTCGGTGCGCCGGCTCAGGTCGGAGTTGCCGGTGGCGATCTGCTGCGAGCCGGTGGCGATCGAATCGGAGGCACTGCGCACCTGGCCGACCAGACGCGACAGACTGCCCTGCATGACACCGAGCGACGACAGCACGCTGCCCGGTGCCGCGTTCGCGGCGCCCGGCACGGCACCCAGGTCGCCATCGGCGACGCGCCTGGCGGCCTCGCCCAGCGCCACCGGCTCCGCGCCGAGCTGACCCAGGATGCTGCGCGAGATGAACCAGGCGAGCGCCCCTCCGGTCAACAGCGCCAGCGCCAGCGCCGCCAGCATCACGGTCATGAAGCCGCCCGCCTGGCCGAGCGCGATCCGGTTCTCGACCTGGATGCGCTGTTCCTCGAAATCGATCAGCTTGTTGATCGCCGCCAGCCATTGCACGTACTGGGGCTTGGCCTGCGACCACAGCAGCTTGTGCGCGCCGGACGCATCACCCTGCTCGACCGCCGCGATGATCGCCCTGGTCGTCGCCACCGAGCTGCTCTCGATCTCCTTGATGCCCGCGTACAGCCGGGCCAGATCCGGCGAAGCGCCGGGCGCGCCGATCATCTTCTCCAGCGGCCCGGCCGCTGCGGAGTAGAAATCCGCCAGCTCCTTGATCGCCGCCACTTCCCTGGCGCGGTCCGCCGCCGAGCCGCTGAGCACCACGTCGCGGATCGCGATCGATCGATCGTGCGCCGAGCCGCGGAAGTTGATCGCGTAGCGCTGGATCGCCGAGTGCACGTTGCTGTTGGCCAGCAGCGCGTTGTCGATCGTTCGGACCTTGACCATCGCCACGACGGTGACGGCCACGAGAATCGCGAGGATGAGACCAAAACCGACGTACAGCCGTTTGGTCACGGTCATGCCGGTGAACATTTTTTTCGATCCAAGAGAACAGAAAGCCGGACCCGGCACACCCTTCCGCCGGGGAGAACGATAGTTTTCCGCGCACCCCCGCCCGGCCATCAGGGGAACACGCTGGAAAAACCCTTTCAATTTCATGGAATCCCGATGGGGTCGGCCGGGCACCGTGGTCCATTGCGATCGCAGGACAGTGCCTCTGCGATCGGCGATGCTGTTGACGACCGACGGAGACTTCGCGCACGCTGTCGACGGGCCGGCCGCGACCTCGACGGTCACCGGGGCGCCTACGGAAGACGGCAGCGCCGTCGGTTCGTGGCGGGAGTCGTATGGTCTGACCCGCACGGATGGCGGCTGGCGCATCTTCAGCTCGATCGATCATGCCGCATAGTTCACGCTTGATGCGCCCGGCAGCAGCTCCCCGCGGCTGCAGATGACGATGCTGCCACCCGATCATCGGGCCCCCGGCAGTACGCTGATGCAGCACGCCACACAGAACAAGGAGGAGGGTGACGATGGCAACCGCTCCGATCACCGACGCGAATCCGACCGTCGCCGAGATGGAGGCGCGCACCGCTCGCTTCAGGAACCTGCAACCGACGAGCGACTACAGCGACGCCGCGATCCCGGGCTGCGAACGCACGACCTACCGCGTGCTGGGCAACCAGCCTTCCGCGCCGCTTCAGGCGGAAGACTTCCATCTGAACATCGTTCGTTGCGAACCGGGCAAGTCGGCACCGCTTCACAATCACCTGACCCAGGAAGTCTTCGTCGCACTGACAGGACGCTGGGAGGTGTTCTGGGGGCCGGGCGGTGAGCGCAGTCTGGTGCTGGATCCGCTCGATACCGTGAGCATCCCGCCCGGCGTCTCGCGCGGATTCCGCAACATCTCCACGGAGCCGAGCCTGCTGATGGGAATGGCCGGCGGCCGGGATCCCGGCAACATCAATTGGCCACCGCAGGTGCGAGCCGCCGCCGCCGCGGCGGGTGTGGAACTCCTGTAGCCGGCGTCACCGGGATCAAGGCTTGCTACTCCAGACGACGGACGCACATGCCGAGAAACATCGAGATCAAGGCCAGCATCGCAAGCATCGACGCGTTGACGCCGCTGGCCGCGGCGATCGCGGACCAGGGGCCGTTCGAGATCCGGCAGGACGACACGTTCTTCGCGTGCCCGGCGGGCAGGCTGAAGCTGCGCGCCTTTTCTGCCGGGGACGGTGAACTGATCTTCTATCGGCGCCCTGATCAGCAGGGGCCGAAGGAGTCGTTCTATCTGCGGTCGCCCACGTCGGCGCCGGACAGCCTGCGGGAGGCGCTGACGTTGGCGTACGGCCAGACCGGCCGGGTGCGCAAGCACCGCACGCTGTTCCTGGCGGGCAGGACGCGCATTCATCTGGACAGCGTCGACGGGCTGGGAAGCTTCCTCGAGCTCGAAGTGGTGCTGGACGACGAAGAGCCTGCCGAAGCGGGGGTGCGCGAAGCGCACGAGCTGATGGCGCGGCTCGGAATCGAGCCGTCTCGGCTCATCGACGGCGCGTACGTCGACCTTCTTGCAGACAAGGCAACCGATGGAGGCCGTCATGAGCTCTGTCAATGACATCCTGAGCACCTACCTGCACTTCGACGACGGCGGGCGGGCCGGCCCGATCCCGGTGTTGGAATCGTTCTGGCAGGAGGTCGCCGGCGGTGCTCATCCGCAGCTCGATCGAGGCCGGCTGATGTCGGCCTTCCGCTTCTCCGAGCCCTGGGCGGTGTGGGAGCGTCATCCGGCCGGCGAGGAGCTGGTGATGCTGCTGTCCGGCACCGTGACGGTCGTGCTCGAGGAATCGGGCACCGAGCGCTCCTTCGAGCTGACGGAGGCCGGCGCCTATGTGCTGGTTCCCCGCAACGTCTGGCATACCGCCAGGACGTCGGCGCCGACGATGATGCTGTTCCTGACGCCCGGCGCGGGCACCGAGCACCGGCCGGTCCGCGGCTGACGGTGCATCCGGGCGCGGCTCGCGGCTGCGGGCTTGCGATTCGCGGCGGGAGCCTGCCTCAGGCATCATTGCGTTCACCGCAGATGCCACCGCGCCCATGAAGATCACCCCGACACCGCTGACCGCCGCACTGGCAGGCATCGTCGCGGCCGTCGCCTGGCCGATCCTGTGGTCGAGATACGGGGCTCCCTCGTCCGGAGGCAGCGTCGAGTTCATCCTCGGCACGCTGCTGGTGATCGCCTTGCCCGCCCACGCGCTGGTGGTCGGCTTCGGCCGCTCCGGGAAGACCGATGCGCGCACACTGGATACGGCACTGCTCAAGCGCATCGGCGCCTGGCTGACGGCGGCTGCGGGCACCGCCGTGCTGCGCGGGGCAGCGGGGATATAGGAAGGAGGGAACAAGAACCGATGCCGTTTCCGCCGGAAGAACGCAAGGCCCTGCTGGGCGTCAAGGGTGTCGGCCCGACCGTCGTGGCCCGCCTGGAACAGATGGGGTTCGAATCGCTGGCCCATCTGCGCAAGGCCAACGCGCTGGACATCGTCTCGCGGGCCTCGGCCATCGTCGGGTCCACCTGCTGGAAGAACAGCCCGCAGGCGCGCACCGCGATCGAGGCCGCGATCGAACTGGCACGGTCACGTCGCCTGGCCCGATGAAGCCGAGAATCACCGTCATCACGCTCGGCGTCGATGACCTCGATGCCTCGCTGCGGTTCTATCGCGACGGCCTCGGCCTGCCGACCGAAGGCATCGTCGGCAAGGAGTTCGAGCACGGGGCCGTCGTATTCATCGAGCTGCAGCAGGGGCTGCGCCTGGCGCTCTGGCCGCGCACGAGCATCGCCCACGACACGGGGCTCGCCGTCGGCCCCCGCAGCGCCACCGAGTCGACCCTGGGCCACAACGTCTCCTCGAAGGAGGAGGTCGACTCGGTGATGGCGAGGGCGACAGCGGCCGGCGCCGTCATCGTGAAGCCTGCGCATGACACCTTCTGGGGCGGCTATGCGGGTTACTTCCAGGATCCGGATGGACACCTCTGGGAGGTCGTCTGGAATCCGCAATGGTCGGATGTCGCCGAGCCGGATTGACGGGCCCGCGGCAAGTTCGGATCATGTGCCCGTGTCGACGCAAGGCCTGACGATGGACAGCCGGATCCGCTTCGCTCGCCATGAAGATCTGCCGGGCGTGCAACGGCTGTACAAGGCGTTGCGGCCGTCGGATCCGGAATTCCCGCCGCCGCAGGCCGAAGCGCAGTGGAGCCATGTGCTGGACCAGCCGCACATCCGCATCGTCGTCGCGGAGCAGGAAGGCCTGCTCGCCGCCACCTGCATGCTCGCGCTGATCGCGAACTTCGGCAGCGGCGGGCGTCCCATCGGCCTGATCGAGCACGTGATCACGCTGCCCCGGTTCCGGGGCAAGGGCCTGGCCGCCGCCGTCATGAGATTCGCGCTGGACTGCGCATGGACTCATGAGTGCTGCAAGGTCATGCTTCTTTCCGGCGCCCAGCGCGATGGCGCGCACCGGCTCTACGAGTCGCTTGGCTTTCGTGGCGACGTGGAGCGCGGCTTCGTCGTCAAACCGGCGGAACCGGTCACCCCTGTGAAAGAGGGCCGGCGCTTCGACGGAACGCGACCAGGTCATGCTGACCCTTCCCGGGCACGCTGAACGGAGCCGACGACGATGAGCCATCCCCTTCGCTGTCGCTGCGGCACCCTGCAGGGCGCCGTGCTGCCGTCGTCCGCGGCGACGCGGGCGATCTGCTACTGCAATGACTGTCAGGCCTACGCGAGATTCCTGGGCGGGAATGTCGTGGACCCTTCGGGCGGCACCGAGGTGCTGGCGACGTCGCCGCGGTACGTGCGGTTCCGGCAGGGGCTGGAGTCGCTGGCTTGCCTGTCGCTGAGCCCTCGCGGGTTGTTGCGCTGGTATGCGCAATGCTGCCGCACGCCGATCGGCAACACGCCCAGGAATCCCGGGATCGCCTATGTGGGCCTGGTGCACGTCTGTCTGGGCGACGAGCCGGCCAGGCAGGCCGGCTTCGGTCCGGTGCGAATGGCTGTCAACACGAAGTCGGCCCACGGGCCGGTCGCGTCCCGGCCGCTGGGTTCGCGCGCCCTGGCCGCGTTCAATCTGGTCAGAAGCCTGGCGGGTGCGCGGTTGCCCGGCGGCGGCGGGCCATCACCGTTCTTCGAGGACGGGTCGCGGACACCGGTTCGAATCCCCTACGTGTTGTCCGCGGCCGAGCGGGCGCAGGCGTATCGCGGCGATGCGGGCTGACCGGTCCGGAACCCGGGACGCTGAAGGACAGGGTGGCAGGCATGGAGCCTTATCAGGATATCGACGGCGATTCCGGCATCGCCGCCTTCGAGCTCGGTCCGGGCTCGATCATCGTCCGGTTCCATCATGGCGGGACGTATCTGTACGATGCGTCCGCACCCGGAGCACGCCACGTCGACGAGATGCGGCGACTCGCGGCGGCCGGCTCCGGTCTGAACACCTACATCAACAGGTTCGTTCGCGACAACTATGCTCGGAAGCTGGCCTGACCGGTGTCATTTCATTCCGCCGCGAGTCGCGGCGACTCATTGCGCAGACCGCGCGGGAAAGCCGAAGGAGGTTTCGATGCTTCATAGAGGTAGCTGCCACTGCGGAAAGGTGGCATTCGAAGTCGAGGGCGAGATCGGTGGCGCGCTCGCGTGCAATTGCTCGATCTGCGCGCGCAAAGGATCGCTGCTGTGGTTCGTGCCGCGCACGTCGCTGACGTTGCTGACGCCTGAGGAGTCGGCCAGCACCTACATGTTCAACAAGCACGTCATCGAGCATCGCTTCTGCCCGACCTGCGGCATGCACCCGTATGCGGTGGGCGTCGATCCGACCGGCAAGCCGATGGCCGCGATCAATCTGCGTTGCGTCGAGGATCTGGATCTCGCCACGATCCCGGTGCAGAACTTCGACGGCCGATCGGCGTGAGATCGATGGTGAGGGAAGCCACGATGCCTCTGCTCTTCTCATACGGTACCCTGCAGCAAGCCGACGTCCAGCTCGCGACCTTCGGCCGGCTGCTGTCCGGCATGGCGGACGCGCTGGTCGGTTACGATCAGTCGATGGTGGCGATCGATGATCCGGAGGTCGTCAGGACCAGCGGCAAGAGCCATCATCCGATCGTCCGGTACACCGGCGCGGCGGCCGCCCGGGTCGCCGGTACGGTGTTCGAGATCACCGCGGACGAGCTCGAACAGGCCGATCGGTACGAGGTCTCCGCCTATCGGCGGGTCGCGGCGCCGCTGTCGTCGGGCCGGACCGCCTGGGTCTACGTCGACGCCCGGTTCGCGCCGCCGGCTTGAAGGAGCATGTGCAATGGACATCGAGCGGTTCATGCAGGGCTACAAGGCCGCGTGGGAGCAGCGCGATCCGGCGATGTTCGCCGCGCTGTTCCAGCCCGACGGCAGCTATCACAACACGCCGTTCCAGGTGCAGCGCGGCACCGCGCAGCTCGCCGGGTACTGGAAGCGGGTGCAGCTTCAGGAAGACGTCCGGGTCACGTTCGAGGTTCTGGCCAGCGCCCCGGCATCCGGCATCGCCCACTGGCATGTCAGCTACCGGGTCGCTTCCGAGGAGCTGTTCCAGATCTGGGCGAAGTCCACCGGCACCAATCTGATCGCCCGCAAGCCGGGCGATCCGCTGCCGCGGATGGTGCTCGACGGCGTGCTGCAGGCTTCGTTCGCGGGCGGATCGTGCTCGGAGGCCCGCATCTGGTGGCACAGCCTGCCGCAGCCGGCCTGACGGCGTCCCGATCGCGTATCTGACGGATCGCGGCGCACGCCCGTGCACGGGCCCCATCGGTGGGCCTTCTCCGTGGGCCTTCTGCCTGGCCCTTTCAGTAATGCGGCGGCAGCTCGTCGCGCAAGCTGCGCCCGGCGAACGGGTCGGTGCCGCCCGCCTGTTCGCGCAACCGCATCAGTTCCTTGACCAGGAACTCGATCTGCTGCTGCTGACGGGCCACCAGCGTGTTCAGGCTGTCGAGCAGGTCCTCGGCGAACGCGCTCTTCGCTTCCAGTTCGGTCAGACGGGCTTCGACGTCGGTCGGATCGGGCATCGGGGCTTCGGGGGCTCGCATCTCACGGCGGGTTGCCTGCATCTTACCTCCCGGTCTTCGCCTGCCGCGCGACGTGACGGAAGCGGAGGCGAGCGCCGCGCCCGGAAGCCGGCGGCGGACCGGGAATCGGGTTTGCAAGGCCAGCGGAGCAGGCCCAAGTGTCGGACAATACGACCCCCGATCCGTTTGCTTCCGATGTCCACGCCCTCCGAATCGTTCTCCCTGCGCGCGATCGCCGTCGGCGCGTTCGGCCCCTCGCTGCTGTTCGGCCTCGGCCAGGGCGCGATCCTGCCTGTCATTCCGCTGACGGCGCGTGAGCTCGGCGCCCCGGTGCCGGTGGCCGCATTCATCGTCGCGCTGATCGGCATCGGTTCGCTGGTCAGCAACGTTCCGGCGTCGCTGGTCACGATCCGTTGGGGCGAACGCTGGGCGATCGTCGGGGCGGCGATCTGGTGCGCGGTCGCGATGGCGATCTGCCTGGGGACGCATGACCTCCGGGTGTTCGCCGCCGGCTGCTTCATGATCGGCATGGCGCAGTCGGTGTTCCTGCTGGCGAGGCAGAGCTACCTCAGCGAGGCGGTGCCGATCGAGTTCCGCGCGCGGGCGCTGTCGACGTTGGGCGGCGTGATGCGGATCGGCATGTTCGTCGGGCCGTTCCTGTCGGCGGCGGTGATCCACCAGTTCGGCACCGCGTCCGCCTATGCGGTCGGCATCGTGGCGCTGCTGGGTGCCGGATTGCTGGCCGCGTGGATACAGGACCCGTCGTTGCCATCGGCCGAGTCGCCGTCCTCCACCTCGCCGCCGGCCGCGACGGGGGCCGCGCCGCCGGCCGCCGTCCCGACGCTGTGGTCCACCGTCCGCGATCACCAGCGGATCTTCGCGACCTTGGGCATCGCGGTGATCCTGGTCAGCGCGGTGCGCGCAAGCCGGCAGGCGATCATCCCGCTGTGGGCCGACCAGCTCGAGCTGGCGCCATCGGTCGCGTCGCTGATCTACGGGCTGTCGGGCGGTATCGACATGCTGCTGTTCTATCCCGCCGGCAAGCTGATGGACGTCAAAGGGCGCCGCTGGGTCGCGGTGCCGTCGATGGTGATCATGGGCGTGGCGCTGCTGCTCACGCCGCTGACGCACGGTGCGACCACGCTGCTGCTGGCGGCACTGGCGATCGGCGTCGGCAACGGCATCGGTTCGGGCATGATCATGACGTTGGGCGCCGATCATTCGCCCAGTCCGGGCCGGGCGCACTTCCTCGGCGTCTGGCGGCTGATGTCCGACGTCGGCGGTTCATGCGGGCCTGCGCTGCTGTCGCTGCTGGCAGCCTCCGCGTCGCTGGCGGTGGGTGTCGCGGTGACCGGCCTGCTGGCACTGGCGGCGGCAGCGCAACTGGCCTACTGGATCCCGCGGGTCGGGCCGGGGCGGCCGCTGTAGTTTCGTGTGAAACTTCCGGCGGAACCGCATCGTCCGCTGGAGCCTGCATGAACCGGAACGAACACGCCGCCGTCCTCGTCATCGACATGCAGCAGGGTCTGTGCGTCGGCCCGGGCGCCGCTCACGACTGTGCGGGAACGATCGCTCGCATCAATGCGGTCACCCGTCAGGCCAGGGCGGCCGGCATCCCGGTGTTCTTCATCCAGCACGAATCGGGCCCCGGTTACCTGGAGCACGGATCCTCGGCCTGGCAGCTTGCCGCGGGGCTCGACGTCGAAGAGTCGGACCTGCGGGTACGCAAGACCACGCCGGACGCCTTCCTGCGAACCAGCCTGCAGTCGATGCTCGGGGAGCGCGGCGTGCGCCGCCTGATCGTCTGCGGCATGCATACCGAGTTCTGCGTCGACACGACGGTCCGCCGCGCGCTCGCGCTGGGCTACCCGGTCGTGCTGGTTGCCGATGCCCACACCTCGGCCGGCAACGAAGCCATATCGCCGCAGCAGGTCATCGCGCACCACAATGCGACGTTGACCAACATCTCCAGCTTCGGTCCGCGGGTCGAGGCGGTGCCGGCGGAGGCGCTGCGGTTCGCAGTGACGCAGAACTGAGGGTCGATGGATTCCGGCATGCGTGCGCCGGCGCTGTCCACCGTTCACGCGGAGGGCAACCTGTGGCCGCTGGTGCTGCTCGCCCTGGCTGTGTCACCCTCCCTCTGCCGCCCCGGACACGGCCGCGTGCACGAGCCGAACAGACCCTGATCGGCGATGTCGGAATCGTCCGACGCCACGACGTGGTACGGGACGACGGACTTCGGCCGTTCCCGGTGATCTACTGCAACGAGCAGCGTTGCGGTTCATCGGGGGAACGAAATGTCCGGATTGAATCTGTTCGGCGAACGATCGCTGACATTGGTGGGTGCGGAGTTCCCCGATCTGGCGTCGGCCAACGCCGCAGCGCGGGCGCTCGAGGACGATGCACAGGTCGATGGCGAGGTGGCCGTCGTGGGGCCCGGTGATCCGCGCGCCGCCGCGCGGTTCGAGCCGGAGCAGGCCGGCATCCTGGACACCGCGCTGCGTTCGCATGCGATCCTGGGCATCGCGGGATTGCTGCTGGGTCTGGTCGGCGCCGCCTACGCGGTCGGCATCTGGCAGGCAGCGGCTTCGTCACCGGGCCTGACGGCGGTGTTCATGGGCGTGATGGGCGCATTCTTCGGAATGATCGTGGCCGGCCTGATCACGCTGCGGCCCGATCATGCGCTGATCATCGGCCGGCTGCGCCGCGGCCTGGCGCGCGGCCGGTGGGCGGTGGTGGTCCGGCCGTTCAGCGAGCCGATCACGCACCGCACGATGGCGACCCTCAGAGCCGCTGGAGCAAAGCCGGTCAGGTCGTTCTGACCGGCCGTTCTGATCGGCGCTACTGCTTGCGCTGGAAGTCCTGCGGCGGCACGAACGCGCTGTCGCCGACCGGCTTGACCGCCAGCGTCTTCACTTCCGAGGTGTAAGTGACCAGCGGTGCCGCAGGGGCGGCGCCGGCGGCAGGCTTGTTGCCGGTGATCGCGCTCATCAGTCCGCTGAGCCCGCCCGCGGAGGCGGCGGCCGGCGAGTTGTCGGAGCAGACCGCCCCCTGGGTGGTCCAGGACATCGTCGTGACGATCGGATAGCCGCGGATCTTGCGCATCTCGCTGGCCATCGCGTTCAGCGTGCGGGTGTCCTTCGGGTCGAGGTTCTTGAGGAAGCGGCTCATCGCGTTCATCACGTTGCGCGGCAGGTACTGGCCGATCGGGTTGTCGCCGCTGCTGATCGCGCTGGCATAGCGGCGCTGGTAGGCATCGTTGATCTGCTGCACCTCCCTGACCGCTCCTGTTTCGGGCGTGGTCCACAGGTCCAGCGCGATCTTGTTGCTGTTGCGCCGGCCCTGCTGATCCTCGAGGTCGACGGTCCAGCCGACCTGGTAGCGCTCGGTGGCGAATCCGTTCACCGTCTTGCGTTCGCCGCTGGGGGTCACCTCGAGGCGGTTGGCTTTCACGGTCACCGGGCAGCTCGGTTCGGACTTGTCGGGCTCGGGCTTGCGCTCGTCGGCGGCTCCCGGCTTGGAGGGGGTGGCGCAACCGGTCAGCGGGCATTCGGTGTACTGGCGCTTGGCCGGTTCCAGCGTCCAGACCAGGCGCCGGTCGATCCGGGTGATGTCGGTGCCGCGGCCGTCGCCGGCGACCCGGCGCAGCAGCCAGTTGTCGAAGTTCATCATCGAATCGTTGCGGCGCATGTCGGCCCGGGTGCTGCTGCGGCTTTCGCCGCGCACCACCGGCAGGATCGCGCCATCGACCGTGTAGTGGGTCTCGACGACGGCGGTGGGGGCGGCCGGCCCCTGGCCCGCCGCCGGAAGCTCCGGCAGGCCCGCGGCCGCCGGGGCGGGGGCGCCGTCGCCACCGCTCCCGCCGGTCAGGCCGCCCATGCCGGCACAGCCAGCCAGCAACGTGGCGGCCAGCAGCGGCAACGGACGAGACAGACGAGACGGCCCTCTCGCGGGTGCGGAGGCTCGTGGGGTGGAGTGGTCGACGGTCTGGGCGCGATTCTTCTTCATGACGGTTCCGGCGGATGTCGTCGGGGGTGACGCGCATCGAATGATAGCGACTCGTCGCTGACGATGGTGCAACCGCATCGCTTTGAGCGGCATCAATCCCCGGCCCGCCGGCCCGGTCCAGCATATCGTCATGCCGCCCGGTATCTCCGCCCGGCGGCGTTCATGTTCCGGAACCCTTGCAGGCCGGTGACCGATCATGCAGACACCCAAATCCCTCCTCGTGCATCTGGACGATTCCCCCGAGGCGCTGACCCGCGCGCGGATCGCCGGGCGCCTGACCGAACGCTTCGATGCGCACGGCACCGCGTATTACGCGGTCACGCCATCGATCCTGCGGTTCCCGTTCGCACCCGACGTCGGCGGGTTCGCCGCGGAGATGCTGGCCACCTCCGATGACGAGCAGCGGGCGGCGGTGCGTGAGCGGTTCGAGGCGATCGCGCGTGACTATCCGCGGCTGCACTGGGCGCAGGCGCCCGAGACCGCCTGGGACCTGCGGCGCGAGGCGCTCTACACCGATCTGCTGATCCTCGGGCAGCGCAATCGCGACGAGGCGTCGGGCACGGTACCGGCCGACCTGGTGTCCAGCCTGATCCTCGAAGCGGGCCGGCCGACCCTGGTGCTGCCGTACATCTGGACCGACGAGGTGATCGGCCGCACGGTGCTGATCGCATGGAAGGAATCGCGCGAGGCGACGCGGGCGCTGTCGGCCGCGCTGCCGTGGCTGCGCGATGCCGAGCGGATCGAGGTGGTGTCGTTCGGCGATGCCGAGAGCACCGGCCGCTCGCTGGGCGATCTGAAGGCCTGGCTGGCGCTGCATGGCGTGGACTGCAATCTGCATCACGGCGGGCCGCAGGATTCCGAGGCCGGCATCAAGCTGTTGTCGATGTCGTTCGATCTCGGCGCCGACCTGATGGTGATGGGCTGCTATGGTCACAGCCGGGCGCGCGAATGGGCACTGGGCGGCGCCAGCCGCACCGTGCTG
>DAISWF010000011.1:12200-34573 GCA_036826495.1 Burkholderiaceae bacterium
GTGCACTGAGCGGACGTCCGGAGCGGCGGGCAAGGACGCCGGCCAGGGCGGCCGGCCGGGGCGGCCGCCGAAACTCCTCCGCCGAACGTCCGCTCCGCGGGCCGCCGGCCTACCCGAACCGGCTAGTCCCCCGGACGGCCCGTACTCCCTAGCATGTGTGTCGCCGCTGCCATGCGGCGCGGTGTCGAGGTTCTTCCGGCGCCGCCGACACGTGAGGAGCAGGCAGATGGCCGCAAAGGTATTCGTCGCCGGGGTCGGCATGATCCCGTTCAGCAAGCCGGGCGCGAGTCCCAGCTACACGCAGATGGGAGCGGCTGCCGCGCGCGAGGCGCTGGCCGATGCCGGGGTGGACTATTCGCTGGTGCAGCAGGCCTTCGCCGGCTACGTGTACGGCGATTCGACCTGCGGGCAGACGGCGCTCTATGAAGTGGGCCTGACCGGCATCCCGATCGTCAACGTCAACAACAACTGCTCGACCGGCTCGACCGCGCTGTACCTGGCGCGGCAGGTGGTCGCCTCGGGCGAGGTCGAGTGCGCGCTCGCCGTGGGCTTCGAGCAGATGCAGGCCGGGGCGCTGAAGTCGCACTGGACCGACCGGCCGCCGACGCGCCAGCGTTTCCATCCGATCCTGCACGGGCTGACCGCCGACATCCAGGACATGCCGCAGGCGCTGCGCACCTTCGGCGGCGCCGGCCGCGAGCACATGCAGAAGTACGGCACGCGGATGGAGACCTTCGCGCACATCCGCGCGAAGGCCAGCCGGCATGCGGCCAACAATCCGCTGGCGATCTTCCGCAACGTCGTGACCGCCGAAGACGTGATGAACGACAAGGTGATGTGGCCCGGCGTGATGACGCGGCTGATGGCCTGTCCGCCGACCTGCGGCGCGGCGGCGGCGGTCGTCGTGTCCGAGCGGTTCGCGAAGAAGCACGGCCTGCGCACCGACGTGCGGATCCTCGCGCAGGCGATGACCACCGACGACGGGCAGTCGTTCGATCCGCCGTCGCTGATCAGTTACGCGGGCGCCCACATGACGCGGGCGGCCGCCAACCGGGTCTACGAGCAGGCCGGCGTCGGCCCGCAGGACGTCCGGGTCTGCGAGCTGCACGACTGCTTCGCGCAGAACGAGCTGCTGACCTACGAGGCGCTGGGCCTGTGCGGCGAAGGCGAGGGCGAGAAGTTCGTGATGGACGGCGACAACACCTATGGCGGCCGCACCGTGACGAACCCGTCCGGCGGGCTGCTGTCCAAGGGCCATCCGCTGGGTGCGACCGGCCTTGCGCAGTGCTACGAGCTGACCCACCAGTTGCGCGGTACCGCGGACCGGCGCCAGGTCGAGGGTGCCGAGCTCGCGCTGCAGCACAACCTCGGACTGGGCGGCGCCTGCGTGGTGACGCTGTACGCCCGCCAGTGACCGGTCGGGCGGGCGGCGCGGCGCGGGCCGCAGCCGCAGCCGACTCAGGAGACAGACACCGATGACGTCCGTTCCGTCGTTCCGCCGCTGCCGTCTGACCGTCGAGGACGACATCGCCCGCTTCGAGATGTGCGATCCGAAGTCGCGCAACGCGTTCACCTCCGAGCTCAAGGACGACTATCTCGATCTGATGGGATGGATCGGCAGGCAGCGCTCACTGCGCGTGCTGGTGATCGCCGGCGTCGAGGGCGCGTTCTGCGCCGGCGGTGATCTGAAATCGCTGCGCGCCAGCCGGGCCGCCGACGGCACGCCGATCCGCGACGTCGAAGGCATCCGGATCCGGATGCGCGACACCCACCAGTGGTTCGAGAAGCTGTTCAATCTCGAGCTGCCGGTGATCGCCGCGGTCGACGGCCCGGCGTTCGGCGCCGGCTTCTCGCTCGCGCTGGCCGCCGATTTCATCGTCGCGACGCCGCGCGCATCGTTCTGCATGGCGTTCAACCGCATCGGCGCGCTGCCCGACCTGGGCGCGCTGTACATGCTGCCGCGGATGGTCGGCCTGCGCCGCGCCAAGCAGATCATGATGAGCGCGCGCACGATCGGCTGCGACGAGGCGATGTCGCTCGGGCTGCTCGAGGCGATCCATGCGCCCGCGGCGCTGATGCCCGAAGTGATGAAGCTCGCCGGCAAGCTCGCGCAGGCATCGCCGCAGGCCCTGGCGCTGACCAAGGTCTGCACGAACCAGTCGCTGGAATCCGATTACGCGACGATGGCGCGGCTCGAGGGCGCCGGCCAGGCGATGTGCCTGAACAGCGACTACTTCTTCGAGGCCGTCGACCGCTTCATCGCGCGCGAGCCGCTGAAGTACGTCTGGGATCGGTAGTCAGTCATCCCCGGGACGGGACGTGGGCGATCGAGCACGCCGGATGACGGTTTGCCGACCTGCCCGCGCAGCGAGAACCGGGCATCGTGGATTATGATCCGCCGATCCGGGTCGGCCGAGTGCTTCACGAAGGCACTGGCGGGCGGCGGCGGCAACTGAAGGAATGTGGATGGCGGAAACCGGCTACGTCGGCTCGCATGCGATAACAACCCCCCACAAACCCGCGGCGATCGACGGCGACAGCGGTGCGGTGCTCACCTACCGCGAGCTCGATCGGCGGTCCAACCAGCTCGCGCACTGGCTGCATGCGCAGGGTCTGCGGCGCGGCGACCACCTGGCGGTGATCCTCGAGAACAACCTGCGCTATTTCGAGATCGTCTGGGCGGCGCTGCGCAGCGGGCTGGTCATCACGCCGGTCAACCGCTACCTGACCGCCGAGGAGACGGCCTACATCGTGTCGGACTGCGGCGCGCGGGCGGTGATCACGTCGTGGGCGATGCGCGAGCTGGCTGCCGGCCTCGATGGCCGCCTGCCGGGCGCGCCGCTGAAGCTGATGCTGGACGGCGTGATCGACGGCTGGGCGGGTTACGAGGAGGCGATCGCGGCGCAGCCGGCCGGCCCGCTCGGCGAGCAGTGGCGGGGCACGCTGATGCTGTACAGCTCGGGCACCACCGGCCGGCCCAAGGGCATCCTGCGCGGCCAGCCGCAGGACAGCGTGACCAGCGGCCTGGAGCCGAACCGTCTGAACGCGATGCGGCTGTTCCGCTTCTCGCCCGACATGGTCTACCTGTCGACGGCGCCGATGTATCACGCGGCGCCGATCGGCTACACGATCGCGACGCAGTACTTCGGCGGCACCGTCGTGATGATGCCGAGATTCGATGCTTCCCGTTCGCTGGAGCTGATCGAGCGCTACCGGGTCACGCACAGCCAGTGGGTGCCGACGATGTTCATCCGGCTGCTGAAGCTGCCGGCCGCCGAGCGCAGCGCGCACGACCTGTCCAGCCACCGCGTCGCGATCCATGCGGCCGCGCCGTGCCCGGTCGAGGTCAAGCGCCAGATCATCGACTGGTGGGGGCCGATCGTCGAGGAGTACTACGGCGCGTCCGAAGGCAACGGCATCACCTACATCGACAGCCGCGACTGGCTGGCCCGGCCGGGGTCGGTCGGGCGCACCGCAACCGGCCCGCTGCACATCTGCGACGACTACGGCCGTGAGCTGCCGACGGGCGAGGTCGGATCGATCTACTTCGAGAATCCGCAGGCGCCGTTCCAGTATCACAACGATCCGGAGAAGACCCGCGGCACCGTGCATCCGCAGCGGCCGGACTGGACCGCGGTCGGCGATCTCGGCTACCTCGATGCCGAAGGGTTCCTGTACCTGACCGACCGCAAGTCGTTCATGATCATCTCGGGCGGCGTCAACATCTATCCGCAGGCGATCGAGGACGCGCTGGCGCTGCATCCCAAGGTCGCCGACGTCGCGGTGATCGGCGTGCCCAGCGAGGAGATGGGCGAGGACGTCAAGGCGGTGGTGCAGCCGGCCGAGGGCGTGGCCGCCGGCGAAGCGCTGGCGCAGGAGCTGATCGAGTTCCTGCACGACAAGGTGGCCCGCTACATGGTGCCGCGGTCGGTCGATTTCGTCGACGAGCTGCCGCGGCTGCCCACCGGCAAGCTGTACAAGAAGGCGCTGCGCGACCGCTACTGGGCCGGCGTGCGCAGCTCGGACAGACAGTCGCTGACGCAGCTCGGGCAATCGGGGGCACCGCTCGACGGTCGCTGACGCGGCGTGATCGTCACCGGCCCGCGGTCGCCGGCTCCCGTTCGTAGATCCGGTATTCGTCCATCAGCTCGCGGGTCATCGCGACGAATGCGCGCAGCCCCGCTCCGAACTCGCTGTCGCGGTAGCAGATCGCGACCCGATGGGTCGGCACGTCGGGCGTCACCGGCAGCAGCCTGACCTGCCCGGCCTCGATCGCGTCGCGCATCACGCTGAGCGGCAGGATGCCGATGACGGTGCCCTGGATCACCGCGAGCCTGGTCACGACCACGTTGTTGCAGATGCTGACGCGGGCCGGCTGCGCGCCCGCATCGCCGAACCACTTCATCACCGTGGTGTGCAGCCGCGAACCCTCCGGCAGCAGCATCAGGTGCTGCCGGGCGAGATCGGCCGGGGTCAGCGGTGCGCGGCCGAGCGGGTGGTCGGCCCGCGCGAACCAGCCGAGGCGGCTGCGGCCCACCGGCTCGCGCGTCAGGTCGGCACCGACTTCCGGCTCGGACACGATCGCGACGTCGAGCTCACGTTCGTCGAGCATCCGCGACAGCCGGCCCGAGTCGCCGACGAACACCGATGCCTTGACGCCCGGATAGCGCTGCTCGAGCCGGTCGAGCAGCCGGGGCAGGCAGACCAGCGCGAAGTTCTCGCTGAGACCGAAACGCAGCCGCCCGGTCAGCGGATTGCGGCTGCGGAACCGCTCGGTCATGTCGCCCGCCGCGGCCAGCACCCGGTCCGCGTATTCGATCAGCGCATGACCGTCCGAGGTCAGGCTGATGCGCGGCCCGCGCCGCACGAACAGCGGCGTGCCGAGCTCGGCTTCCAGCTCCCTGATCCGCTGCGACACGCCGGGCTGGCTCAGCCGCAGCTCTTGAGCGGCCGCGTGGAAGCTGCCGAGCCGCACGATGCACCGGAACGCCTTGAGCTGGTTCAGGGTCATGTTCATCATGATAGGAATAGATGATCATATGCCGGCATAAAAATCGATTTTACTGATGAAGGCGGCGGCACTACGCTTGTATCCGAGCCGCGGCACCCGGACCGCGGCGATATCGGAGACAGGCTCGATGACGGCGACTCCCGAACAGCTTGCGGCGCTGAAGGCCTTCGGCACGGCGACGATCCATGAAGCACAGGGCCAGAAGGGGGCGGTCGATGGCGCGATCCGCCCGCTCGATCCCGGCATGCGGCTGGCCGGTCCGGCATTCACCGTCCGGTGCCGGCCCAGCGACAACCTGGTGCTGCACTATGCATTGACCCGGATCGCGCCCGGCCAGGTGATGGTTGCCGACGCCGGCGGCTTCGTCGAGGCCGGCCCATGGGGCGACGTGATGTCGGGCGCCGCCCGGCTGCGCGGCTGCGCGGGCCTGGTGATCGACGGATCGGTGCGCGACTCGGCGACGATCGTCGACATGGGCTTCCCGGTGTTCTCGCGCGGCGTCTCGATCAAGGGGACCAACAAGTGCCAGCCCGGCGAGGTCGGCGTGCCGATCGTGCTGGGCGGTACCGTGGTGCGGCCTGGCGACCTGGTCGTCGGCGACCGCGACGGGGTGGTCGTGGTGCTGGCCGAGGAGGTGGCCGACGTGATCGCGGCCTGCCGTCAGCGCGAGGACAAGGAGGCGGACTTCCGCCAGCAGCTCGCTTCGGGCAGGACCACGGTGGAGCTGCTGGGGCTGGCGCCGCTGCTGAAGTCGTTCGGCCTGCACTGAGCCGGCGGCAGAGCGAGACATCGAGGAGGAGACGATGGGACAGATCATCCGGCGCCGCATGACGGGGCGCCTGCGCCAGGCGCTCGGGCATGCGGCGAGCGGGTTCGCCGGGCTGCTGCTGGTGATGGCATCCGGTGCGGCCGGTGCCGCCGACGGTTTCGCCTGCAAGGCGATGCGTTTCGTCGCGCCGAACCCGCCCGGCGGCGCCACCGACGTGCTGTCGCGGATGCTGGCGCCGCCGCTGGCGCAGCGGCTGGGCATTCCGGTCACCGTGGAGAATCGCGGCGGCGCATCGACCAACATCGGCAACGAGTTCGTCGCGCGTGCCGCGCCCGACGGCTGCACCCTGCTGCTCGGCAACATCTCGATGGCGCTGAACAAGTCGCTGTTCAAGCTGACCTACGATCCGGAGACCGACCTGCGCGCGGTGATCCAGGTGGCGGCGGTGCCGATCGCGATGTTCGTCAATCCGAAGGTCAGCGCGAGCTCGTTCGACGAGCTGATCGCGCTGGCCAGGGCGTCGCCGGGCAAGATCACGTTCTCCAGTGCCGGCAACGGCACGCCGACCCATCTGCTGGTCGAGATGATCAACGACCGCGCGCAGACGAAGATCGTCCACGTCCCGTACCGCGGCGCGGGCCCCTCGACGATGGATGTGATCACCGGCCAGGTGTCGGCGTCGGCCGATTCGCTGATCCCGGTGGTGCCGCACATCCGCAACGGCAACCTGCGGGCGATCGGCATCACCGGCCGGAGCCGCTCGCCGGCGCTGCCGGAAGTGCCGACGTTCGCCGAGCAGGGTGTCGACTACGTGGACCTGTCGCTGTGGTACGGCGTGATGGCGCCGGGCAGGACGCCCGACGATGTCGTCGAGCGGCTGAACCGGGAGCTGAGCGCGGTGCTGGCCACGCCCGAGGTCGAGGCCCGCCTGACGAGTCTCGGGTCGACCAATCCGCGCGGCACGCCGCAGGCGTTCCAGAAGCTGCTGCACGACGAGACGGTGCGGCTCGGCGAGGTGATCCGCAAGGCGGGGATCGTCGCCGACCAGTGACGGGGATACCGATGATCATCGATTGCCACGGTCACTACACCACCGCGCCGCGCGCGCTCGACAAGTATCGCGAGCACCAGCTCGAGGCGTTCCCCGACCTCGGCCGGTTGGCCGCATTGAAGCCGCCGCCGATCAGCGACGAGCAGATCCGCGAAACGCTGCTGAACGGCCAGCTTCGGGTACAGGATTCGCGCGGCGTCGACGTGACGCTGTTCTCGCCGCGCGCCGCCGGCATGGCGCATCACGCCGGCGACGAGTCGACCAGCATCGCGTGGTCGCGGGTCTGCAACGACCTGATCCATCGCGCCTGCACGTCGTTTCCATCGCGCTTCGTGCCGGTGTGCCAGTTGCCGCAGTCGCCCGGCGTGCCGCCGGCCAACTGCATCCCCGAGCTCGTGCGCTGCGTCGAGGAGCTGGGCTTCGTCGGCTGTAACCTGAATCCCGATGCCTGCGGCGGCTACTGGAAGGATCCGCCGCTGACCGACCGCTGGTGGTACCCGCTGTACGAGAAGATGGTGGAGCTCGACGTGCCGGCGATGATCCACGTCAGCGCCTCCTGCAATCCGAACTTCCACACGTCCGGCGCGCACTACCTGAACGGCGACACCAGCGCGTTCATGCAGGTTCTGCTGTCGGACCTCTTCAGGGACTTTCCGACCCTGCGATTCGTGATCCCGCACGGCGGCGGCGCCGTGCCCTATCACTGGGGGCGGTTCCGCGGCATCGCGCTCGATGCGAAGCGGCCGTCGCTCGAGGAGAACCTGCTGGGCAACGTGTTCTTCGACACCTGCGTCTACCATCAGCGCGGCATCGATCTGTTGACCGACGTGGTGCCGGTCGACAACCTGCTGTTCGCGTCGGAGACGATCGGCGCGGTGCAGGGCATCGACCCGCTGACCGGTCATCATTTCGACGACACCCGCCGCTACATCGACGCGGCCCGCGGTCTGACCGATGCGGACCGGCGCAAGATCTACGAGGGCAATGCACGCCGGGTCTATCCGCGGATGAACGGCTGGCTGGCGACGCACGGCGGGCGTTGAGCGCAGCCGGCTTCGCGGCCGGGCAGAGGCCCGGGCGCCGAAGGTGGCGGCGCGCCCTAGCGCGCGGCCGGATAGTCGGTCGCGGCGACCGCCTCCTGCCAGTTCGTCTTGCCGATCGAGACCGCCATGTGGATCATGTAGCTGCCCTCGGCCGCGCCGTGCCAGTGGCGCTCGTTCGGGCCGATCCATACCACGTCGCCGGCGCGGATGGGCTGCGGCGATTCTCCCTCCTTGCAGATCCAGCCGCATCCCGCGGTCACGTTCAGCACCTGGCCGGTCTCGTGGCTGTGCCAGTGGGTGCGGCCCCCGGGGGTGAAGAACACGTTGTTGACCGACACGCCGTCGGTCGACGGCATCACCGGATCGGCCCATACGGTGCCGGTGAACGTCGCGCCGCGCTGCTCGGATGCGGCACCGTCGACGCGTCCATGGAATACCTTCATCTCGTTTCCTCCGATGTGGATGACGGGTGCGGCCGTGCGTCACCGCCGGCGTCGCCGGTCGCGACGATCACCCGATCGCCGATCATGGCACGGTATCGGATTGTTAACATAACCCGATGGATCTCCGGCAGCTCCGCTACTTCGTCGCGCTCGCCACCCAGCAGCACTACGGCAAGGCTGCGCGGGTGCTGCACGTGGCGCAGCCGGCGCTCAGCCGGCAGATCCGCCTGCTCGAGGAGGAGCTCGGCGTCCAGCTCTTCGAACGTCATGCCCGCGGCGCCTCGCCGACCGACGAGGCGCGGCTGCTGCTGGAACGTGCGCTGTTCCTGCTGCGCTATGCCGAGCAGACGAAGCAGGATCTGCTGGCGCGTCAGCAGGAGCCGCGCGGGCCGGTGGCGATCGGTCTGTCGCCCGGGCTCGCGCAGTTGCTTACGGTCGCGCTGACCCGGGCGGTGCTCGAACAGCTTCCGCAGGTGCGGCTGCGCTTCATCGAAGGGTTCGCGCCGTCGCTGCGGACGATGCTCGCGCAGGGCGAGGTCGACGTCGCGCTGCTGATCGAGCCGGTCGAACGGTCGAACCTGTGGACCCAGCCGATCATGAAGGAACGGATCTGCCTGATCGGCAGACCGGACGACCCGCGCGTGCGCAGATCCCGTATCCGGATCCGCGATCTCGCCGGCGTGCCGATGGTGATGACCGGACTGGTCAAATCCGGCGTGCGGCTCGAGCTGGAGGCCGCCGCCGCCCGCGCCAAGATCGAGCTGGATCAGGTCGTCGAGGTGGAGACCGCCGAGGTCGCCCGCCGGCTGGTGCTGGAAGGGGTCGGCCTCACCGCCCACTTCGCGGCGGTGGTCCAGGCCGACATCGAGGCCGGCCGGCTGCGGGCGGTGCCGATCGAAGGGCTGTTCCTGCAGCGCGTGCTCGCCCGGGCATCCGACCGGCCGGCGTCGCGGGCGACCGAGGGCGTCATGGGCATCCTGCGCACCGTCGTCGAGCGCCACGTCCGCGAAGGCCGCTGGCCCAACGCCCAGCTCGCCTGATGTCCAGCCGGCGGCCCGCCTGATGTGCAGGCTGACGCCAGCCTGATCCTTCGCCCCCGATGCCGCATGCCGATTCGATTCGATTCGATATCGGCCGGTTATCGGGCCGGTCGAAAAATTCTCTTGGACGCGCGGCGGGCCGCTCACTAATGTTGCTTCCGGCCGCGCTGCACCGCGGTCTTTCTCGAATCACACGACGAACGGCCCGGCGCGGCGAGCGAGCGCGACGCAAGGCGGAAGGAGACGACGATCATGTCGATGCATCGACGTGCATTCCTGGGCGCTGCGTCGATCACGGCGCTCGCCCCTCAGCTTGCGCGCGGGCAGAGCCAGCCACCGCTTCGCATCATCGTTCCGTTCTCCGCGGGCAGCGGAACCGACAACGGCGCCCGCGTGCTGGCCGACGCGATCACCAAGGCCAGCGGCCGCATCACCGTGGTCGACAACAAGCCGGGCGCCGGCAACGTGATCGGCTCGCTGGAGCTGGTGCGCGCCCGCCCCGACGGCAACACGATGATGTACACCACCGGCGGTCATACGACCAACGCCGCGCTGATGAAGAAGCTGCCCTACGACCCGATCGCGGACTTCACGCCGGTGACGCTGGTGACGCGCGCCTCCGGCTTCGCGCTGCTGGTCGGCGACAAGTCGCCGTTCCGCACGATCGAGCAGTTCATCGCGGCAGCCGGGGCGGAACCGGGCAAGCTGACGTTCGGATCGTCCGGCATCGGCAACACCACCCACCTGATGGGCGTGTTCTTCTGCAAGGGCGTGGGCATCGACCTGCTGCACGTCCCCTTCAAGGGAACGCCCACCAACGAGCTGATCGGCGGAATCGTGGACTCGGCCTTTCTGGGCCCGGCCGTCGCCGCCCAGGCGATCCGCGCCGGCCAGCTCCGCGGCCTGGGCATATCCGGCCCGAAGCGCTCACCTCTTCTGCCCGATGCTCCGACCTTCGCCGAGCGTGGCCTCGACGTGCGGGACATTCCGGGCTGGACCGGCGTCTTCGCCCCGCCGAACCTGCCTGCGGACGTGCTGCAGACCCTCTACGACACCGTCGCCAAGGGGGCCGGGCAGCCGTCCTTCAAGACCTACTCGCGCGACAACGGCGGCGATGTCGAGCTGCTGCCGCCGGCGCCGTTCAGGGCCTATGTGACGAGCGAGATCGAACGGTATCGACGAGAGCTGCCGCCGCTCGGAATCCAGCTCAACTGACGGAGATGCGATGAGCCGCTGTCTTCTTCCGCGTGGTACGGCGACCGGAGCCCTGCGATGATCGATGTTCCGGTCCTGATCGTGGGCGGCGGCCCGGTGGGCCTGACCGCCTCGATCTACCTGTCCCGCTTCGGCGTGCGCTCGCTGCTGATCGAACGGCATCCCGGCACCGCGATCCTGCCGAAGGCGCGTGGGCTGAACGCGCGCACGATGGAGATGTATCGCCAGATCGGCCTGGAGGAGGAGATCCGCGCGGTGGCGATGCCGGCCCGGTTCGGCGGCATGATCCTGTGGGCCGAGAGCCTGGCCGGCCGCGAGATCAAGCGGCTGCAGCCCGGCCGGGGAACTGCCGCCAACGTCGCGATATCCGTCACCGGCAACTGCGGCTGCTCGCAGGACATCTTCGAGCCGGTGCTGCGCCGGCATGCCGGGCAGGCCGGGCCCGGGCTGCTCCGCTTCGGCACCGAGATGGTCGATCTGCAGTGCGCCGCCGATGAGGTCCGGGCAACGATCAGGGATGCAGCGGGAGTCACCGAAACCGTCCGTGCCCGCTACCTGATCGCCGCCGATGGCTCGCAGAGCGGCATCCGCAACCGGCTGGGCATCGGCCGCCGCGGCGAGAAGGACGTCTACGACAGCGTCAACATCCACCTGCGTGCCGATCTCACCCCCTGGACCGCGGACCGTCCGGCGGCGCTCTACCTGATCGAGCAGCCGGACCTGCGCGGCACGTTCCTGACGATCGACGGCAGCAGGCGCTGGGGGTTCCTGGTCACGTCGCTGTCGCACTACGGCTTCACGCCCGAGCAGTTCACGCCCGCGTTCTGCACCGATATCGTCCGGCGGGCCGTCGGTTCGCCGGACCTGGCGGTGGAGGTGCTCGGCGTCAGCGCCTGGCAGGCGTCGGCGCTGGTTGCCGAGCGCTACCGGGCGGGCCCGGTGTTCCTGGCCGGCGATGCGGCGCACGAGATGCCGCCCACCGGCGGCTTCGGACTCAACACCGGCGTGCAGGACGTGCAGAACCTCGCCTGGAAGCTGGCGGCGGTGCTGAACGGCGAAGCCGGCGAAGCGCTGCTGGACACCTACGACGCGGAGCGCCGACCGGTCGGCGAGGCGGTCACTCGTTCCAGCCTGCTGAATGCGCTGTCGATGGGGCGCACGTCGCGGCAGACCGAGGCGGTGCTGCCGCGGCGCGAGTTCCTGAACGAGATCGGGCTGGTGTTCGGTGCGCGGTACGAATCGACGGCGGTCGTTCCGGACGGACAGGCCGGGCCGCCGGTGCAGGACGAGGTGCAGCAGTACCTGCCGTCGGCCGCACCCGGATGCCGGGCTCCGCATGTATGGCTGAGCCAGGGCGATCGGCAGGTCTCGACGCTCGACCTGGTGGGCAGGGGATTCGTGCTGCTGGCCGGCCCGCGGGGCGCGCCGTGGCGTGAGGCCGCGGCGCGGTTGCAGTCGCCGCGGCTCGTCACCCATGTGATCGGCGAGGACATCGCGGATCCGGGCGCGGACTGGCCGCAGGCCTACGGCGTCGATCCGGACGGGGCGGTGCTGGTGCGGCCCGACGGGCATGTCGCCTGGCGTTCGCGGCGCTGCCCGCCGGATGCGACGGCGGCATTGCAGGCGGCCGTCGACGCGGTGCTGTCGCGTGGCCCGGATGCATCCGTCCCGAGGGCGTCATGAGCGTCACCGTCTCGACGATCCATCACTTCACGATCGGCTGCGCCCCCGGCGATCTGCCGGTGTTGCTGAAGTTCTATACCGACACGTTGGGGCTCAAGGAAGGCTACCGGCCGGCCTTGCGTCATCCCGGGCACTGGCTCTATGCGGACGGCGAGGCGATCGTCCATCTGAATGCGCTGCTGCAGGCGACGCCGTCGCCTGACGGCGGACCGCTCGATCACGTGGCTCTGAAGGCGCGCGGGCTGGCCGCGACGCGCGAGTCGCTGCGGGCGGCCAACGTGGCGTTCAGCGAGACGCCGTTGAAAGGCACATCGCTGCATCAGGTGTTCCTGCAGGATCCGCTGGGGCTCCGGATCGAGCTGAATTTCGATCTCGCCGCGGAGGGCTAGCCGCGGCGGCCTCAGACGTCCCTGACCCGCGCCAGACAACGCTGGTGCCGCTCGTCGACGCGGTTGGCGAACCACTCGGTGGTCAGGTTGCGGGTGATCTTCGGGCTGGCCAGCCGGATGCGCGGCAGCACCGCGCGCGGCACCGGCGACCGGTTCGCCTCGTCGGCCAGCC
Source organism: Burkholderiaceae bacterium (assembly GCA_036826495.1). Taxonomy (GTDB): domain Bacteria; phylum Pseudomonadota; class Gammaproteobacteria; order Burkholderiales; family Burkholderiaceae_E; genus DAISWF01. The sequence continues at coordinate 25,017 of DAISWF010000011.1, forward strand.
GGAACACCCGCTGGTACAGCGCGGTCTGCTCGAACTGCGCGGTCTTCTCCTTCTCCAGGTCTTCGCGGATCCGGGTCTCCGACAGGCCCAGGCGCGAGCCGAGCACGCGGACGGCCAGCTCGGTGGCGCCGGCCCGCCGCGCATCCGCCTTCGGGTCGACCAGGTCGCCGTCCAGCGCCAGCGGCACGCCGGAGACCAGGGTCACGGCGTTCTGGAACGCGGCATTGCGGCTGGTGTAATGGCCGGCGTTGAAGTCGGCGAAGCGGTAGAGCGGCCGGTCGTAGGCGGCCGGGTAGTCGAGCAGGTGGGCGATGCCGAAGTACAGGCCGCCGCGCCGGCTGAACACCTCGCCGCGGATCGAGTCCTTGACCGGGTAGGGGTACGGGCGCTGCGCCGCCTGCTGCTCGGCCCAGGCGATGCTGACCTGCATCGGGCCGCCGGTGCGCACAGGGTTGTAGCCGGCGAACAGCGTCTTGCCCATCGGCACCATGCCGATGAAGTCCTGGAACACGTCGGACAGCTCCTGCTCGGTGCTGGCGGCGTCGATCCGGTCGCCGAAGCTGCGGCCGTCGCGCGATGGCAGCGCCAGCGCGGCGCGCACGACGAATTTCGGCACCCCGGCCCTGTCGGCGCGGCCGTCGATCTCGCGCCAGGCGATCGCCGGCAGCCCCGGCACCTTCGGGTTGGCCTGGAACGACGATTCCTGCTCGATGACCGCCACCACCGAGCAGACGCTGCCGGGGTTGACCGGCAGGCTCATCGACGACAGCGCCGCATGGATGTCGGTGACCCAGCCCTGGCGGTCGCGGGTCACCGACGGCGGCACCGCGCGCTCCACCAGCGCGCGCGCCTCGGCCGGCGTCAGCGCGCTGCGCACCGGCACCGGCCCGTCGTCGATGGCGCATCCGGCAAGTGCGGCCAGCACGGCGGCCATGCCGGCCCATGCCCATGCCGGCGGCGGGGTCCGCACCGTCGCGGGAACGGGAACGAAGAATGCAGTCGATCGCATGGCCGTCAGGATAGCAACGCGATCGGGGCTGTGAAGGCAGACCGGCGCGACGCTCCTATAATTGTCCGATGACCACCGAATCCGAAGACTGGTCGATGCCCGAGGAGATGCGGCCTCGGCGCAGCGAGGTGCGTTTCGACCTGGACCGGGCGCTGCAGGCGATGGTGTCGCTGCGCGCCGAGGTGCCGGAGGACGCGTTCACCGCTCAGATCCTCGGCACCGACCGCAGCGGCAATGGCGTCGTCATCGACGACGGCGGCACGGTGCTGACGATCGGCTACCTGATCACCGAGGCGCAGACCGTCTGGCTGCGCAACCATGCCGGCCAGGTCGTGCAGGGCTACCCGCTGGCCTACGACCAGGTGACCGGCTTCGGCCTGGTGAAGGCGCTCGGGCCGCTGCGGGTGCCGGCGCTGACGCGCGGCAGCGCCGCCGACTGCGCGCGCGGCGACACCGTCTACGTCGCCGGCCACGGCGGGCTGCGCCATGCGCTGAAGGCGCGGCTGATCGACAAGCGCGAGTTCGCCGGCTACTGGGAGTATCTGCTGGACGAGGCGCTGTTCACCGCGCCGGCCTTCCCGCAGTGGAGCGGCGCGGCGCTGATCAGCGAGGACGGCCGGCTGCTGGGCATCGGCTCGCTGCTGGTGCAGGAGGGCGTCGACGGCCGCACCGTGCAGGCCAACATGATGGTGCCGGTGGACCTGCTCGAACCCATCCTGCCGCAGATGATGGCCACCGGCCGTGCCGGCGGCCCGCCGCGGCCGTGGCTGGGCGTCTATGCGGCCGAAAGCGAATCGCGGGTCGTCGTGGCCGGCGTGGCCGATTCCGGGCCGGCGCAGAAGGCGGGGCTGCGGCAGTCCGACCTGGTGCTGGACGTGGCCGGGCAGCGGGTGACGACCCTGGCGGAATTCCTGCGGGCGGTATGGTCGATCGGCGAGGCCGGCACCCCGGTGCCGCTGAAGATCGCCCGCGGCGGCGACGTGCTGCGCATCGTCGTCGAATCGGTCGACCGCAACGACATGCTGCGCCGCCCGCGGCTGCATTGAAGAACCCGATCAGCCCTACGACACCCGAAACAGGAGACATCGCACCGTGCGTATCCCGAACCTTCGTGAAGTGGTCAGCGCCGAGGAGTGGAAGCTGCGCTGCGACCTGGCGGCCTGCTACCGGCTGGTCGCCGCCCACGGCTGGAGCGACCTGATCTTCACCCATCTGACCGCGCGACTGCCCGGGCCCGACCATCATTTCCTGATCAATCCGTACGGGCTGTCGTTCGACGAGATCACCGCGTCGTCGCTGGTCAAGATCGATCTGCAAGGCAACAAGCTCGACGACAGCGAGTTCCCGGTGAACAAGGCCGGCTTCGTGATCCACAGCGCGATCCACAAGGCGCGCGAGGACATCGTGTGCGTGATGCACACGCACACGCGGGCCGGCGTGGCGATCAGCGCTCAGAAGCAGGGGCTGCTGCCGATCTCGCAGCAGAGCACGCTCGTGCTGGCGTCGCTCGGCTATCACGACTACGAAGGCATCGCGGTGCGGCCCGACGAGGAACCCCGGCTGCAGGCCAGCCTGGGCAACAACAAATACCTGATCCTGCGCAATCACGGCCTGCTGACGGTCGGCAAGTCGGTGCCCGAGGCGTTCCTGGCGATGTACACGCTGGAGGTGTCGTGCCAGATCCAGGCGATGGCGCAGGCCGGCGGCGCCGAGCTGAATCTGCTCGACGAATCGATGATCGCGGTCAACTCGAACGTCGGCAACAGCACGATCCAGGGCGCCACGCCGATCGAGATCCCCGATCTGGTGTGGCCGTCGCTGCTGCGGCGGCTCGACCGGACCGATCCGTCGTACAAGACCTGAGCGCCGGATATCGGCGAGGCCAGTGATGAACCAGCAGGAATTCGCCGGGCTGCTCGACCGGTTCGCCGGCGCGGTGGCCGCCCATGACACGCCGGCCTTCGTCGCGCTGTTCGCCGAGGACGGCGTCTATGACGACCATTTCTTCGGCCCGCACGCCGGCCGCGAGGCGATCGGCCGGATGCTCGACCGTTTCTTCATCGGCGGCGAACGGTTCTGCTGGCAGTTCGTCGAGCCGGCCTGCGGCGGCGACATCGGCTACTCGCGCTACTGCTTCAGCTATCTGTCGCGCGAGCCGGAGAGCGCCGGCGGGCTGGTGGTGTTCGAGGGCATGGCGCGGTTCCGGCTGCGCGGCGGGCTGATCGGACACTACACCGAGGTGTTCGACCGCGGCATCGCGTTCACGCAGCTCGGCTACGCGGCGGCGCGCAAGCTGAAGCTGATCGACCGTTACACCCGCGCGTTCACCGACGGTCCGCTGGTTCGGGCCCACCTCGACCACCGCTCGGCGCGCACGCCGTCCGCACCAGCTCCATGAACGCCCGGGCGGCCGGCGACACCTGCTTGCCGACCGGATAGACGAACTGCCAGCGGCCCTTGATCGGAAAGCCGCGCACGTCCAGCGTCGTCAGCGCCCGCGGCGTGGAACCGGCGCGCAGGCTGCCGCGGGCCAGCACTGCCACGCCGAGGCCGGCGACGATCGCCTGCTCGATCGCCTCGTCGCTGGCCAGCTCCATCCGTACACGGGGTTCCAGGCCGTGCTGCGCGAATGCATCGAGCGTCACCTGGCGGGTGCCGGCGCCCACCTCGCGCAGCAGCATCGGCTCGCTGGCCAGGGTCCGCAGCGGAATGTCGCGCTGGCCGGCCAGCGGATGGTCGTGGCGGGCGTAGACGACGAAGGCCACCTCGCGCACCGGCTGGCAGACCAGCTCGTGATCGGCCGGCGGGTGGATGAACAGATAGAGATCGTCGGCGTTGGCCGCCAGCCGGTCGATCAGCCCCTGGCGGTTCTGGATCTGCAGCGACACATCGACCTTGGGATACTGCTCGGCGAACTGCGCGAGCAGGCCTGGCACGAAGTACTCGGCGGTCGAGCTGATCGCGAGGCGCAGCCGGCCCGTGTCCAGGTCGCGCAACCCGCACAGCGTGTCCTCGATCCGCGCGAAGGTCGCGAACAGCTCCGAGCAGCCTTCGTACAGCGCCTGGCCGGCCGGCGTCAGGTGCACCTTCTTGCCGATCTGCTCGAACAGCGGCAGTTCCAGCGTTTCCGAAAGCTTGCGAAGCTGCGTGGACACCGTGGGCTGGGCCAGGTGCAGCGACTGGGCGGCGCGGGTGAAGCTGCCCAGCCGGGCGGCCGCTTCGAACACAGCGAGCTGGGGGAGCATTCCATGTCGCAAATGGCGACGGATGCTGGCATGGAGCATGTCGGACCTCACCTGTTAAGGCAAAGGTCTGACTCATGCAACCGTCTGTCGACGATGCACCCACGGGACCGGGGCAGATGCCCGAATTGACGATCCCGCGGCAGGGCCGGTGGGCCCCGGAGCTACTCCCGCTTTGCGACTGGGCTGATTCTAAGCGGCGTTTTTCCGACCTTGCAAGCGCCGTCCGTCGAAACGACGATCGGTGATTTCCCTGACCCGGCTGATCGATCCATCGCCGAACGCGATGACGAATATCGCGATTCGCAATGGAAGTTCCGGATCCATCGCACGTCGCAATGCTGATCATCCGAAAAATCGACTGTTCCTGATGCCGGTCGCGCTCCACAATGCAATGGACGCGCACCAATCGGCGCGTGGCCCTTGTGGTCCCGTGCAACCACCACGCGAGGCAGACATGGATGTGTTCTCGATGCAGTTTCTCTCGGCGCTGGCCGCCATCGTGGTCATCGACCTGGTGCTGGCCGGCGACAACGCGATCGTGATCGCGCTGGCCGCGCGCAACCTGCCGCAGCACCTGCGCAAGCGGGCGATCATCTGGGGGACCGGCGCCGCGGTGGCGATGCGGTCGCTGATGACCCTTGCAGTGGTGTGGTTGCTGAAGGTTCCCGGACTGATGGCGATCGGCGGGCTGCTGCTGCTGTGGATCGCCTACAAGCTGCTGGTTCCCGAAGACGATGGCGAGGAAAAGCATGGCGGGTCCGGCGCGACCACCTTCTTCGGTGCGATGCGCACGATCGTCATCGCCGACGCGCTGATGGGCCTGGACAACGTGCTGGCGGTGGCCGGCGCCGCGCACGGCAGCTACCTGCTGGTGGTGCTGGGCCTGCTGATCAGCATCCCGATCGTCGTCTGGGGCTCGACGATGATCCTGGGCTGGGTCGAGCGCTTTCCGGCCATCGTCTACCTGGGTGCCGCGGTGCTCGCGTGGACGGCGATCAAGATGGTCGTCGGCGAGCCGCTGGTCAGTGCCTGGCTGGCCGACGCGAGCATCGGCCGTTACCTGGTTCCGTTGATGTATGTCGTGGCGATCGCCGGCGTGCTGTGGGCGGGCTTCGTTGCGAATCATCGGCATCTGGAAAGCCGCATCGCCGCACACGTGGCGGCGATGCGCAGACCCGAGGCCGCTTCCGACAGTTCCCTGCAACCCGTTTCCGAAGGAGGTTCCGACATGCAGCGTATCCTGATTCCGGTCGATGGTTCGGCCAGCGCCGAGTTCGCCGTGCGCCACGTGATCAACAACCAGCTCGGCGGCGCCACGCAGGAAATCCACCTGCTGAACGTGCAACCGAAACTGTCGCGGCACATCGCGCGGTTCGTCGGCCGCAAGGACCTGCAGTCCTGGCATCGCGAGATGGCCGACAAGGCGCTGGCGCCGGCGCGCGTGCTGCTCGAGCAGCACAACATCCCGCATGCGGTGCACCACGCGCTGGGCGACCGCGCGGAGACCATCGTCAGCGAGGCCAAGCGGCTGAAGTGCCATCTGATCGTGATGAACACCGCGAAGAAGCGCACGCTCGCGCGGATGTTCCAGGCGTCGACCACCTTCAAGGTGCTCGAGAAGACCACGGTGCCGGTGGAGCTCATCTCCGGCGCGCGGATCTCGGTGCTGGAGGGCTGGGGCCTGCCGGCCGGCCTGGGCGCGCTGATCGGCATGATCGTGATGGCGTCGTCGGACTGACGGTCGCGCGGCGCGCGATCGGAGAAACGGGGCCTCGAGGCCCCGTTCTTTCTTTCGCCCCTTCCTCGCTCGTCCTTATGCCAGTTATCTCCGGGACAGGACACTAGCAGCCGGCGCGGCGGCGGCCGGCATCAGTCGATCTTCGCGCCCGACTGCGCGACCACCTTCGCCCAGCGAGCGACCTCGCTGCGGCTGTGCGCGTCGAACTGCTCGGGCGTGCTGCCCGGCACCTCGCAGCCCAGCCCGGTGATGTGCGCGCGGGTCTGCGCGGGAACGAAACTGCCGACAATGGCATGATGCGACATCCGTCGAAATTTTTCTTCTCCGAGGAGACCCCTGATGGCTGAAGCCCTGATCATCGACGCCTGTCGCACGCCGCGCGGCATCGGCAAGTACGGCAAGGGTGCGCTGAGCGACATGCACCCCCAGCACCTGGCCGCCGCGGTGCTGAAGGCGCTGGCCGAGCGCACCGGCATCGACACCGCCCAGGTCGACGACATCATCTGGGGCACCAGCTCGCAGCGCGGTGGGCAGGCCGGCGATCTCGGGCGCATGGCCGCGCTCGATGCCGGCTATGACACCAAGGCGAGCGGCGTCACGCTGGACCGGTTCTGCGGCTCGGGCATCACCGCGGTGAACCTGGCGGCCGCGTCGATCATGTCGGGCATGGAGGATCTGGTGATCGCCGGCGGCACCGAGATGATGTCGATGCCGAACCGGCGCAGCGCCGACGAAGGCCCGATGATGATGGACAGCGGCAACCTGCGCCTGCGCGCGCGGCATCCGCAGTCCCATCAGGGCGTGTGCGCCGACGCGATCGCCACGCTCGAGGGCATCCCGCGCGCCGATCTCGATGCGCTGGCGCTCGAGAGCCAGAAGCGGGCCGACAAGGCGATCAAGGGCGGGCACTTCAAGAAGAGCCTGATTCCGGTCTACAAGGCCGACGGCAGCCTGGCGCTGGATCACGAGGAGTTTCCGCGTCCGCAGACGACGCTGGAAGGGCTGGCGTCGCTGAAGCCGGCGTTCCCCGCGATGGCCGACTACCCGCTCGACGACAAGGGCACGACTTTTCGCAGCCTGATCCTGGAGAAGTACCCCGACCTGGACATCCAGTTCGTCCATCACGCCGGCAATTCGTCGGGCGTCGTCGACGGTGCCGCGGCGCTGCTGCTGGCATCGCCTGCCTATGCGAAGAAGCACGGTCTGAAGCCGCGCGCCCGCATCGTCGCCACCGCCAACATCGGCGATTCGCCGACTCTGATGCTGAATGCGCCGGTGCCGGCCACCCGCAAGGTGCTGGCCAAGGCGGGGCTGACCCTGGCCGACATCGACCTGTTCGAGATCAACGAGGCGTTCGCGGTGGTGGCCGAGAAGTACATCCGCGATCTGAAGCTCGACCGCGACAAGGTCAACGTGAACGGCGGCGCGATGGCGCTCGGTCATCCGATCGGCGCCACCGGCTCGATCCTGATCGGCACGGTGCTCGACGAGCTGGAGCGGCGCGACCTGAGGCGCGGGCTGGTCACGATGTGCGCGGCCGGCGGCATGGCGCCGGCGGTCATCATCGAGCGCGTCTGAGCAACCCCCGAAGGCGCCGCGGTCGTCAGTATCGCGGCGCTTTCGGATCGGCCGACGGCCGGCGTTCGTAGTCGTCGCGCGCCACCGACGCGCGCTCCAGGCAGCGCTGCTGCGCATCGCGCTCCGGCAGGCGGTTGCATTCGTTGCGCTGCCACTGCTGGCCGGCGGCGTACAGCCGGTCGCTGGTGCAGCCGGCGGCGAGTGCGGCGACAACGGCCGCGCAGACAACCGACATGCCGACGGGTCGCATGCTCATCATCGATCCCTCATCGATCCGGTTCGCCGCCGACGCGGCGGCGGGACGCACAGGCGATTGTCGTCGATCGCCGCGCGCTGCGTGCGGGTGTCATCGGTGATGTCGCGGGCATCGCGCCGCGGCGCGGGCCGATGATGCTGCCGGTCACGTCGGCGGCGCGGGCCGACCAGGCCGCCGCCGGCTGCGGCGGCCGGCTTGCCTGCCGCGGCGGTTGTCGGGCACGATGCGGTCCACGGCCATCGACCAGAGAGGAGGAGCGAGATGATCAAGGTCAGCGTGATGTACCCCGGCAAGCCGGGCGCCCGGTTCGATCACGACTACTACCGCGACAAGCACATGCCGCTGGTCGCGTCGCGGATGGGCGAGCACTGCAAGTCGTACACCGTCGAGAAGGGGCTGGCGGGCGGCGCGCCCGGTTCGCCGGCGCCCTATGTCGCGATGTGCCACATCTACTGCGATTCGGTGCAGTCGTTCCAGGCCGGCATGGGGCCGCACATGAAGGAGATCATGGGCGACATTCCGAACTACACCGACATCGCGCCGGTGATGCAGATCAGCGAGGTGGTGGTCGGCTGAGCGGGCCGATGCCCCGGCCAGGCCGATGAACGGCGCGGCGGCCGGGGCACCGGCCGCGCGGCCTCGGTGCGGCCTCAGTGCGACATCAGTGCGACATCAGCACCGGCACCGGCGAGGAGCCGATCACCGAGCGCGACACGCCGCCGAAGATCTGCTGGCGCAGCGGCGAATGTCCGAAGGCGCCCATCACGATCATGTCGGCGCCGAGATCGGCGGCGCGCGACAGCAGCGCGTTGCCGATGTCCAGGTCGCTGATCTCGTGATGCAGCACCGCATTGACGCCGTGGCGGGTCAGCAGCGCGCGGATGTCTTCGCCGCGGCCGTTGACCGACTGATCGACGTTGACCAGGCACACGTCGACCTGCCTGGCCCGCTGCAGCAGCGGCATCGCGTCGCTCAGCGCCCGCGCCGATTCGCGGGTGCCGCTCCAGGCCAGCAGGAGCTGGCCGCTGGCGGGCTCCTCGCGCCAGCTCTGCGGCACCAGCAGCAGTGGACGGCCCAGCTCGACCACCAGGTCGGTGGTGGCATCGATCGTCATCTCGCCGGGCTGCAGATCGGCATGGGGCCGCGACAGCACCACCGCGTCGAAGTAGCGGCCACTGGCCAGCAACGCCTCGAAGGGGATGCCCGGCGCGACGCGGGTGTCGACCGACGCGACCCCGCCCGCCTTCGCGCGTTCGACGAACGCGCTGCACAATCGGTCGGCGTGCTCGCGGACCTGTTCGGAGCGGTCGAGCACGTACCGTTCGGCGATCATCCGGTTGACGCCGCGCACGCCGGCCGGCGGCGCGACCTGTTCGACCGCGACCAACCCGGTCAGATGGGCGCCGTGTTCGGCGGCAAGGCGGATCGCGTAGGCAATGCGCCGCTCGCTGTCGGGCGAGTCGTCGATCAGGGTGAGCAGGCTGGTGTACGACATGATCGGAAATCCGTTGGACTGCGATGGTTCGATTATGTCGCGGTTCGGCCCGCAGTGGCGTTGACGTGCGTCAACCGCCGGTCCCGCCTGCGGCCGGTGCGGGTGCGGCGTCGGGGACGGATGCGGGTGCGGGTGCGACGCTGCGCGGCCGCACCGCTGCGCCGTCGCGCAGTGCGGCCGGCGGATAGACGACGACGCGGCTGCCGGGCGCCGGCCCCTCCTCCAGCCAGGCCAGG
>DAISWF010000011.1:34583-50260 GCA_036826495.1 Burkholderiaceae bacterium
CGGCATCTGGCGGGCGACGTCGCCGTCCAACACGAACACCGCGAACCGGCTGGCCGGTTCGCCCTCCGGCGCGGGCAGCGGAAACACCGCGCTGACCGGCACCCGCAGCACGTCGTTCATCGACAGCGTGACGATGCGCACGCCGACCCGGAAGCCGTCGCCCAGAAGCTGCCAGGCCCGCGCTTCGCTGGTCAGATCGATGACCACCCGCACCCGCTGCTCCTCGACGCCGAGCACCGACACCTTGGTGAACGCGCCCGGTTCCACGGTGCGCACGACGCCGCGCAGATCGTGCGGCCCGCCCCAGCGGTCGATGACCACCGGCGCGCCCGGCGGCGCGCGCACCGCGTCGGTGGTCAGCAGCTCGGCCACCACCTCCAGCCGCGAGGTGTCGCCCAGCTCGATCAGTGGGATGCCGAGCGCGACCGTGGTCTCGCTGGACTGCACGACCCGCAGCACCCGGCCGCGGATCGGCGCACGTACCGCGAAGCTGCGCGGCGAGGTCGCGCCGCTGCGCACCGCGGTGACCGCCGCGCGCGCCTGCTCGACGGTATGCGCGGCCACGTGGCGTTCTTCGACCGCCGCGTCCAGCTCCTTCTGCGCCGCCTCGGTCTGCAGCCGGTCGGTCTCGAGCTTGCTGGGCGACAGGAAGCCCTGGTTGGCCAGCCGTTCGCTGCGCTGCGCTTCGCTGCGCGCCTGCTGCAGCGCGACGCGGGCGGCCTCCACGCGGGCATCGGCCCGCTTGGCCTGCGCGAGCGCCACGTCGACTCGCGCCTGCTGCTCGCGCAACGTCCGGTCGTCGAGCATCGGCGGCAGGGTGGGGCGCAGCGATGCGATCACCGTGCCAGCCTCGACCAGGTCGCCCTCGCGCAGCGTGATCCGCTCGAGCACGCCGGTCAGCGGCGCCGACAGCACGTAGCGGTCGCGCAGCCGGGTCTTGCCGTCCTCCTCGATCACCGATTCGAACGGGCCGCGCGTGACCGTCGCGGTTTCCACCTCTAGCGGCCGCGGCCTGAACGCGGCGGCCAGCCCGGCGATCAGCAGCACGGCGCAGCCGCCGGCGATCAGCCAGCTCCTGAACTTCACGTCGTTCCCTCGTTCACGTCATTCCCTCGTCTTCAGCGCCGACACCATGTCGAGCCGGTCGACCCGGCGGCGCACCACCCAGGCGCTGGCGATGCCGGCCAGCAGCACGCACAGCGCCGCCCACGCATAGGTGCGTGGGCGGATCACCACCGGGAAATAGAACTGGTCGGATTTCAGCAGCTCGGTCACCAGATGGGTCAGCCCCCAGCCGAGCGCCATGCCCAGCGGCAGCGCGATCGCGATGAACAGCGCCAGCTCGCCCAGCAGCAGCACCGACACCTCGGCGCGGGTGAAGCCGAGCACCCGCAGGCTGGCCAGTTCCCACATGCGCTCGGCCAACGTGATGCGGGCATTGTTGTAGACCACGCCGATCGCGATGACCGTCGCGAAGATCGTCATGATCGTGCTCATCAGCCGCACGTTGCGCGCGCTGACCTCCTCCATGTTGCGCAGCATCGTCTGCTTGCTCCAGGCGCCTGCGGTGCGCGGCATCGCCTGCGTCGCGTCGAGCACCGAGGCGACCCGGCCGCGCTCGACGGCCAGCACGAAGCCGGTGGACACGTCGTTGTCGCCGAGCAGCCGGGTCAGCTCGCGCCGGTCGATGTAGGCATTGAGCCCCATCATCTCGCGCACCGTCGCGCCGACCGGCAGCTCCAGGGTCCGGGCATGGCCCTCCAGCACCTCGATGCGCACCCGGTCGCCGGGCACCACGCCCAGCTTGTCGGCGAGCCGGTCGGTCAGCACCAGGCCGCGGCCATCGAGCAAGGTCTCGCGGCCGTCGGCATCGATGATGCGATAGAGCTCCGGGCGGGCCGCATAGCCGCGGATCATGCCGCGCTCGCGCCGGTGGCCGTTCACGAACGTGACGGCGACGAAGCGGTTCGATTCGACCGCGGTGACGCCGGGCAGCCGGGCCAGCTCGCGGCGCGCGCCGTCGTCGACCGGCTCGGTGGTCCACACCGTGACGTCGCCGCGCAGACCGAGGGTCAACTGGGCGTCGACCACCACGTCGATCGCGTCGCGCACGAAGTTGCCGAGCACGACGATCGCCACCGCCGCGGCGATGCCGGCCACCGCAGCCAGGCTGCGCATCGGCCGCCGCTCGATGTTGCGTATCAGCATGCGCAGCGCCGGCGAGGAGCGCAGCAGGCGCATGCGTTCCATCAGGCCCTGGCGGAACCGTGCCGGCGCGGGCGGCCGCATCGCCTGCGCCGGCGGCAGCCGGGTCGCCGACAGGATCGCGTGGGTGGTGCCGGCCACCGCGGTCAGCACCGCGATGCCGGCGCTGGTCGCGAGCAGCCACGGCGCGAGCCGGTGCTCGAAGGTCGGGAAGTGGAAGAACTCCGCATACAGGCTGGTCAGGCCGGTGCCCAGCCGGTCGCCGACCAGCACGCCGAGCGCGAAGCCCATCAGCACGATCAGCAGCACCATCGTCAGGTAGTGCCGGGCGATCGCGCCGTCGGAGTAGCCGAGCGCCTTCAGCGCCGCGATCTGTTCGCGCTGCGTGGCCACCTGCCGCTGGATCACCATGTTCAGCAGAAACGCGGCGACGCCCAGGAAGATCACCGGCAGCACGGTGCCCAGCACCCGCTGCTCGGTGATCTCGTTGTCGAGCATCGCGTGCGAGCTCTGCTGGTCGCGGCCGTTGGCCTGCCGCCCGCCGTAGGGCGCGAGCAGGCGCGACACCGCATCGAGCACCGCCGGCTCGGAGGCGCCGGGCGCGAGCTTGATCGCCACCTGATTGAAGGCGCCCTGCATGTCGTAGGCGGCGGCCAGCGTGTCGTAGTCGAGCCAGAACACGCCGAAGCCGCGCAGGTCGGGCATGCCCCAGAGGCCGGCGAAGATGAACTCCGGCGACAGCGCGGTGCCGGCCACCACCAGCGGCCGCTGGCGGCCGTTGATCAGCGCCTGCAGCCGGTCGCCGGGCTTCAGCGCACGCGCCTGCGCGAAGCCTTCGGACACCAGCACCTCGATCGCGCCGTCGGTGCGCGCCGGCTCGATCATCCGCCCGGCGGTCACCGTCAGCCGGTTCATCCGCTGCGGCTGGCGGCGATCGATGCCGATCATCTGGCCGACCACCGGGTCCGGCACCTGCGGCAACTGCACGCGGACCATGTGCTCCAGGGTCGGCTGCACGTCGGCCACGCCGGGCGTCGCGAGCAGCGCATCGGTGAGCCGGGACGGCGCCCGTTTGACGGTGGCGAACACGTCGGCGAAGCGGCCGTCGGCATAGAAGCGGTCGCGCGCCAGCGCCAGCGAGTCGACCGCCGACAGCGTGGTGATGAAGCCGCCGGTGCCGCTGGCCACCACCAGCGCGATCGTCACCGCCTGGCTCCACATCCGCCGCAGGTCGCGCAGCAGCTTGCGGTGCAGCGCTTTCATCGCGCGGTCACCACGACGACGCTCACCACGACAGGTCCGACGGCTGCAGCCGCTTCTCGTTGACGTCGATGCGCTGCACGGTGCCGTCGGCCAGCCGGATCACTCGGTCGGCCATCTGCGCGATCGCCGCATTGTGGGTGATGACCAGCGCGGTGGTGTGCAACTGCTCGTTGACCCGCGCGATGACCTCCAGCACCAGCTTGCCGGTGCGGTAGTCGAGCGCACCGGTCGGTTCGTCGCACAGCAGCACCTCGGGCCGCTTGGCCACCGCGCGGGCGATCGCCACGCGCTGCTGCTCGCCGCCCGAAAGCTGCGCCGGAAAGTGGTCGCGCCGCGGGGTCAGCCCGACCAGGTCGACCGCCTCGTCGACCGGCATCGGCTGCTCGGCGATGTCGGTGACGAGCTGCACGTTCTCGCGGACCGTCAGGCTGGGGATCAGGTTGTAGAACTGGAACACGAAGCCGACGTGGCGCCGGCGGTAGTCGGTCAGCTCGCGTTCGCCGGCCTTCGCCAGGTCGCGGTCATGGAACCACAGCTCGCCTTCGCTCGCCACGTCCAGGCCGCCGATGATGTTCAGCAAGGTCGACTTGCCGCTGCCGGACGCACCCAGCAGCACGATGAACTCGCCGGGCTGCACGTCCAGGTTCACGTCGTGCAGCGCGCGCACCTGGACCGCGCCGCTGTCGTAGGTCTTGCCGAGCCCCCGGACGCGGAACACCGGGGGGCCGGCGGGTGCCGCGGTCATCGTGCTGCGCGGGCAGGCGCCGGGGTCGGCAAGCTGCGGAAGGCGGGTGCTGCGATCATCGTACTGCCAGTGCAGGGGCGTCCAGCCGGCGGCGGCAACGGGCCGCCAGCTCGTCGATGTCGGGGTTGCAGCCGGCCCTCAGCACGTCCGGCTGCTCGTCGTCGTGCAGCGTGGTGTCACGGGCGAGCTGGCTGCCCAGCACGGCGGCGTCGGCCTCGGACGGGTCGCCGGCCTGCCGCTGCCGCTCACGCACCCGAGCATACAACAGCGGCGCCGGCGCTTCGCAATGCAGGATCAGGAACGGCACCTGATGGCGTGCGGCCAGCGCGTGGAACGGTTCGCGCTGCTCGCGTTCGAGGAAGGCGGCGTCGACGATGACCGGCCAGCCGGCGGTCAGCGTCGTGTCGGCCCGCTCGAGAAGCTGCCGGTAGGTGCGCCGCGACGCGTCCGCGCCGTACAGCCCGCCCGCCAGCGGCGAACCGGAGCGCGCCTCGGCCGACAGGCCGTGCAGCCGCTTGCGCTCGACGTCCGAGCGCAGCCGGATCGCGGCCAGCCGTTCGAGCAGCCGTTCGGCCAGCCAGCTCTTGCCCGAGCCGGAGACGCCGTGCGTGATGATCAGCCAGGGCGCCGGCGGCCGGGTCCATCCGGCCGCGAACGAAAGATAGTCGGGCCGGCCGGCGGCCGCCGGCGACAGCACGCCGACCATCGCCCGCACCAGCGCCCGGTAGATCACGTAGTGGCGCAGCACCGCCAGTCCGCCGTGATCGCCGGTGACCGCCAGATAGTGGTCGAGGAAGCGGAACGCGAGGTCGCTGCGGCCGCGCGCGGCCAGGTCCATGATCAGGAACGCGATGTCGGCCTGCACGTCGATCCAGCGCAGCCCCGGGTCGAACTCGACGCAGTCGAACGCGGTGACGTCGTCGCCGATCGCCACGGTGTTGGCCAGGTGCAGATCGCCGTGCACCTCGCGGACGAAGCCGCCGTCGTGCCGCTCGGCCCATACCGGCCACAGCCTCGACGCCTGCTCGTCGGCCCAGACGCCGAGCGCCCTGGTCTGCGCCCGGCCGGCCCCGGCGAGCGACTGCAGCACATGCTGGACGTCGCCCTCGATGCGCGCCGGCGTGCCATACAGCGACCAGCGGTCGGCCACCGGCGCCAGCCGATGGAAGTCGCCGAGCCGCCGGGCCAGCCGGTCGATCAGCGCCGGTGCCAGCGTGCCGGCGGCCAGCCGTTCGCTGAGCAGCGCGCCGTCGGGGAAGCGGCGCATGTGCAGCGCATGCTCGATCGCCGGCCCGCTGCCGCCCAGCACCGGCGCCGGGCGGCTGCCGGTGATCGGCGTCACGTCGAGGTACAGCGCCGGCGCGAGCCGCCGGTTCAGCCGCAGTTCCTCCTCGCACATCCGGCGCCGCTGCTCGATGGAGCCGAAGTCGAGGAACGGCAGCCGCACCGGCTTCTTGATCTTCCAGACGTCGGCCGCACCCAGCAGCACCCACGAGATGTGGGTCTCGATCAGCCGGGCCTGCAGACGGGCCTGCAGCGCGGTCACGAGTTCATCGGTCATGTGTCGGCAGCCCGGAAGATGGCGCAAGCGGCGAGCCTAGCGGCAGTCGCCGGCAACTTTCTTGTCGCGGATCAAATGCGGCGGCGCTCCGGCTCCGGGTACCGCGGCATCCGCGGGCCGGCGGCGATCCGGGACGAGATCGTTCATCGTGCGGGCACCGCGTCGCCACGCGGTTAGAATCCATCTGCCAGGGGTGGACCAGCACGTCGTGTAATGCATCGCACGGCTGCGGCGACACGGAGGATTCTCTTCGTGCGCCGCGGCGGCCGCCCGTTGATCGACGAGCGGCGCCGCACCGGCGCCGGCCCATACCAGAGAAGCTGCCGGTGCCGCATCACACCCCCCTGATCCTGACGATCGTCGCGAGCCTGGGTCTGGCATTCGTGCTCGGTGCGGTGTTCAACCGGTTGCGGCTGCCGTCGCTGGTCGGTTATCTGGTGGCGGGCATCGTCGTCGGGCCGTTCACGCCGGGGTTCGTGGCCGACCAGGCGCTGGCGCTCGAGCTGGCCGAGATCGGCGTGATCCTGCTGATGTTCGGCGTCGGTCTGCATTTCTCGATCGACGATCTGCTGGCGGTCAGGCGGATCGCGGTGCCCGGTGCGGTCGTGCAGATCCTGATCGCCACGCTGCTGGGCATGGGGCTGGCGTCGCTGATGGGCTGGGGCATCGGCGCCGGCATCGTGTTCGGCCTGACGCTGTCGACGGCCAGCACCGTGGTGCTGCTGCGCGCGCTGGAGGAGCGGCGGCTGATCGAGAGCGAACGCGGCCGCATCGCGGTGGGCTGGCTGATCGTCGAGGACCTGGCGATGGTGCTGACCCTGGTCGTGCTGCCGGCGATCGCGCCGCTGCTGGGCGGCGACCTGTCGCGCACGCCGGGCGCGACGCCGGTCGGCGACGGCGGCTCGCTGGCCGGCGCGATCGGGCTGACGGTGCTGCGGGTCTTCGCATTCATCGCGTTCATGCTGATCGTCGGCCGGCGGGTGATTCCGTGGCTGCTGCATTACGTCGTGCACACCGGCTCGCGCGAGTTGTTCAGCCTGTGCGTGCTGGCGATCGCGCTGGGGGTCGCGTTCGGGTCGGCGGCGCTGTTCGGCGTGTCGTTCGCGCTCGGCGCGTTCTTCGCCGGCATGGTGATGGCCGGCTCCACGCTGACCCAGCGGGCCGCCGAGGAAACGCTGCCGCTGCGCGATGCGTTCGCGGTGCTGTTCTTCGTGTCGGTCGGCATGTTGTTCAATCCCGCGGTGCTGGCCGAACGGCCGCTGGCGGTGCTGGGCACGCTGGCGGTGATCGTCATCGGCAAGTCGATCGCCGCGTTCGCGATCGTGCTGCTGTTCCGCCGGCCGACCGGCACCGCGCTGACGATCTCGGCGAGCCTGGCGCAGATCGGCGAGTTCGCGTTCATCCTGGCCGGGCTGGGGGTCGACCTGAAGCTGCTGCCGCCCGAGGGGCGCGACATGATCCTGGCCGGCGCGATCCTGTCGATCCTGCTGAACCCGCTGGTGTTCGCGCTGGTCGAACGTTACACGCAGCGTGAGGAGGAGCGTGCGGCCGCCGAAAGCGGCGGCACCGGCGCCGGGTCCAGCCTGCCGGCCTCGCAACTGACCGGGCATGCAGTGGTGGTCGGTTACGGGCGGGTGGGCTCGCTGGTGGGCGGCGGCCTGGTCGAGGCGAAGGTGCCGCTGCTGGTCATCGAGGATCGCGACGAACGCGTGACCCGGCTGCGCGAGCAGGGCGTCGAGGTGGTGTTCGGCAATGCCGCCGACCCGCGGGTGCTGGCGGCGGCGAACCTGACCGAGGCGGGCTGGCTGCTGGTGGCGATTCCGAACGGCTTCGAGGCCGGGCAGGTCGTCATGCAGGCGCGCATGCTGAATCCGCGGCTGACGATCGCCGCGCGCGCGCATTTCGACGACGAGGTCGACCATCTGCTGAAGCATGGCGCCGATGTGGTGATCATGGGCGAGCGCGAGATCGCCGAGCGAATGCTGCAGCGGGTGATGTCCGAGCGTTGAGCGGCTGTCGCCGGGCGCGGCGGCGGGCCCTCGCAGGCTGTTGCCGGCGGGCAACAACGCGCTTTTCCCTGAGCGGCCGAAAGCCTAAGCTTTTACTTCATAAAAGCGAGACAAGTCATGGATTCCGCTCAGTTATCCCCCGCATTTCCTTCCGCATTGCAGCAGTTCGAAATCGGCGCCTGGGCCGAGGGTCCGGCCGTGTTCGGCGGCGCCTCGTCGCGGCCGCGGGCGGAGATGGACGATACGCTGCCGACCGGTCTGGACGGCCCGGCGGATGATCTGTCGGAACGGCTCGATCCGCGGCTGCACTGGATTCCCAGCCTGCGCGCGGTGGGCGCACGCACCGATGCGATCGAGCTGTTCGAACGGCTGCGCGGCGCCTATTCGGAGCGGCACCGTCATCATCAGACCCTGCAGTACCTGGCCGAATGCCTGGCCCGGCTGGTGCGGTGGCGCGAGGCGGCCGAGCACCCGCACGAGGTCGCGCTGGCGATCTGGTTCAAGGACGCGGTCTACGATCCGCTGCGTCACGACAACGAGGGCCGCAGCGCGCGGCTGGCGTTCGACTCGCTGACCGCCGCCGGCGTCGATACCGAGGTCGCGCGACGGGTGCGCGATCTGGTCGTGGCCACCCGCCACGACAGCCCGCCGGCGACCAACGACGGCAAGCTGGTGGTCGACATCGATCTGTCGTACCTGGCGGCCGGCAGCGAGCGTCATGCACAGGCCGAGCGCAACCTGCGCCGCGAGATGGGCCACGTGACCGATTTCATCTACCGCCGCCGCCGCATCGAGGCGCTGAAGGCGCTGGCCGCGCGGCTGCGGATCTATCAGAGCGACCTGGTGCGGGCGAGCCTGGAGACGCGCGCCCGCGCGAACATCGCCGCGACGATCGCGCGGCTGCAGAGCCGGGTGCTGAATCCGGAGACGTTGTTCCAGTAACGTCCCGGCAACTGCGGGCTCAGGCCGCCGGCGGCTTTTCGCCCGATACCTGCAGGAACACCGCCGCCACGTCGAGCTTGCCGAGGTTCGCGCGGCGCGCCGCCTGATACTGGCTGCGCACCACCGAGGCGATCGGCGCCGGCCGGTCCTGCTCCTGCGCGAGCATCAGGAAGTAGCGCAGATCCTTCTCCATCAGCTCGAGCTGGAACTGCGGGCTGAAGTCGCGCTGCTGCATCTTCGGGATCTTGGTGCGCATCAGCCGCGAGCCGGCCGCGCCTTCGAGCAGCACCTCGCGGCTGGCGGTCGGATCGAGCCCGGCCGCCTCGGCGACCATCATCGCCTCGGCGATCGCTGCGCTGGTGACGCCGGACAGCATGTTGTTGATCAGCTTGATCGTCGCGCCGGCGCCCGAGCCGCCCATCACCTTGACCAGCCGGCCCATCGCGCCGAACAGTGGCTGCGCGCGATCGATCGCGGCCGCATCGCCGCCGACCATGAACACCAGCTCGCGCCCGCGTGCCTGCGCGATGCTGCCCGACACCGGCGCATCGATGTACGACAGGCCGCGCGCCGCCGCGGCCGCAGCGACCTCACGCACCATCGCCGGCGTGTTGGTGCTCGAATCGATGATCACGGTGCCCGGCGCGGCGCGCGCGACGACACCCTGGGCACCCAGCATCACCTCGCCGGTGGCCACGTCGTCGGCCACCATGGACACGACGAAGCGGGCACCCTGCACCGCGTCGGCGACGCTGCCGCACACGGTGCCGCCGTCCTTCGCGAAGGCCTGCGCACGCTGCGGCGAGCGGTTGTACACCCGCAGCGCGAAGCCGGCCGCGCGCAGGTTGGCGGCCATCTCGGCGCCCATCGCGCCCAGGCCGATGAAACCGACGGTATCAGTCATCGTGGTCTTCCATTGTCAGGCAGGAGCCCTGCTCCATGAATCCCCGATCTTCGCACGGGCCGTCCGGCCGCGCGCGGCGCCGCCGGCCGCAGCGCGCGGCAGCGGCCGGAAACTCCGCGCGACCGCGTCCGCCCGCATCGATTTGGATTACGATCGGCGGAACGACGATGGCGGAGACTCCACGATGGCGATCGACCTGCATCCGGTGACGCCGGATTTCGCGGCCGAGGTCGGCGATGTCGACCTGTCGCAGCCGCTGGCCCCCGAGGTGCTGGCGCAGATCCAGCAGGCATTCTGGACGTACTCGGTGCTGGTCTTCCCGGACCAGAAGCTGACCGCCGAGCAGCATCTGGCGTTCGCCCGGCATTTCGGTCCGCACGAGACGTCGATCGGCGTCTACAGCCAGGCGATGCCGCGGCGCGTGCCGACCCAGCTCGCCGACGTGTCGAACCTCGACGACGAGGCGCGGCCCTGGGGGCGCGACAGCCGCCAGCGGATGTTCCAGCTCGGCAACCGGCTGTGGCATACCGACAGCTCGTTCAAGTACCTGCCCGCGCTGGCGTCGGCGCTGTACGCGCGCTCGATCCCGCCGGTGGGCGGCCATACCGAGTTCGCCGACCTGCGCGCCGCCTACGAGGCGCTGCCGGCGGCACGCCGGGCCGGGCTCGAAGGGCTGGTGGCCGAACACTCGATCTTCTGTTCGCGCGCGAAGCTGGGCTTCACCGATTTCTCGGCGACCGAACGCCAGGCGCTGCCGCCGGTGCCGCAGATGCTGGTGCGCACGATTCCGCAGACCGGCCGCCGCACGCTGTATCTGGCCTCGCATGCCAGCCACATCCTCGGCATGCCGCTCGAGCAGGGCAGGGCGCTGCTGGCCGAGCTGATCGAGCATGCGACGCAGCGCCGCTTCGTCTACACCCATCGCTGGCGGCTGCACGACGTCGTCATGTGGGACAACCGCTGCACGATGCATCGCGGCACCGGGTTCGACGATCTGCGCTGGCCGCGCGACATGCAGCGCGCCACCGTCTCCGACATCGCCAATAGCTGCGAGCAGGCCGGCGTCGAGCCGCTGATGGCGGCCGGCTGAGCGGGCCTGCGAACGGCTGGCTGAGCGGCCGGGGCGGCGAAGCCTCGGGGAGGTGGAAGGCTCGAAGGGCGGAACGCTCAGAGGTCGAGCCGCAGCTCCCCGCCGTCCTTCGATCGCGAGCAGCAGATCATCATCGTCCGGTTCGCGGCTCGCTCCTCGGCCGACAGCAGGCTGTCGCGATGATCGGGCGTGCCGGCCAGCACGCGCGTTTCGCAGGCGCCGCAGACGCCCTGCTGGCAGGAGTGTTCGGCCGCGATGCCGGCGTCCACCACCACCTGCAGGATCGTGCGGTCGGCGGGCACGTGCAGGCGCCTGCCGGATCGTTCGAGCACCACGTCGAACGCGCTGCCGGCGGCCGGCCCGGCGTCGGCGGTGAACGCCTCCTGGTGCACCCGCGCCGCGTCCAGGCCGGCGGTGGCCGCGCGGAAGGCGGCCAGCATGCCGGCGGGTCCGCAGCAGTAGAAATGCGCGCCGGCCGGCGCGTCGGCGACGATGCGGTCGACCGGCAGCCGCCGGCCGGCGGCCTCCTGGTCGACCCACAGCCGGGTGCGCGCCGCGAACGGCGGCGACTGCACCCGCGGCAGGAACGCGCCGGCGGCGCGCGAGCGCACCGCGTAGTGCAGGCTCCATGAAGCGCCCAGTTCGTGCAGCCGGTGCATCATCGACAGGATCGGCGTGATGCCGATGCCCCCGGCGATCAGCACGCTGTGCGGAGCCGATTCGTCGAGCGCGAAGTGATTGCGCGGTTCCGACGCATCGATCAGGCTGCCCGCGGCGAACGTGCGGTGCACCAGCGCCGAGCCGCCGCGGCCGAAGCGGTCGCGCAGCACCGCGATCAGGTAGCGATCGCGTTCGATCGGCGGGTTCCAGATCGAGTAGCTGCGGCGCAGCCCGCCGGGCAGGTGCAGATCGAGGTGTGCGCCGGCGGCGCGGGCCGGCAGCGGCACGGCGGCACCGGCCGGCCGCAGCTCGTACGACAGGATGTCCTCCGCCTCGTTCGCGACGGCGGTGATCCGCAGTTTCAGCATCATCGTCTTCCGATCGGAGCGGGCACGCGGCGCGTCAGCGGCGGCTCTGCGCGGCCGCCACCTGCAGGAACGAATGGATCACCGCGGTCTCGCGGTCCTTCAGCACCGCCAGCGCGCTTTCGACGCGGATGGTCGGCGAACGCAGCGGCCGGTAGACCACGCCGCGGGACGCGATGTGCCGCACCGCGCCGGGCACCAGCGCGAGCCCGAAGCCGGCCGCGACCATGCCCATGTGCGATTCGAAGTCCTCGGCCTCCTGCGCGATGTACAGGCCCTTGCCGGGCCGCTTGAGCAGGTTGACGATGAAGTCGTAGTAGTCGGGCGCGCGGGCGCGCACGAACATCACCTGCGGTTCGTCGACCACCGCGTCCACCGGTATCGAACGCAGCTTGGCCAGCCGGTGGCGGGCCGGCATCGCGACGACCAGCGGATCGCGGAACACCTGCTTGACCTCGATCAGCGGGTCTTCGACCGGCAGCCGGATCAGCGCGATGTCGATCTGGCCGTTGTGCAGCGCGCGGATCTGCTCGACGGTGCTCATGCTGCGCACCGTCAGCCGCACGTCGGTATGCAGCGTCCGGAACGCCGGCAGCAGCGAATCGTAGAAGTGACGCAGGCCGATCGGTATCGTGCCGATCACCAGGCGGCCGGCGTCGCCGCGATGGGCACGCTGCGCCTCCAGCACCGCGTCCTCGAAGTTCACCAGCATCCGGCGGGCGTGGGCGAGGAACGACTGGCCGGCGGCGGTCAGTTCGACCCGCCGGCTCTTGCGCTCGAACAGCCGCACCTCCAGCTCTTTCTCGAGCCGCGAGATCTGCTGACTCAACGGCGGCTGGGCGATGTTGAGCCGGGCCGCCGCGCGTCCGAAGTGCAGCTCCTCGGCGACCACGATGAAATAGCGCAGATGACCCAGATTGATCTGCATCGTCCCGGATGGATCGTCAGGCCACCCGCAGATGCGGGCGGGGCTTGCCCCAGGGTGTGTCGATCCGGCCTTCGCCGTCGTCGACGACCCGCAGGCAGGCGCTGTGGTCGCCGGGCCGCAGCTCCACCAGCGGCGGACGCTGATGCGCGCAGCGCTCCTGTGCGTACTCGCAGCGGGTGCGGAAGCGGCAGCCCGACGGCGGCGTGCGGGCGCTCGGGATCTCGTCGTCGGGCTGCGCGGCGATGCCCGTGCCGTGCATCGTGGGACTGGCGGCAAGCAGCCGCCGGGTGTACGGATGCGTCGGTTCGTCCCAGAACGTGCGCCGTCCGCCGTCGGAGACGATCTGGCCGAGATACATCACGGCGATCCGGTGGGCGATGTGACGCACCACCGACAGATCGTGCGAGATGAACAGATAGGCCATGCCCAGGTCGCGCTGCAGGTCGACCAGCAGGTTCAGCACCTGCGCCTGCACCGACACGTCGAGAGCCGATACCGGTTCGTCGCAGATGATCAGCGCCGGCTTCAGCGCCAGCGCGCGGGCGATCATCACCCGCTGACGCTGGCCGCCGGAGAATTCGTGCGGCAGCCGCCCGGTCATGGCGGGATCGAGTCCCACCCGTTCCAGCAGCTCGGCCACCCGGCGCGCCCGTTCATCCGCCGTGCCGATGCCGTTGACCGCCATCGGCTCGGCGACGATGGGCCCGATCGTCAGCCGCGGGTTCAGCGAGCCGAACGGTTCCTGGAAGATCATCTGCAGGATCCGGCGTTAGGGCCGCATCGCCCGCCTGCTCAGTTGATTGATCACCTGGCCGTCGATGCGCACCTCGCCCCGGGCCGGACGCTCCAGGCCGATCAGCGCGCGGCCCAGCGACGACTTGCCGGAACCCGACTCGCCGACCAGGCCGACCGTCTGGCCGGGTTCGATGTCCAGATTCACGCCATCCACCGCGCGGACCGTCCCGTGCGGGGTGCGGTACGCGACCACCAGGTCGCGGCAGGCGAGCAGCGGCGCGGCGCTCACCGGACTCTCCCGCCTGGCATGAAGCCGTTCATGCGGACATCTCCGCCCGGCTGAAGCAGGCCACCTTCGACACCGCCGTCACCGCGTCGAGCCGGGGCACCCGGTCGCCGCACTGCGCGAGCACGCGATCGCAGCGCGGTGCATAGGCACAGCCCGGCGGCCGCATGCCGGGAGAGGGCACGTTGCCGCGGATCTCCGGCAGCCGGCCGATCTCGTCGGTCAGCGGCGACGTGAAGTCGGGAATCGCCCGCAGCAGGCCGCGGGTGTACGGATGGCGCGGGCGCCGGAACACCTCCGCGGCCTTGCCCGCCTCGACGAAGCGGCCGGCATACATCACCATCACGTCGTCGGCGATGTCCTCGACCACCGCCAGATTGTGGGTGATGAACAGGATCGCGGTGCCGGTTTCCTGCTGGATGCGCTTGAGCAGCGCCAGGATCTGCGCCTGGATCGTCACATCGAGCGCGGTCGTCGGTTCGTCGGCGATCAGCAGCTTGGGGCGGCAGGCCAGCGCCATCGCGATCATCACCCGCTGACACATGCCGCCGGAGAGCCGGTGCGGATAGTCGTCGATCCGCTTGTCGGCATCGGCCAGCCGCACCAGGCGCAGCAGCTCGAGCGCGCGGGCCCGCGCGGCGGCTGGCGAAACCTCCTCGTGAGCACGGATCGCCTCGCAGATCTGCCAGCCGATCGTCTCCACCGGATTGAGCGACGCCACCGGATCCTGGAAGATCATCGCGATGTCGCGGCCGAGCACCTCGCGGCGCCGTTCGGGCCGCAGGCCGACCAGATCGACCCCGTCCAGCCGTACGCTGCCGCCGGCCACCCGGGCCGCCTGCTGCGGCACGATCCCCATCAGCGACAGCGCCAGCATCGATTTGCCGCAGCCCGATTCGCCGACCACCGCCACCGCGCGGTTGCGGTCCAGGTCGAAGCTGACGTCGTCGACCACCCGCGCCCAGCCGCCGCCAGTACGCAGTTCGGTGACCAGGGAACGGACCTCCAGCAGCATGCCGTTCACCCCCGTTCCGCGTTCAGCCGCGGATTGACGGCGTCGTTGAGTCCTTCGCCGACCAGGTTGATCGCCAGCACCGTCAGCATGATCGCCAGGCCCGGGATCGCGGTCAGGTACCAGGCGGTGCGCAGCGCCGTGCGGCCGAAGCCGATCATCGCGCCCCAGCTCATCACGTTGGGATCCTGCAGGCCGAGGAAAGCCAGGCCGGCCTCGATCAGGATCGCCGAGGCGACCATGATCGACGAGGTGACCACCACCGGCGCCATGCAGTTGGGCAGGATCTGGCCGAAGATGATCCGCCATTCGCTCATGCCGATCACCACGCAGGACTGCACGTAGGGACGCTGGCGCAAGGTCAGGAACTGGCCGCGCACCATCCGCGCGACGTTGGGCCACGACACCGCCGCGATGGCCGCGATCACCACGCCCACCGAGGGCTGCATGATGGCCACCAGCACGATGACGAACAGGAAGCTCGGGATGGTCTGGAACACCTCGGTGATGCGCATCAGCAGGTCGTCGACCGCGCCGCGGAAGTAGCCGGACAGGCAGCCGAACACCACGCCGATCGTCGCCGAGGCGAGCGTGGCGGCGATGCCGATCACCAGCGATACCCGCGCCCCGTTCAGCAGGCCGCTCCGCACGTCTCGGCCCAGCACGTCGGTGCCCAGCGGATGGGCGGGATCCATGCCCGGCCACAGCATCGGCTTGCCGGCGATCGCCCAGGGATCGATCGGCCGCAGCAGCGGGCCGATGACCGCCAGCAGCGCGATCAGCGCGAGGAACAGCAGCGCGCCGACCGCGATGCGGTTGCGGCGGAAGCGGCGCCACAGCGACGGCCGTGCGCCGCTCATGGTGCCCCCACGGGCCTGACGGCCCTGCCCCCCGAGGGGCTCGCAGCGGGGGTTCGCGTCGCATGCGACGCGCCGCTGTGAGAGGTCGCGCCTGCCAGCGCGACCGCGGCCT
>DAISWF010000012.1:0-13277 GCA_036826495.1 Burkholderiaceae bacterium
AACAGCGCTGAAGGCCTGGTGAAACAAGCCAGGCTGATGGAAGGCTACGGCGCGAACTGCATCTACATCACCGATTCGGCCGGCTACATGCTGCCCGACGACGTGACCGCACGGATCGGCGCGGTGCGCGCCGCGCTGAAGCCCGGGACCGAGCTCGGCTTCCACGGGCATCACAACCTGGCGATGGGCGTGGCGAACTCGATCGCGGCGATCGCGGCCGGCGCCAACCGGATCGATGCTGCGGCGGCCGGTCTCGGCGCCGGTGCCGGCAACACGCCGATGGAGGTGCTGGCGGCCGTCTGCGACCGGATGGGGATCGCCACGGGCATCGACCTCTGGAAGATCCAGGACGTGGCCGAGGAGCGGGTCGTGCCGATCATGGACTTCCCGATCCGGATCGATCGCGATGCGCTGACGCTCGGCTATGCCGGCGTCTACGGTTCGTTCCTGCTGTTCGCCAAGCGGGCCGAGCAGAAGTACGGCATCCCCGCGCGCGAGCTGCTGGTCGAGCTCGGCCGCCGCGGCATGGTCGGCGGCCAGGAAGACATGATCGAGGACGCCGCGTTGACGATGGCCAAGGCGCGCGGCCTTTCCGCCGCCAAGGCCGCCTGAGGAGAATCCGCGATGGCACTGAGCAACACGACGATCGCCGCACTGGCCGAGCACCTGGAAACCTGCCAGCTCCAGACGCGCGATACGCTGAAGATCACCGACGAGCATCCGGCCATGGACTGGGACGACGCCTACGCGATCCAGGCAGAGATCCTGCGCCGCAAGCTCGCGCGCGGCGAACGGGTCGTCGGCCTGAAGGCCGGTCTGACCTCGCATGCGAAGATGAAGCAGATGGGCGTCGAGCAGCCGGTGTTCGGCTTCCTCGTCGACAGCTTCTGCGTGGCCGATGGCGGCGAGGTCCGGGCGGCCGAGCTGATCCATCCGAAGGTGGAGCCGGAGATCTGCTTCGTGCTCAAGCGCGCGCTGCGGGGGCCCGGCTGTCACATCGGCGCGGTGCTCGCGGCGACCGACTTCGTGCTGCCCGGCATCGAGGTGATCGACAGCCGCTACCGCGATTTCAAGTTCGACCTGAAGAGCGTGATCGCCGACAACACGTCGGCCGCCCGATTCGTCGTCGGCGGCCAGCCCGCCCGCGCGAACAAGCTGGATCTGCGCACCGTCGGCGTCGTGCTGGAGAAGAACGGCGAGGCGGTGGCGCTCGGCGCGGGGGCCGCCGTGCTCGGTCATCCCGCGGCGGCGGTCGCGATGCTGGCCAATCACCTGGGGCGGCGCGGCGAGTCGATCCCGGCCGGCACGCTGATCCTGTCCGGCGGCGTCACCGAAGCGGTCGCGGTCGGCCGCGGCGATCACGTCTGCCTGCGCATCCAGGGGATGGGCAGCACCTCGATCCGCTTCGCCTGACGGGTGACACGATGCCGTTCGCCCAGATCTACATGCTCGAAGGACGCACCGCGGAGCAGAAGAAGGCGGTGATCGAGAAGGTCACGCAGGCGCTGGTCGAGGCGACCGGCGCACCGAAGGAAGCGGTGCGGATCTGGATCCACGACATGCCCAAGGAGAACTGGGGCATCGCCGGGGTCACCGCGAAAGAGCTCGGGCGCTGATCGGGCCCGGCAGGGTCCGAAGCGGGAGCAGCACACGCCGGCCGCTTTCGGCCGGTCGACACGGAAGACGAAGACGACCATCGGGAGGAGGATCATGACGGAGCACGGTATGAACGACCGGCCGCCGGGGGCGGCCAGCCGCCGCGGCGCGCTGAAGAAGCTGGCCGGACTGACGGCCGGCGGTGCGGGCGCCTTGCAGGCCCCCTGGGTGCATGCGGCCGAGACCTTCAAGATCGGCTATGTCAGTCCGCAGACCGGCCCGCTGGCGGTCTTCGCCGAGCCGGACGGCTTCGTGCTCGGCGAGCTGCGCAAGCACTTCGCCGGCGGCATCAAGGCCGGCGGAAAGATCTACCCGCTGGAGATCGTCGTCAAGGACTCGCAGTCGAGTTCCAGCCGCGCTGCGGAGGTGACGTCGGACCTGATCCTGAAGGACAAGGTCGACATCGTGGTGGGCAGCGCGACGCCCGAGACCACCAATCCGGTCGCCGACACCTGCGAGCTCAACGGCATGCCCTGCGTGACCAACGACACGCCGTGGCAGCCGCACTTCTTCGGCCGCGGCGGCGACCCGAAGAAGGGCTTCGAGTGGACCTACCACTTCTTCTGGGGCCTGGAGGACGTGGTCGCCGTCTACACCGGCATCTGGGAGAAGCTGTCCACCAACGGCGTGGTCGGCGCGCTGTGGCCGAACGACCCCGACGGCAATGCCTGGGGCGATGCCAGGCTGGGCTTTCCGGCGGCGGCCGCCGCTAAGCGGCTGAAGTTCGTCGACAAAGGGCGCTTCCAGTCGCCGGCCGACGACTTCTCGGCGCAGATCATCGATTTCAAGAAGAACGGCGTGGAGATCGTCAGCGGCGTGCTGCCGCCGCCGGACTTCGCGAACTTCTGGGCGCAGGCCGGCCAGCAGGGTTTCAGGCCGAAGATCGTCACCGTCGGCAAGGCCACCGAGTTCCCGGCCGCGATCCAGGCGTTCGGGCCGCGCGCCAACGGGCTGTCGGTCGAGGTCTGGTGGTCGCCGTTCCACCCGTTCCGCTCGAGCCTGACCGGTCAGAGCTCGAAGGAGATCGCCGCCGCCTACACCAAGGCGACCAATCGGCAGTGGTCGATGCCGCTTGGCTTCAAGCACTCGCTGTTCGAGGTGGCGATCGCCGCGTTCCAGAAGGCCGGGGGCAAGGGCGCGAAGCCGCTGCGCGATGCGATCCGTGCCACCGATCTGACCACGATCGTCGGGCCGGTCAATTTCACGAAGGGGCCGGTGCCCAACGTCAGCAAGACGCCGCTGGTCGGTGGCCAATGGAAGAAGCAGGGCGCAGGTTTCGAGCTCGTGATCGTCGAGAACGGCCAGGCGACCATGGTTCCGCTGGGCGGCAAGCTCGATCCGATCGCCTGAAACGCGATGACGCTGCTGAAGCTCGAGCGGGTGAACAAGCGCTACGGCGCCCTCATCGTGACCGACGAGGTGGACCTGGCCGTGCCGGCCGGCCAGGCGCTCGGCATCATCGGCCCCAATGGCGCGGGCAAGACGACGCTTCTGAACCTGATCGGCGGAGATGTCGCTCCCGACGAGGGGCGGATTCTGCTCGACGGCATCGACATCACCGGCCGGACGCCGTCGCAGCGCTGCCATGCCGGCATCGGGCGCTCGTACCAGATCCCGCACCCGTTCGGCGGCATGACTGTCTACGAGAACGTGCTGGTCGGCGCCACCTTCGGGGCCGGCCAGCGCGAGGCACAGGCCGAACCGCGGGTGATGGACATCCTGGCGCGCACCGGCCTCGCGCCCCATGCCAATCGGCTCGCCGGCACGCTGCCGCTGCTCGACCGCAAGCGGCTGGAACTCGCGCGTGCGCTCGCCACCTGCCCGCGGCTGCTGCTGCTCGACGAGATCGGCGGCGGATTGACCGAGCACGAAGTGCTGGCGCTGGTCGATACGATCCGGGCGCTCCGGGCCGATGGCGTGACGATCCTGTGGATAGAGCACATCGTGCACGCGCTGCTCGCCGTCGTCGACCGGCTGGTGGTGCTCGACTTCGGCAGGCTGCTCGCCGACGGCGAGCCGCGAGCGGTGATGGCCATGCCCGAGGTGCGCGAGGTCTATCTGGGGATCGATGTCGATGAAGCCGTCGCCTGAGTTCCCGTCGGGTATCGGCACGCCGCTGCTGCAGGCCCGTGCGGTCTGCGCGCACTACGGGGACTTCCAGGCGCTGTACGGCATCGACGTGTCGCTGGCCGAGGGCGAGATCGTGGCCATCATCGGCGCCAACGGCGCCGGCAAGACCACGTTCCTGCGCACCGTCTGCGGGCTGCTGCCGGCCACGCGCGGCGACGTGCTGCTGGCCGGAACGCCGATCACCGGACTGCCTCCGCACCGGATCGTCGAGCAGGGCGTCGCGATGGTGCCGGAGGGCCGCAAGCTCTTTCCGAGCCTGTCCGTCGAGGAGAACCTGCGCGTCGGCGCGCATGCGGCACGCAAGGGGCGCTGGACGCTGGACGGCGTCTACCGGCTGTTCCCGGCGCTTGCCGAGCGGCGTCATACGCCGTCGACGCTGCTGTCGGGGGGCCAGCAGCAGATGGTCGCGATCGGTCGGGCGTTGATGGCGAACCCCCGGCTGCTGCTGTGCGACGAGATCTCGCTCGGCCTCGCGCCGGTCGTGGTCCGGAGCATCTACCGGATGCTGCCCGCGATCCGCGAGCAGGGCACCACCGTGCTCGTCGTCGAGCAGGACATCCGGCAGGCGATGCGCGCCGCCGATCGCGTCTATTGCTTCCAGGAGGGACGGGTGTCGCTGCACGGCGCTCCGGCGGAGCTGACGCCGGAACGGATCGCGCAGGCGTACTTCGGAGTCTGAATGAACGACCTGATCAACACGCTGCTGCAGGGGCTGATGCTGGGCGGGCTCTATGCGCTGTTCGCGACCGGGCTGTCGCTGTCGTTCGGCATCATGCGGCTGGTCAACATCGCCCATGGCGACCTGATCGTGCTGGGCGGCTACGCGGCCTGGTTCGCGACGCGGCCGCTGACTGCGCTGGGGCCGGTCGCGCCCTGGCTCGGATTCGTGGCCGCGGTGCCGGCGATGGCGCTGCTCACCTACGGACTGCAGCGGGTGCTGCTCGACCGGATGCTCGGTCAGGGCCTGCTGCCGCCGCTGCTGGTGACCTTCGGGCTGTCGATCGTCGCGCAGAACGCGATGCTGATGGCGTTTTCGCCGGATGTGCGCAGCATCGACACCGGCCCGCTCGCTACCGCCAGCGTCGACCTGGGCGGCACCGTCGCGGTCGGCGTGCTGCCGCTCGCGGTCACCGTCGTCGCGGTGACCGTCATCACTGCGCTGCAATGGTTGTTGCGCGGCACCGCGCTCGGCCGGGCATTCCGCGCGGCTTCCGACGATCCGGTCACCGCGCAGCTCATGGGCATCGACCGGAAGCATCTGTACGGACTGGCGCTGGCGCTGTCCGGCGCGGTGGTGGCGGCCGCCGGCGTGTTTCTCGCGATGCGCACGACGATCTCGCCGACCGATGGTCCCGCGCGGCTGATCTACGCGTTCGAGGCAGTGATCATCGGCGGCCTCGGGTCGCTGTGGGGCACGCTCGCCGGCGGCGCGATCCTCGGCGTTGCGCAGGCGCTCGGGGCCGCGCTGAATCCCGGCTGGGGGATCCTGGCCGGCCATCTGGTGTTCCTCGCGGTGCTGATGCTGCGGCCCGAGGGGCTGTTTCCCAGGACGCGCGACCGATGAACGATCAGCCGGCACCCGCACCGCGTGTCGTCCGGGCCACGCGGCTGACGCCGTTCGCCGCGCTGCTCGGCATCGTCGCGGTCGCGGCCGTCGCCTCGATGCCGTGGTGGGCCGAGCGCAGCCTGCTGCGGCTGGCCACCGAGTTCCTGTGCGTGCTCGCGCTTGCACAGATGTGGAACCTGCTCGCCGGCTACGGCGGCATCCCGTCGATGGGTCAGCAGGCCTTCGTCGGGCTGGGCGCCTACTGCCTCGTGGTGTTCGGGCTGAAGCTGGGCGTGCCGGCGTTCTGGGTCGTGCCGCTGGCCGGTCTGGTCGGCGCCGCATTGGCGGTCCCCACGGCGATGATCGTGTTCCGGCTGCGCGGCGCATCGCTTGCGGTCGGCACCTGGGTCGTCGCCGAAGTGTTCCGTCTGGTCATCGCCAACCTGCCGATGGTCAGCGGCGGCTCGGGGCTGTCGATCGCGCCGCTGCTGCGCGGCATCGACGTGGCCTCGCGTGACGCGGCTTCGCTGTGGATCGCGCTTGCGCTGGGCGCCGGCGGCACGTTCGCGCTCCACGGCCTTCTGCGCTCGCGCTGGGGGCTCGCGCTGACGGCCGTGCGCGACGACGAGCGTGCGTCGGGCAGCCTCGGCGTCAGCGCTGCGCGCCTCAAGTGGCTGGTCTACCTGGTCGCCGCAGGCGCGGCTGCGATGACCGGCGCACTGCTGTTCATCACGAAGCTGCGCGTATCTCCGGACGCCGCATTCTCGATGGAATGGACGACGATGATGTTCTTCTGCGTCGTCATCGGCGGACTCGGCACGATCGAGGGGCCGCTGGTCGGCGCGCTCATCTACTTCGCGCTGCGCGAAACGATGAGCGGTCTCGGCAGCGGCTACCTGATCGTCCTCGGTCTGTTCGCGATCGGCATCATGGTGTGGGCGCCGGCGGGCCTGTGGGGGATGCTCGCCGGCCGGTCGGGGCTGCAGTTGTTTCCGGTGCGCCGGCACGTCCGCGGTGCGGCTGAGGCGCTGGAGGTCGAGCGCGGCGAAACGCGATGAGCGCGCCGAAGGCGCCCGCGGCCGCAGCCGCGCTTCATCCCCCGCAGCCGCATTTCGCGACCGCGTCTCGTCATTTCGTCGCATTCCCGCTGCCGCCCGCTCCGCGCCGGCGCACGCTGCGAGCCGTGCCAATGACGGGAGCGCGCGATGCAATCGGTTGTGCTGGAGGGGGTCGGCAAGACCTACAGGGTCGGCTCGGTCGAGGTGCCGGCGCTCATTGACGTCGGCCTGGAGATCCTGCCGGATCGCTTCACGGTGATCTCGGGGCCGTCGGGCAGCGGCAAGACGACGTTGTTGAACCTGATCGGCTGCATCGACCGTGCCGACAGCGGCGCGATCACGGTGGCCGGCCAGCCGGTGCAGCGGCTGACCGACGATGCGCTGTCGGACTTCCGGGCGCGCCACGTCGGCTTCGTGTTCCAGAACTTCAATCTGCTGCCGGTGCTGACGGCGTACGAGAACGTCGAGTATCCGCTGCTGCTGGCCCGGCTGGCCGGCGGTGCCCGCAAGCGCAGGGTGCGTGAGCTGCTCGACGCGGTCGGGCTGGCCGACAAGGCGTCGCATCGGCCGGGTCAGTTGTCCGGCGGGCAGAAGCAGCGGGTGGCGATCGCCCCGGCGCTCGCCACGTCGCCGGCGCTGGTGCTGGCCGATGAGCCGACCGCGAACCTGGACAGCCGGACCGGCGAGTCGATCATCGCGCTGATGCGGCGGATGCAGCGCGAGCACAAGGTGTCGTTCGTGTTCTCGTCGCACGATCCGAAGGTGCTGGCGGCGGCCGACGATGCGGTGACGATCCGCGACGGGCGGGTGGTCGGCATCGAGCGCGGCCTCGCGCATCCGGAGGCGCGAGCATGAAGACGCTGACGCTCGCGCTGCGCAATCTGCTGCGCAATGCACGCCGGTCGCTGACGACCTTGCTGGCGATGATCGTCGGGCTGGTGGCGGTGCTGCTGTTCGGCGGCTACATCCGCGACATCAACTACGGGCTGCAGACCGAGTTCGTGCAGCGCAGCGGGCATCTGCAGCTTCAGCGCAGGGACTACTTCCTCTACGGCAGCGGCAATCCGGCGGCCTGGGGCATCGCCGACTATCGGCAGGTGATCGAGACGCTGCAGGCCGATCCGGTGCTGGCGCCGATGCTGAGGGTGACGACGCCGACGCTGCAGCTCGGCGGCATCGCCGGCAATTTCGGCGCAGGGGTGTCGCGCACGGTGTTCGCCGCGGGCGTCGTCGTCGACGACCAGAACCGGCTGCGCACATGGAACGACTACCGGTTCGCCGCCCGTCCGGTGACGCTGGCGCTGACCGGCACCCCGGCCGACTCGGTGGTGATCGGCAGTGGGGTTGCGCGGGTGCTGCAGCTCTGCGAGCCGCTGGCGGTCAGCGACTGCCGGACGCCGGCCGCGTCGGCCGCGTCGGCGTCGTCCGGTAGGGCCGAGGCGCTGCCGGATGACGTTGCGGCACTGTCGGCTCGTGAGGCGGAGTCCGGCGGCGAAGCGCCGGCAGCCGCGGGCCGTCCGGCGGCCAGCGCAGCGGTTTCAGACGCGACCGCCCATCCCGCGCCGCGCATCGAGATGCTCGCAGCCAGCGCCCGCGGCGCGCCGAACGTCGCGTCGCTGCGGGTCGTCAAGGCCGAGAACCAGGGCGTCAAGGAGCTGGACGACATGTATGTCGGCATGCATCTGGCGCAGGCGCAGCAGCTCGTCTACGGTGCGCAGCCGCCGCAGGTGACGGCCATCGTGCTGCAGCTCGCGCACACCGCGCAGATGCCGGCGGCGCGGGAGCGGCTGCAGGCGCTGCTGACGACGGCCTTGAAGGACAGTGATCTGGAGGTGCAGGACTTCGGCACGCTCAACCCGTTCTACGGCCAGACGCTGCGGATGTTCGCCGCGGTGTTCGGCTTCGTGTCGGTGCTGATCGGCGCGATCGTGCTGTTCACCGTCGGCAACACGATGAGCATGGCGGTGGTCGAGCGCACCGTCGAGATCGGCACCCTGCGGGCGATCGGCCTGCGCAGGGCCGGCATCCGGCGGCTCTTCCTGTGCGAGGGGCTGCTGCTGGGCATCGGCGGCGTGCTGTTCGGAACCGCGGTGGCGCTGGTGCTGGCCGCGCTGATCAACCACGGCGGGCTGACCTGGACGCCGCCGGGACGGGTCAGCGCCGTTCCGCTGACGGTGCATGTCTGGGGCGAGACCCGGCTGATCGTGACGGCAGCCGCCGGCCTGCTGATCGCGGCGGTGCTGTCGGCGCTGCTGCCGGCCGCGCGCGCCGCGCGCTCGAACATCGTGGAGGCATTGCGTCATGTCTGATCGTTCTCCCGGCCGGCTTCGCCCATGCAGGTCTGCTCATCCGCCGGGGGCGCACCGGGGGCCCGGGCCTGATGGCGGGCGCAGCGCCCGCGCGTCGCGGCGGCTGGCGATCGCAGGCTTGGGCAGCCTGCTCGTCCTGGCGCTGGTCGAAACCCCCGGCGAGGCGCGCGCCGCGACACCCGATGCGCAAGCGATCCTCGCGGCCAGCGACGCGGTGCGCAATCCCGACCGGCCGTTCGCGGTGGATGTCGCGCTGATCGAGTACCGCGACGGCCGGCAGACCGAGGGCAACTCGCTGGAGGTCGCGTCGAAGGCCGATGCGGCGACCGGGCAGTATCGCAGCCTGATCCGCTTCGTCGCGCCGGTGCGCGACGCGAACAAGGTGATGCTGAAGAGCGGCAACGATCTGTGGTTCTACGATCCGGCGAGCAAGGCCAGCATCCGCATCTCGCCGCAGCAGCGGCTGCTCGGCCAGGCGTCGAACGGCGACGTGGTGACGGTCAACCTGGCGCGCGACTATCAGGCGACGCTGGTGGCCGAGGAGGACACCTCCGACGGGGACCGGCAGACCCGGCGCTGCTACAAGCTGGCGCTGGCGGCCACGAATGCCGATGTCACCTACTTCCGGATCGAGATGTGGATCGACGTGACGAACAACCGGCCGGTGAAGGCGCGCTTTCATGCCGAGAGCGGCCGGCTGCTGAAGACCGCGTACTACCGGCGCTACGAGAAGCAGCTCGGCGCGGAACGCCCGACCGAGACGGTGATCATCGACGGGCTCGACCCCAGGTGGGTGACGATCATGCGCTACAGCGGCTATCGCTGGCGCGAGATCCCCGAGGCATGGCTGCAGCGGGAATTCCTGCCGCAGTACCGGCCGCAGTAGCGAACCGATGCATCGCATCCTCGCCGGATTGCGCGGATCGCGCCGCCCGTCCGCCTCTGCGCCGCGGCGCGGGCTGGCGGCGATCGTGATCGTTGCCGCCTGCACGGTGCTCGCGCCGACGGCTGCCCGCGCTCAGCCGGCCGCCGCCGGCGACCCCGAAGCCGATGCGCTGGACCTGGCCAATCGCGCCGCCGCCGTCGAGTCGCGTGCCGGCGACTGGCACAGCTTCATCGAGACCGCAGTGACCGGCACCCGGCCGCGTGGCCGGCGCACCGTCGATGGCGCACGACTGTCGGTCGACCTGCGCTACGACGGGTCGCCCGCGCCCGGGTGGCGCCTGGTGTTCGCCGACCGTCTCGACGTGATCCGCCAGCAGCAGCCATACGACGATGTACAGGTCAACACGCTGAAGGAGCTCTATGTCGGCTGGCAGCCGCAGCCGCAGACGACGGTGGAGCTCGGCCGCATCAACCTGCGCGGCGGCGTGGCGCTCGGCTACAACCCCACCGACTTCTTCAAGACCGATGCGCTGCGCTCGATCACGTCGATCGATCCGGCCCGGCTGCGCGAGAACCGGCTGGGCACCGTGATGCTGCGCGGCCAGCGGCTGTGGGAAGGCGGCTCGCTCGGCGCGCTGTTCGCGCCCAGGCTGACCGACGCGCCGAGCAATGCCGATTTCAGCCCGGACTGGGGCGCGACCAATCGCGGCGCCCGCTGGCTGGTGACCGCCAGCCATCCGCTCGGCGGAGATTTCAGTCCGCGGTGGCTGCTCCATGGCGGCGACGATGTGGCGACGCAGTTGGGGGTCGAGGCCACCCGGCTCGTCGGCAATGCCACGGTGGCTTTCGTCGAACTGTCCGCAGGCCGCACGCCGGCGCTGCGCGCGCGGATCGACGGCTCGGCGGACGACAAGCGCCTGCGCAGCCGGCTCGCCGCCGGCTTCACCCATACCCCCGCCGCGAACCTGTCGGTCACCATCGAGTACGACTACAACGGCGCCGCGCTCGACCGGCAGGGCCTGCAGGAGCTGGCGCGGCAGCCCGGCGGACGGTTCGCGCGCTATCTGGGGCTGGCCGCCGCGCAGCAGGACCTGGCGAGCCGCCAGGGCCTCTTCGTACACCTCAACTGGCAGAACGCGTTCGTGCGGCGGCTGGACCTGGCGGCGATGCAGCGCATCGATCTCGAGCGGTCGAGCCGGCTGTCGTGGGCCGAGGCACGCTACCGGTTCGACCGCTTCGACGTCGCGCTGCAGTGGCAGCGCGCGAGCGGCGCACCCGACAGCGTGTTCGGCGCGCTGCCGACGCAGCGCGCGGTGCAGGCGCTGGCGCGGATCTTCTTCTGAAACGCATCGGATGGATCGCGGCGCACCGAGTGCCGCCGGATCACCGCGCCGCACGCCGATCCATGCGTGCCAGCAGCGCTCCGATCAACCCCTGCCTGAAGAACAGCACGACGACGATGAAGAGCACGCCCTGCGCGACCAGCACCCATTGGCCGATGCCCGCCAGGTAGGTCTGCATCACCAGCACGATGGCCGCCCCGACCACCGGGCCGAACATCGTGCCCATGCCGCCGATCAGCGCCATCATGATGACCTCGCCGGACAGGTGCCAGTGCACGCCGTTGAGCGACGCGAAGCCCATCGTCGCGGTGAACATCGCTCCGGCGCACGCCGACAGCGTGGCCGACAGCACGAATGCGAGCAGCTTGTAGCGGCCGACCTCGCAGCCGAGCGACACGGCGCGCGACTGGTTGTCGCGGATCGCCGTCAGCATCTCTCCGAACGGTGAGCGGACGATCCGCCAGACGGCGGCGAAGCCGGCCAGGAACACCCCCAGCACGACGTAGTAGAACACCTCGTCGCGGGTGACCGGAATCCAGCCGAGCAGATCCGGGCGCGGTATGCCCTGGATGCCGTCCTCGCCGCCGGTGCCCGGCACCTGGACGCACACGAAGTAGAACATCTGGGCGAGCGCCAACGTCACCATGCCGACATAGATGCCCTGGCGCCGGATCGCGACGATGCCGACGATCAGCCCCAGCACCGCGCCGATCAGCATCGCCGCCAGCACCGCGGGTTCCAGTGCCCACTGGCCGTGCTTGACCAGGTACGCATAGACGTAGGCGGCACCGCCGAAGAAGATCGCATGGCCGAACGAAAGCAGTCCGCCGTAGCCGGCCACCAGATTGTAGGCACAGGCGAACAGCGCGAAGCACATGAACTTCATCAGGAACGTCGGATAGACGACCAGCGGCGCGACCGCGAGCATCGCGGCGAGGATCGCGAACAGCAGGCGCCGGCCGCCGGCCGTGGACGGGTCGATCACGATTCCTCTCCGAGCAGACCGCCCGGCCGGATCATCAGCACGATGATCATCAGCAGGAAGATGACGGTGTTCGCCGCCTGCGGATAGAAGACCTTCGTCAGCCCTTCGACGACGCCCAGCGTGAATCCGGCGATGATCGCGCCCGGGATCGAGCCCATGCCGCCGATGACGACGACGGCGAAGACGACGATGACGATGCTGGAGCCCATCGTCGGCGTCACGCCGTAGATCGGGGCGGCCAGCACGCCACCCAGGGCCGCCAGACCGACTCCCAGTCCATAGGTCAGTGTGACGATGCGCGGGACGTTGATGCCCAGTGCGCGCGCCAGTGCCGGCCGTTCGGAGGCGGCGCGCAGGTAGCTGCCGAGCCGGGTGCGCTCGATCAGCAGCCAGATCGCCAGGCAGGCGCACAGCGACGCGACCACCACCCAGGCGCGGTAGTGCGGCACGAACGCGAACGACAGCCGCGTTCCGCCTTCGATCGGGCTCGGATACGACAGGCCCGACGATCCGAACTGCGCCAGGAACAGCCCTTCGATGACGAGCGCGATTCCGTAGGTCAGCAGCAGGCCGTAGGCATGGTCGGCGTCGTAGACGTGCCGCAGCAGCAGCCGCTCCATCGCCATGCCCAGCAGCGCGACGGCCACCGGCGCCAGCAGCAGCGCCCACCAGTACCCGACCCCCGCCCAGTTCAGCAGCATCCACGCGACGAAGGCCCCCATCATGTACTGGACGCCATGCGTGAAATTGATCAGGTTGAGCAGGCCGAAGATGATCGCCAGACCCAGGCTGAGCATCGCGTAGAACGCGCCGTTGATGAGCCCGATCAGGATCTGGCCCGCCAGCGCCGGCAGCGGAATCGCATCCATCGTCAGAGCCCCAGCGTGGCCGACACGCGCGCGGTGTCGGTCCGCAGCGTGGCGGCGTCGAGCTCGTCGACGACCTGGCCTTGCTCGATCAGGTAGTGCCGGTCGCCCACCGCCCCGGCGAAATCGAGCTTCTGCTCGACCAGCAGGATCGTGAAGCCGCGGCGCTTGAGCTCCACTATCGTCCGGCGGATGGCCGCGACGATGACGGGCGCCAGTCCCTCGGTCGGCTCGTCCAGCAGCAGCAGATCGACGCCGGTGCGCAGGATCCGCGCGATCGCGAGCATCTGCTGCTCGCCACCCGAAAGGCGCGCGCCGCCGGCATCGGACCGCTCGCGCAGGTTGGGGAACATCTCGAAGATGTCGTCCACCGACAGGCCCGCGCGATTGATCGCCGGCGGCAGCAGCAGGTTCTCCCGGACCGACAGCCGCGAGAAGATCCCCCGCTCCTCCGGGCAGTACCCGACCCCGAGCCGGACGATCGCTTCGGGCGGGCGGC
>DAISWF010000012.1:13287-27158 GCA_036826495.1 Burkholderiaceae bacterium
AGCAGACCGACGATGGCCCTGAGCGTCGACGTCCTTCCGGAGCCGTTCCTGCCGAGCAGCGTCACGACCTCGCCGCGCCGCACCTGCAGGTCGATGCCATGCAGAACCTGCGAATCCCCGTAGCCGCCGCGCAGACCGCGAATCGTCAGGCGTGCCGATTCATCCGGACCCTCCCTAAAGCTCATGGCCTTCATCGCCGATGTAGGCCGCCCGCACCTGGGGATCGGCTGAGACGGTCCGGTAGTCGCCCTCGGCGATCACCCGGCCGCGGGCCAGCACGGTGATCGTGTCGGCCAACCGCGAAACCGCCTTGAGATTGTGCTCGACCATCACGACGGTGCTGGTGCGCACCGCCATCCTGATGACGTCGCAGATCCGGTCGATGTCCTCGCGGCCGACGCCGGCCAGCGGCTCGTCGAGCAGCATCACTTCCGGGTCGAGCGCCAGCGTGATCGCCAGCTCGAGGATGCGCCGCTGCCCGTATGCGAGCCGTCCGGCGGGCCGGTCGCGGACGTCGGTCAGCCCGACCATCGCCAGCAATTCGTCGGCGCGGCCGTCCAGCGCGGCGAGGCTGCGGCTGCTGCGCCAGAATGCCGAGCTGACGCGCCGCCGGATCTGCAACGCAAGGCGGACGTTCTGCAACACCGAATGCTGCGGAAAGATCGACGATATCTGGAACGTGCGGCACAGTCCGCGCCGCGCGACCTCGGCCGGGCCGGCGCGCGTGATGTCGCGGTCGCCGAAGTGGATGCGGCCCGACGTCGGGGCCAGGAAGCGGGTCAGCAGGTTGAAGCAGGTCGTCTTGCCGGCGCCGTTGGGGCCGATCAGCGCATGGATGCTGCCCCTGCGCACCGCCAGATCGACATCGTTGACGGCCACGAAGCCCGCGAACGATTTCACGAGGCCCGTCGCGCGCAGCACGATGTCGGCGGACGGGCAGCCGCCCGGCGAGGATGCGTCCGACATCGGCCCCCTCAGATGCTCTGCAGCAGGACGACGACCGCTCCGTCCTTCACTTCGACGGGATAGCTGCGTACCGGCCGCGTGCAGGGCATCCGGACCGGCCTGCCGGTCCGGACGTCGAATGCCCCGCCGTGGAACGGACATTCGAGTTCGTGGCCGTCCAGGTCTCCTTCGCTCAGCGAGGCCTGACCATGACTGCACAGATCGTCGATCGCGTAGATCTCGCCGTCGACGTTGGCGATCGCCAGCGTCCTCCCGCCGACGTCGGCCCGCACCACCTTGCCGGGCGCCGTATCGGCCAGCGCACAAACGTGCAGAGGGTCTTCGGTCTTTGCGCCGTCCGCCGGGATGCTCATCACTTCCCCTGGGCGGCCGACGCCAGGTTGCAGCCGGTATCCTTCAGCGGGCGGTAGACCTGCTCGCCCGGCAGCACCGACACGATCCGGAAGTAGTCCCATGGTCTCTTCACGTCGGCCGGCTTCTTGACCTCGACCAGCATCACCTCGTTCAGCGCCCGCCCGTTCGCGGCGACGCGGAACTTGCCGAGCAGCGGATCGTCGATCTCGCGGCTCTTCAACTGCTCGACCACCCGCCTGCCATCGGCCGGCGAACCCACCTCCTTGACCGCCTTCAGATACTGCAGCACCGCGGTGTACACGCCGGCATGGACCTCGTTGGGCATCGCACCGTTGCGCCGCTGGGCGAAACGCCTGGCGAATGCGCGCGAGCGGTCGTCGCGGTCCCAGTAGAACGGGGTCACGAGGCGCGCGCCCTGCGCATGCTGCGGGCCGATCGCGTGGACCTCGTTGATCGTCGCGATCAGCGGCACCAGTCGCTGGCCGCCGGCCGGCAGGCCGAACTCGTTGGCCTGCTTGACGGCGCGCACCAGATCTCCGCCGGTGATGGACAGGCCGATGACCTTGGCCTTCGATGCCTGGGCCTGCATCAGGAACGACGAGAAGTCCTGGGTGTCGAGCGGCGAGAACACCGATCCGACCGCGGTTCCGCCGGCCGCCGAGACGGCGGCCGCGTTGTCGCGCGCCAGCGCCTTCGCCGCATTGAAATCACCGGCGATGTAGAACCAGCTCGTGCCGCCGTCCTTGACCACCGCGTCGGCGGGCGCCTTGGCCATCGCATAGGTATCGATCGTCCACTGCACCGTCGTCGGCCGGCAGCCGGAGGTCGTCAGGAACTCGCCGAGGCCGCCCGACAGCATGATCGCCTTGTTCTTGCTGGCGCCGACCTCGGCCACCGCATTGGCGACCGCGGAGGAGGGCAGATCGAAGATCGCGTCGACCCGCTCGGTGTCGAACCATCGCTTGGCGATGGTGGACGCGATGTCGGGCTTGTTCTGGTGATCGGCGGAGACCACCTCGACCCGCATTCCGTTGCGGGCCGGGTCGAAGTCGTCGACCGCGAGCCTGGCGGCTTCGACCGAGCCGGCGCCGGAGCTGGAGGAGTAGACACCGGACATGTCGGTGAGTACCCCGATCTTGACCGTGGTCTGCGCGTGGGCGGCGCAGGCGGCCACCGCGAGAACGGCCGCGCCGATCAATCGCTGCATGTGCGTCTCCGGTTGTAATAGTACGTATCGGACCATCGTAGTCGGCCGTGCGCCCAGGGTCCAATACGACATTCATGCCGCTTCTATTTGGCGCCCCTATAGATGCCCCAGGGGGGCAGGCCGCTGCGCGGTCGGCGCGTGACGGCGGTCAGGACGCCGGCCTGCGGAAGACGTCGTGCGCCGTGTCGATGAACGAGCGGACGACCTTCGTGATCCTGCCCGGAGAATAGATCAGGCCCAGCTCGACGCTGGGCTCGCTGTCGCGCACCGGAACGACGACCACCCGGTCGCGCGGCATCTGGCGCACCCGCTCGGGCAGCACCGCGACCGCGATGCCCGCCGCCACGAGGCTCAGCATGAACTGCATGTTGTCGCAGTACTGGATCGCCCGCGGCGTGAAGCCCTTCGACGAGCACATCGAGACCACGAGGTAGTGGGAAGACGGCGTGCGGCGGGGATCGGGCAGCACCCAGTCGTCGTCCGAAAGCTCCTCCAGTGCGATCGCCGCCCGTGCCGCCAGCCGATGCGTGACCGGCAGCGCCGCGACGGCCCGTTCCCGGTGGATCGTCTCGGCGACGCAGTCGCCGCGCAGGATCACCGGCACCGTCGCGAACCCCACGTCGACCCGGCCTTCCTCGAGCGCGGCGGCCATGTCGACCTCGCTCATGCTGCTGAAGCCGAGCTGCACGCCCGGATAGCGGCGCATGTACGCCGGAACCACTCGCGGGAACACGACGACGTCGGCGGTCGACAAGGTGGCGATCGACACCGTGCCGATGTCGCCGGCGGCGGCCCGCCGCGCGGTGT
Source organism: Burkholderiaceae bacterium (assembly GCA_036826495.1). GTDB lineage: Bacteria > Pseudomonadota > Gammaproteobacteria > Burkholderiales > Burkholderiaceae_E > DAISWF01. The sequence goes on from DAISWF010000012.1 coordinate 16,622, forward strand.
CCATCGCCCGCCGTGCGCGCTCCAGCGTTTCGCATGCTTCGGTCAGGAACAGGCGCCCCGCCTCGGTCAGCTCGACGGAGCGGCTGTTGCGCATCAGGAGCTGCACGCCGAGCTCCTCCTCGAGCTGCTTGATCTGCTGGCTGAGCGGCGGCTGCGAGATGTGCATCCGCTCGGCTGCGCGGCTGAAGTTCAATTCGGTGGCGACGGCGACGAAATAGCGTAGTTGGCGCAACTCCATGGCAGCCGATCAGATCAGCCTGCGAACGTTCTGTCAATCAGGCGAAGCATTGCGCCAGCGGCGTCGATACGTCCGACGCCTTGTCGACATCGAAGCGCCGTTTGTTCAGCAGAGCCTTGCGGACGAGCCGCATGTCGCGGATCGCGTTGATCGTCGCGGCGCCGGTGAGCCGGCCGTCGGCGGCCAGCAGCCAGGTCTCCCCCGAGCCGTCCGGCTGGCGGCGGACGATCACGCCGTCCCAATGCTCCGGTGCGCCGGCCACCTGCACGGTGAAGTCGTACTGATCGCTCCAGAACCACGGCACGATGACGTCGGTGTCGTAGCGGCCGGCGATCGCCCGCCCGACCAGCGCCGCGCGTTCCTGAGCGCCCTGCCAGGATTCGAACCGGACATGCCGCTCCAGCAGCGGATCGTAGGACAGCGCGGCGTCGCCGGCCGCGAAGATCAGCGGATCCTCGGTGCGGCCATACTGGTCGGTGACGATGCCGGTGCGCACCGCGAGGCCTGCTGAGGCTGCCAGCTCGTCGTTCGGCACCGCGCCGATGCCGACCAGCACCGCATCGACCTGCACCGGCGGCGCATCGGCATGGCTGACCATCAGCGATCCGTCGCCGGCGGACTCGATCGCCTGCACCGCCGTACCGAAGTCGAAGCGGACGCCGCGCTGGATGTGCCGCTGTTCGACCGCGCGGCTCAGGCCCGCCGGCACGACGCGCGCCATCGACCGGTCGGCCTGCTCGACGACGATGACCTCGCATCCGCGCGACGCCGCGACCGCTGCCAGCTCCATGCCGATCAGGCCGGCGCCGGCGATCAGCACCCTGCGCCAGTGATGCCACTGGTCGCGGATCCTGCAGGCGTCATCGATCGTTCGCAGATGGTGGACGTTCGGCAGATCGGCGCCCGGCACCTCCAGGCGGCGGGCGCGCGCGCCGCATGCCAGCAGCAGGCGATCGTAGGGCAGCGAATCGCGGGACGACAGCCGGACCCTGGCGTCCTTGCGATCGATCGTCTCGACGGTCGCATCGAGCCGCACCTGGATGCCCAGGGCATCGAACTGATGCTGCAACGGCAGCACCAGGTCGGCCCGCGCGCTGTTGCCGGTCAGGAACGCCTTGGACAGCACCGGCCTTTCGTACGGGAACCACCGCTCGTTGCCGATCAGCGTGATCGGCCCTGCATGACCGGCCTCGCGCGCCGCCAGGGCGGCGAACGCAGCGGCCGGCCCCGCGCCGACGATGACGACGCGTTCGCCCGGACTGCCGGCGGCTACCATGCCGCCGCCAGCATCGATTGCACGTCAGCCGAACAGCTTACCGGCCTTCGGGCGTCCGTCATCGTGCCGCCTGCGAGCTGCCGGACTGCGCCGGCGGCCGATGTCCCCACAGCGTGCCGCCTGCGACCTCCGCGACGCTCCAGGTCGCGTCGTCGACGAGCCGGCCGCCCCAGCCGTATTCGACGTCGAAGCCGCTCGGGGTCTGCGCATAGAACGAGATCATCCGGTCGTTGGTGTGCCGGCCGAGGCCCCGCTTCACCACCACGCCCTGGTCGAGCGCGCCGTCGAGCGCCAGGCCGACCATGTCCAGGTCGATCGCCTCGATCATGAAGTGCACGAGCGCGGCCGCGCCCGCGATCGGCGCCATCGCCAGGCTGTGATGGCGCGCGTTGCAGCGCAGGAAGCGGGCTTCGACGCCGCCGGCGCGGAACCGGTCGCTGAGCCGGAAGCCGAGCGCCTGGTAGAACCGCATCTGCGCGGTGTGGCGCTCCGGCGGAATCCGGAAGACGACGTGCCCCATGCCGTGCGGGCCGGTGAGGAATGCGGCGGCGCGCGGCGAGACGAAGCGCGCCGGATCGTGCCGCGCTCCCCAGAAGAACTCGACCGGGATGCCGGCCGGGTCGGTGGCGGTCAGCAGGCCGCTTACCCCCCGTGCGTCGCATCGTGCGGCGTCCGCAGCCTCGTGTGCGATGCCGCTCGCCTGCAGAACGGCCGCCACGCGCTGCAGCGCGTCTTCATCCGGCACCTCCCAGCCCACGCCCAGCACCTCGTGCCCGGTGCCGGCGACCAGCTCCAGCCGGAAGATCCGCTCGTCCATCCGCAACCGCAGAGTGCCGGGATCGTCGGAGGTGCCTTCGCAAAGACCGAGCACGCCGGTCGCCAGCCTTCGCCAGGCCGGCAGATCGGTGACGTGCAGGCGCAGATAACCCAGTGCGACGACGGTGCGTTCCATGCCGGTCAGAAGAAGATGCTCAGGTTGTGATGGGTGAGCACGGTCTGATCGAGGTGGATCGTGCGCGACAGGATCGTGAACCCGTCGGTGCCCTCGATCGGTTTCAGACGGTCCTCGCGGGCGCCGAAGAACACGTCCTCGTCGCGTTCACGCCGGGACCGGTAAATAGCGAAGTTCAGCGACACCTCGATCGTCTCCGCGTCCCGCTGCGCGATCCGGATGTTGAACACCATGTGCCGGGTTCTGGACGGAGGCTCCTCGGCCCAGGCGTTTCCGGTCGCCAGCCGCTTGACCCGCGACGCCAGCGACGCCAGATCGTCATCGAACAGCGCGAAGCCTTCCTTGCCCCAGTTGCTGCCTCGCGCATCGCGCGGTGTCTGCGTGAAGCGGTTCGGCATCAGGTAGTGCACGTCCGGGTGGAAGAGCTTCAGCCACTCGTCGAAGCGGCGTTCATCGAGCAGTGCCGCCTCCTGGTAGAGGAACTGCTCCACCCGGTGCTGCAGCACGACGGCGGAGAGATCCGCGGGCAGGCCGGTGCCATGGCGCATCGCTTCACCCATGTGTCACCTCGGCCGTGCGGCCTCGCTGCGCGCCGCGCCGGCGCTGCTGGAGCTGAGGCCAGCTCTCGGCCAGCATCATGTCCTTCCAGTGACCATAGAAGCCCCGGGCCGCCATCTCCGACATCACATAGGACGTGCGGCCCTTGTAGCCGGCGGGATCGATCACGTCGTGACCGCGGCCCATCTGCGCGCAGAACTGCGTCTGCCTGGCCTTGGTTCCGCGCAGCACCTTCTGGATCTCCACCCAGTTCTCGAGGTCGTCCTGCTCGAGGATGCCGGCCGGCCCGAAGGTCCGCAGATTGCCGCGCTGGAACAGCTCCTTCGCCTCCTGCGGCGCCGCCGAGTCCACCAGCACCCAGGCCCACACCTCGATCTGGCCCGGGCCGCGCGGATGCCAGACCCGGAAGGTCTGCGTGCCCAGATTGAACGACAGATTGGGAAAGAGGGTGTTGTGCCCCGCCAGCCGGTTGGCCCGTTCACGGCCGAGCCGCTTCGCCACCTCGGGGATCGTTCCGAACTGCCATTCCTGCGCGGCGCCCTGCACCCAGAGCTGCCCGCGCGGCGGATCCTGGACGAAGAAGCCGCCGCCGTGGCCGTTGCGGTCGACGTACTGGATGCCGGTGTCGCGGACGATGCCGTCCCGTTCCAGCACGAATCCCGGCGGAGCGAGCGCGGTGATCGCCGACGAATGAGTGACCATGCCGTGGTACATGTCGGAGGCGAACTGCTCGGCGGCGAATTTCCAGTTGCAGTTGACGACCCACTTCTGCGTGCCGCCGAACAGCATGCTGCCGCCTTCGATCCGGTCGATGTAGCCGTCCAGATACCAGGCGGCGTCGCCGAGATAGTCGACCAGCGAGGGTGCGTCGGGATCCCAGTTGCCGAACACCAGACCCTTGTAGCTTTCGACGCGATCGACGCGGCGAAGCGACCACTTCGACTTGTCCAGTTCGTTGCGATAGCCGTCCGCTTCGTTCGGGACGCTGACCAGTGCGCCCGACGCATCGAAGGTCCAGCCGTGATAGGGGCAGCTAAAGCCGCGGGTGCGCCCGAAATCGGAGTGGCACAGGCGCATGCCGCGGTGCCGGCACTGATTGAGGAACGCGGCGATGCTGCCGTCCTTCTGCCGGACCACGATGACCGGATCCTCGGCCATGTAGTTGACGAAGAAGTCGCCCGGCTGCGGGATCTGGCTCTCGTGCGCGAGGAACAGCCACGACCTGCCGAACACCCGCTCCAGTTCGGCTTCGTACAGCGCGGGATCGACGTAGATCCGCGGGTCGATCAGCCCCTCCTCCGGGCGGAGATTGGCGAGCATCTCCTCGATTGAACTCATTGACCGGTCTCCTTTGGTGAACAGACTCTAGGTCGTCGGCAAGGGCGCGGTCCAATATGGTTTTCGATGAGCACCCATTTTTTTTGTGACTAGACGCGTCGGCGCCCGCGGCTGCCGTGCACACTGATTCGACGCGTCGGCGGGCAACGCAGGCGGTGATGGAGGAGCGCATGACATCGACGGATCCGAAGACCGACACCGGCTGGCTCGGGCTGCACGGCAAGGTGGTGACCATCACCGGAGCGGCGGGCGGCATCGGCGAGGCGATGGCCCGCGCATTCGCGACGGCCGGCGCGCGGCTCGCGCTGCTCGACGTGGCCCCGGGCGTCGAAGCGCTGGCCGCGGATCTCCGGCGGGCCGGCGCCGACGCGGTGGCGCTGAGCTGCGACGTCGGTGATGCGGCAGGCGTCGACGACGCGGCATCGCGCGTTCTCCAGGCGCTCGGGCCCTGCGACGTGCTGGTCAACACCGCCGCGATCCTGCGCCCCGGCGATCTGATCGATCTGCCGGCCGATGCCTGGAACAGGATGCTGGCCATCAACCTCGGCGGCTACTTCCTGTGCGCGCAGGCGTTCGGCCGCCAGATGCGGACGCGGGGCAAGGGTGCGCTCGTGCATGTCGCATCGACCGCGGGAATGCTGCCGCAGCCGCACAGCAGCGCCTACAGCATCACCAAGGCCGGCATCTCGATGATGTCGCGGGTGCTCGCCGCGGAACTGGGACCGGCGGGAATCCGCAGCAACGTGGTGAGCCCGGGCATGGTGCGCACGCCGATGAGCGAAGCGTTCTACCGCGATGCCGACCTGCTCGCCCGGCGCGAGCGCGCCGTGCCGCTGCGGCGGATCGGCATGCCCGACGACATCGCCGTCGTCGCGATGTACCTGGCCAGCGAGCGGGCGGGCTATGTCACGGGGCAGGACATCGTCGTGGACGGCGGCGTCATGACGGCGCTCGCGACGCTGATTCCGCGGCCGGGGTACGAGCGGTAGGACGCCGCCGGTTCGCGCCGAATTGACCCGATCAAATGAGAACGACTACTATTATCATTCTGATCGGTCAACCTCCGTGCCTCAACGCTACTACGACGAGCTTCGGCGCTACCTGCAACGCCAGGTGGCCGACCCCCATGAAGCGCAGGATCTCGTGCAGGAGGTCTACGAGCGTCTGATGACGATGCAGCGTGCCGGGAAGTCGATCGAGGAGGCGAGGGCATTGCTCTATCAGATCGCCCGCAATCTGCTGATCGATCGTCACCGTCTGCTGCGGTCGCGGCAGCATGTGAGCGACAGCGAGCTGTCCGACATGCCGGCAGCCGGTGACTCGGAGCCGGAGGCCGTGCTGACCGGCAATCAGATGCTGGCTCGCCTGTCCGGTGCGATCGAGGGGTTGCCGCCGCGCTGCCGCGAGGCCTTCGTGCTGCACAAGTTCGAGGGACTGTCGCATGCGCAGGTCGCGGCGCGCATGGGCATCAGCGTCAACATGGTCGAGCGGCATGTGATGCTGGCCGTCGCGGCGTGCCGCAAGGTGCTTCAATCGGCGACTTTGTCGAACTCCGTGCCGATCCGATAATGGGCTGACGTCAGGTTCCGGCGAGCTCATCCGTCTTCCCGACTGAATCCCCGCATCCGCCAAGAGTGCTCTTTGTCCGCGAACGACAGGCCAGACGCTGATTCCGGGTCGAGGCCGGCAGAGGTGCCGGACTCGTCGGCCGGCGCATGGCCGTCGCCGCTGGACGAGCTGTCGCAGGCGGAACGGGAGGCGCTGCACTGGTCGGTCAGGCTTGCGGGGCGGGAGCTCGGTCCGGAGGATCGTGCCGCGTTCTCGGCCTGGCTGGACGCCTCTCCCGAGCATGCGGAGCATCTGGCCGCGTTCGACGCGGTTTCCGCGACCGTCGAGCGCATGCCGTTGCGGCAGGTGGCTCATCTGCAGGCGGTCGTCGCGATTGACGGCGTCATCCGCAACGCCAATCAGGCGAGCGGCAGCGCGCCGCGCCCGGAACGTCTGCCGCTCGTCGCCGGCAGCGAGGTTCCGGCGGCAACTGCTGCGTCGCCGATCGGCTCGGTGGCTCCCCCGGGTGATCGTCTGAGGCGGATGGTCTTCGGTTGCCTGCTGGCCGTGGCGATCGGCGCCGGCTGGTCCGCGTGGCAGTACCAGCGTGGGCTGGCCCAGTTCAGTCAGTCCTTCTCGACGCACAGCGGTCAGCAGCGGGACGTCACGCTTCCCGAAGGCAGCCGGCTCGGGCTGGACACGGCCACCGCGGCGGAAGTCCGGTTCTATCGTGATCGGCGAGAGGTGCAACTGCGCGAGGGGCGGGTGCTGTTCGAGGTGCAGAAAGATGCCGGGCGCCCGTTCATCGTTCACGCCGGCAATGCACGGATCCAGGTGGTGGGAACGCGCTTTTCCGTCCGCTACACGCCTTCGCTGGGTGAGCGGGCCGTGCAGGTGGGGGTCATCGAAGGTCAGGTGCGCGTCAGCGGGCCGGACGCCGCCGGTGCCGCGCAGACGCTCATCGCGCGGCAGGCACTGATCGTGGACGCGGACGGTCGTCTGCAGGCTGCCGAAGCGACGACGGACCGCGCGGTGGTCGCGTGGCGCAGCGGGCGCCTGGATTTTAATGACGTCCCGCTGTCGCGGGTGATCGCCGAACTGCGCCGTTACGGCGTCGATTCCATCAGCGTGTCGGAGGAGGCGGGTCGATTCCCGATCACGGTCAGCGTCGAGCTGACCCAGTTGCAGGGGTTCGTCACCAGCCTGCCTGGCGTGCTGCCGGTCAAGGTCGACTGGCAGGCTGGCCACGCCAGGATCAGCGCCCGGCACTAGCGCGTGGCCTCAGCGCGGCGCGGCCTCAGCGCGGCGCGACATCAGGGTTCCGGAACCTGATTCGTCTTCCTTGAACGGTGCCTCGGGGGCAGCCCATTCAACCCGGAAGTTCGAATCGATGAATCGTGGAAGATGGAAGTCGGCGGCATTGACCGTCTCCTTGTGCTCGGCCCTGCTGGCGCCGGGCATGGCGGCAGCCCAGGTCGATGCGGGCCGGGCACAGACGGCCGCGTTCGACATCGCGCTGCCGGCGCAGCCGCTGGCTCAGGCACTGGCGGAGGTGGCCAGACAGACGAATACCACGCTGGTCGCCGATCCGGGCCTGCTGCAGGGGCGCACCGCGCCGCCGATCAATGGACGGATGACCGCGGGTCAGGCCTACGAGCGTCTGCTCGCCGGCTCCGGTCTGACGGCAGCCATCGACGGCAGCACCGTCGTCGTTCGGCGGCTTGCGGCATCGCCAGGCGAGCCGCAGAGCCGCAGGGAAAGTACGTTGGCCCCGGTCCAGGTCACGGGCAAGCCCGAACCGGCGCGCGACGGGAGATTGCCGCCCCATGCCGGCGGCCAGGTCGCGCGCGGCGGCTCGGTCGGCATGCTCGGGAACGTCGATCTGATGGACACGCCGTTCAACGTCACCAGCTACACCTCCCGGACTTTCCAGGACCAGCAGAGCCGCTACCTGTCGGACTTCCTGGTCCGCAACGATCCCTCGGTGCGGGTCTGGGGCGGGGAGGGCGACTCCACCGACACGCTGCGGATCCGCGGTTTCGACCTGAACATGGACGAGGTGTCGTTCAACGGGTTGCCCGGCCTGCTGGCGCAGTATCGCAGTTCGGGGGAGTTCATCGAACGGCTCGAGGTGTTCCGCGGCCCGGGTGCGATGTTCAAGGGCATGTCGCCTTCCGGCGCGTCAGGCGGCGGCGTGAACATCGTTTCGAAGCGTGCCGATGACCGGCCGTTGACCCGCCTGACCGGCAGCTTCCTGTCGGACTCGCGCTTCGGGTTGCATGCCGATGTCGGCCGGCGCTTCGGCCCGGAAAACGAATGGGGCATCCGGGTCAACGGCGTCGCGCGCAGCGGCGATACCCCGCGGGACAATCAGACCGAAAGCCTGCGGGTCGGTTCGCTGGCGATCGACTATTCGGGCCGCCGGCTGCGTGCGTCGCTGGACCATGTGTACCAGAACACCCGTGACCTCAGCGCACGCACGGTGCTCAACTCCTACAACGTCGTTCCCGGCGTTGCGCTGCCGGCGCCGGATGGAAAGACCAACTACGGTCAGCCGTGGAGCCGTCTGATCAGCGGTACCCGCACCACCGCGGCGCGCGTCGAGTACGATCTGCAGCCTGAGCTGACCGCCTATCTCGCCGCCGGCCAGGCCGAGTCCTGGCATTGGGGTAAAGGCGGCAACATCATCCTGACCTCGGCGGCAGGCGATACGCGCCAGGCCGCTGCCGGTTCGCAGTTCCTGATGGACACCGTTTCCGCGGAAACGGGATTGCGAGGGCGATTCAGGACCGGATCGGTCGGGCACAGGTGGTCGCTGGCGGTGTCGCACCTCAAGCGCGACTCCAAGTTCGGCTCGACACCTGCCGTGGCGACGTTTCTGTCGAACATCTACTCGCCGGTGTACTACCCGGAGCCGCCCGGCATCACCGAGGCCACCGCGCAGACCTATGCGACCACGCGACTGCCGGGTGTGGGCCTGGCCGACACGATGTCGATGCTCGATGACCGGTTGCTGCTGACCCTCGGCGTGCGCTGGCAACGCGTCGAGACCGACAACGTGGCCGCCGGCGCCATCACCAGCAGCTACAAGGAATCGGCTGTGACGCCGCTGGCCGGCGTGGTGTTCAAGGGATGGGAGCGCGGCAGCTTGTATGCCAACTATGCCGAAGGGCTGGCGCAGGGAGGCACCGCGCCGCTGACGGCCGCCAACCCGGGCGAGACGCTCGCGCCGTTCAAGAGCAAGCAGGTGGAGGTCGGCGTCAAGCAGGAATGGGGAAGCTGGGGCGCGACCGTGAGCCTGTTCCAGATCAAGAAGACGACCGGTCTGCTCGATCCCGCCAGCAACGTCTTCGGCGCCGGCGGCGAGCAACGCAACCGCGGTCTGGAGGTCAACTTGTTCGGTGAAGTCGTGCGTGGCGTGCGGCTGCTTGGCGGCGCCGCCTGGACCGATGCGGAGATCGTCAATGCAGCGCCGGCCACCAGCAACGGCAAGCGGCCGATCGGCGTGCCGGTGTTCACCGCCAACCTGGGCGGCGAGTGGGACGTGCCCGGCACACCCGGCATCACGCTGACCGCGGGCGTCATCCACACCGGCTCCTCTTACATCGATTCTTCCAACCTCGCGGCGGCGCCCGGGTGGACGCGAACGGACGTCGGCGCCCGCCGGGCCACGCGCATCGGCGGCGCACCGGTGACCTTCCGGGCGATGATCGAGAATCTGACCAACCGGCACTACTGGTCGATCGGCACCTTCGGTGCCGCCTACCTGGGCCTGCCACGCACGCTCGCGCTATCGGCCACCGTGGACTTCTGATTGCATCGGCTGTCGGATCATGCGGACATTCTGGGCATTGATGCATCGCTGGGCAGGCCTGTCGATCGCGGCGTTCATCTTCTTCAGCGGGGTGACCGGTGCGGTGATCTCGTGGGATCACGAACTCGATGATCTGATCAATCCGGAGCTGATGCATGCAAGGACGGAAGGGCCGGCAATGCCCGCGCTCGACCTGGTCCGACTGATCGAGCAACGGAATCCCGAGATCCGGGTCACCTACTTCAAGGTCGCGGACGAGCCGGGCGAATCGTTCTCGATCTTTGCGATGCCGCGGGTCGATCCGGCCACCGGTCGCCTCCATGAACCGGGCTTCAACCAGGTCTTCGTCGATCCGGTGACCGGCAAGGAACTGGGCAAACGGCAATGGGGCGCTGTGTGGCCGATCACCAAGGAGAACTTCGTCTCGTTCCTGTACCGGCTGCACTACACCATGCACATCCCGGAGCTCTGGGGCATCGATCGCTGGGGCATGTGGCTGCTGGGCGGCGTGGCATTGCTGTGGACGTTCGATTGCTTCGTCGGGTTCTATCTGACGCTGCCGGCGCGCCGGCGAGCCACCGGCCCGGCCTCCTCCGCATCGGACCGGCCGACCGGACGCCTCCGTGGCTGGTGGCCCCGCTGGGCGCCTGCATGGAAGATCCGATGGAAGGCGGGGACGGCACGGCTGACCTTCGACCTGCACCGTGCGTTCAGCCTGTGGACCTGGATTCTGCTGTTCACCGTCGCGTTCACCGGGTTCTCGCTGAACCTGTACCGGGAGGTGTTCTTTCCGCTGATGTCCAAGGTATCCAC
>DAISWF010000012.1:27168-29210 GCA_036826495.1 Burkholderiaceae bacterium
ATCCCGGGTCCCCCCGACACCGTTCGATCTGCGGACGCCGAACCCCAGGCATCAGCCGATCGAGCCGGCGATCGACTGGCATCGGGTCATCCGGATCGCTCGGGACGAGGGGGGCCGGCGCGGCTGGGAGCCTCTGGGCGACGTGATCTACGCGGACAGGTTCGCGATCTATCAGGCCCGTTACTACCGGGCCGGCGACGGTCATGGAGCGGGCGGCGTCGGGCCGACCACCCTGTTCATCGATGGCATGAACGGACAGATCCTCGGCGAAAGACTGCCGTGGCACGGCACCGTCGCGGACATCTTCGTCCAGGCGCAGTTCCCGCTCCACTCGGGGAGGATCCTGGGCTTGCCGGGGCGAATCCTGATCTCGATCATGGGCATCGTCGCCGCGATGCTGAGCGTCACCGGCGTGTTGATCTGGTGGCGCAGGCGCCGCGCCAGACTGCTCGTTCAGCCCGTGGCACGCGTCGCAACCGGAACGGATACCATCGAGCGAGATTCTTCTCCATGCGATGGCAGCCGACCGACCCTCACCCTTCGTTCCATCCCGGTACGACACCTTGATCGTCGTCTGCCGCGAATGTGAATCGCGCAAGGACGGGCCCACCGATCTGCGGGCCAAGACGGTCCGCAAGTCGTTCAAGCAGGCATTCCGCGGGGAGCACGGGTCTCTTCGTGTCGTGCAGTCGAGCTGCCTGGGCTATTGCCCGAAGCGGGCGCTGATGGTGCTCGCATGCCGCGCCGGCCAGGTCATGGCGGCGCAGGTATGCGACGACGCGGCGATCGAGGAAGTCTGGGAACGGCTGCGAGACTGAGCGCGACGCAGCGAGCCTTCGTGATTTGACCCTTCCCCGGGCGTGGTTGACCTCGGCGATCGCGTTCGTCCCTCTATATTGGTCCCTCCTGGTGAAACTTAAAAGTCTCAAAAAATGGGACAGAAATCGCTTCGATTGCTCGTCGATGCGCTGCAACTGATCGCGCTGAAGCGCAGCGCCACCGTTCGTGAAGTGGGCGAGGCGCTCGGTCTGCCGCGCAGCACCGCGCACCGGATGGTTGCCCAGCTCCTGGACATCGGCTTCGTCGAGAAGCACACGGTGGCGGGCAGCTATGTGCTCGGACCGCTGATCGGCGAGCTGGCGGGCGGCAATTTCGTGCACAGGACGCTGGTCCTGAACTGTCGGCCCGAGATCGAGGCGCTGCGGGACAGCACCGGCGAGACGATTTCGCTGCACGTGCTGCAATCGGGCCGGCGGGTTCTGCTCGATCAGGCCGAGAGCACGCACGAGCTGCGCTGGGTTTTCAGCAACCCGCTGGTCCCGATGCCGTTGCACGCGGGCGCGGCCGCCAAGATGCTGCTCGCGCTCGTTCCCGCCGTCGAGGCGAAGCGGATCGTCGGGCGCGAGAGCCTGGCCAGGTACACGGAGCGAACGCCGCAGGATCACGATCGGCTGCTCGCGGAGCTGGCGCAGATCAGGAAGCGCGGCTATTCGGATTCGGTCGGCGAGGTCACTCCGGGGATCGCCTCGCTTGCGGTGCCGGTCATCGCCCAGGCGTTCGGCGGGCAGCCGCTTGCCGTGATCAGCCTGACGGCGCCCGTTCTGCGGCTGCCGGACTCGCGTCGCAAGCCGCTGCTCGAAGCGCTTCAGGCAACGGCGAAGCGCGCGAGGCAGCGGCTCGAGCATGTGGTCGGCTTCGGCAGGCATGCGGCATAGCGCCGAGCGGCCCTTCGTTCTCCAGCCCCTTTCGAACCCGACTCTCACAGGAGCGATCGATGGCAGCCGATGTCGCATCTGGTCAATCGTCCGTCAGCCTTCCGCGGTTGCTCGACGAGCTGCGCGGCCATATCGGCCGGTTCGCGAACAAGCTGCCTGACTGGGATGCGTTCCCGGCCAACGCGGGCTATCCGGAGCTGGCCCGCGCGCAGATCCGCTACGTCGGGGCAGGGGGTTCGCCGAAGGTGTCGGATCCGTCGACGCTGAAGGCCGATCACTTCACGCTGAGCCTCGTGCACCTGCCGGTCGGCAACTATGCCGCCTCGC
>DAISWF010000012.1:29243-36937 GCA_036826495.1 Burkholderiaceae bacterium
GGCAGGCTCGTGCGATCCCGCCTCTCGCCGCGCGACATGCTGCTGAACGAGCCGGGCCGCCCGCACGGCTTCCTCAACGACGGCTTCGAACCGGTGCTGATGGCCATCATGGTCGCGAACATCAAGGGCAAGCCGGTGGGCATCCGCTACAGGTTCCATCCCAAGGACGTCGGTGCGGAGGTCGCGCAGCGCTTCGGCGGCACGCCCGCGCAGGAGCGGTATGACGTGGATCGCTGGATCGCCCGCCAGGTGCAGCTCACGCCCAGGCGTGACCAGGCGGGCGTGACGCGGATGACCTACATCGGCGAAGGAGGGGCGCCGGCCGGCCGCTTCCGCAAGGAGTGGGCCCATGTACCGGCCGGCGCCGGCGTCGCCCCCGCCGCCCGGAACGTCGAGGAGGTCTATTTCGTCCTGTCCGGCTGCCTGACGGTGATCTGGGAGCTCGACGGTGCCCGGGTCGAGGAACGGCTCGGGCCCCGCGACGCGGTCTTCAACCCCGAGGGGCGCCTGCACGGCTTTCGCAACGACGGGGCCGAGGAGGTCGAGTTGCTGCTGATCTCGGGCAACGAGAATGCGGACGCCGCGAGCCTGCTCCGATGAACGCGCCAGTGTCCCGGAGCAGCCTGCAGGCCGGCGCGCTGGACGTGACGATCACGATAAACGGCCAGGCGTACACGGCGAAGATCGATCCGCGGATCCTGCTGGTCGAGTTCATTCGGGAAGTGGCCGGGCTGACCGGCACGCACGTGGGGTGCGACACCAGCCAGTGCGGCGCATGCGTCGTCCACGTCGACGGTCATTCGGTCAAGAGCTGCACGATGTTCGCGGCGCAGGCCGATGGCGGCAGGGTGGAGACCGTCGAAGGGCTGTGCCGCGGCGATGCCCTGCATCCGCTGCAGGCGGCCTTCACCGAGTGCCATGCGCTGCAGTGCGGCTACTGTACGCCGGGCATGCTGATGAGCGGGCTGGACCTGATCAACAGGAATCCGCATGCCAGCGAGCACGAGATCCGCGACTGGCTCGATGGCAACCTCTGTCGCTGTACCGGCTACGGCAACATCGTCAGGGCGATCGCCGTTGCCGCCGACGCGATGACGGGGCGCGCGCCCGGCCGCGCGCAGGAGCACGAATGAGCCCGTTCGTGTACCGGCTCGCGCGCTCGATCGAAGAGGCTTCGGCCATCCTTGCCGGTGCGGGCGACGAGGCCCGGCTGCTCGCCGGGGGCATGACGCTGATCCCCGCGATGAAGCATGGTCTCGCCGCGCCGTCGACATTGGTCGACCTGCGGGCGGTCGCCTCGCTCAAGGGCATCGCCCACGAAGGCGCGGCCGTCGTCATCGGCGCGATGACGACCCATGACGAAGTGGCCGCGTCGGCCGCGGTGCGAGCGCAGATACCGGCGCTGGCCGGGCTGGCGGGCGGCATCGGCGATCCGCAGGTCCGCCGGCGCGGCACGATCGGCGGCTCGGTGGCGAACAACGATCCGGCCGCCGACTATCCGGCCGCCTGCATGGGGCTCGGGGCAACGATCGTCACGAACCGGCGCGCCGTGCCGGCCGACGAGTTCTTCTCGGGCTTCTTCTCGACGGCGCTCGGCGCCGGCGAACTCGTGACCGCGGTCCGCTTTCCGGTGCCGCAGACGGCCGCCTACATCAAGTTCGCCAACCAGGCGTCGCGCTATGCGACGGTCGGCGTGTTCGTCTCGCGCTCGTCGGCCGGCGTGCGGCTCGCCGTCACCGGCGCGGGCCGCAACGGCGTGTTCCGTGTCCGCGCGATCGAAGAGGCGCTGATGCAGCGTTTCTCCCCGGGCGCCGTGCCCGGGCACGGCCTGCCGGACGATGCGCTCTTCGCGGATCTGCATGCCAGCGCGGCCTACCGGTCGCACCTGATCGACGTCCTGGCCCGGCGCGCGGTCGCCGCCTGCCTGGGCATCACGACGAAGGTTCCCGTCCGGCACGGCGGCGCCGTCGCGTACTGAGGGGGCAACGATGGACATGAGAATGACGGCGCCGGGAATCCTCAGCAAGCCGCTGCTGCGCCGGGAGGATCGCCGGCTCCTGACGGGCGCGGGGCGTTTCGTCGACGACGTCAGGCTCCCCGGCATGCTCCACATCGGCGTCGTTCGCTCGCCGCACGCCCACGCGAAGATTCTGCGCATCGACAAGACCGATGCGCTGAACGTCGCCGGCGTGCTGGAGGTCATCGTGCCCGGCGACTATCCGGAGCTGGACCTCCCGATGCCGGACATCCTCGAGCCGGGAACCCTCGCCAATCCGTACTGCGATCTGCACCGGGTCAATCCGCACCACGTCCTCGCATGCGGCAAGACGACCTTTCAGGGCGAGCCGGTCGCGATGGTCGTGGCCGAATCGAGGTTGGCCGCTGCAGCGGGCGCACAGGCGGTCGCGGTCGACTACGAGGAGCTGCCGGCGGTGACCAGCGCCGAAGCGGCGATGGCGCCGGATGCCCCGCGCGTGCACGACGGGAACCCGAACATCATCGGTCACCTGAAGGTGGCGGTCGGCGACATCGATGCCGCCTTCGCGAACGCCGATTTCGTCATCGAGGAGCGGCTGGGCCTGCAGCGCCTCGCGTCGATGGCCATCGAGGGGCGCGGCGTCGTCGCATCCTGGGATGCGATGCGCGAAGAGCTGACCGTGTGGTCGACCAATCAGGTGCCGTATCGGTTGCGGGACACGATCGCGCGGATGATGAAGCTGCCGTACGAGCGGGTACGGATCATCTCGGGCGACATCGGCGGCGCCTTCGGCGGCAAGGGGCTTTCGCCCGAGGACCTGACCGTCGCAGCGGTATCGCGGCGCTGGCGCCGGCCGGCCAGGTGGATCGAGTCCCGCTCGGAGAACTTTCTCGCCGTTCATGCGCGGGACCAGTTCCACGACGTGCGGGTGGCCGCGCGGAACGACGGCACGCTGCTGGGCATGGACCTGCGGATCGTCAAGGACGTCGGTGCCTACAACTCCTACGAGATGGTGCAGACGACGAACACCGTCAACCATGTGCTGCTGCACTACAAGGTGCCGGCGTTCCGCGCCGAGGGCTGGTGCGTGGTGACGAACAAGTCGGAGATGCGCCCCACGCGCGGCGCCGGGCGCCCCGAAGCGTCGTTCGTCATGGACCGGGTGCTCGATTTCGTCGCGCAGAAGACCGGGCTCGATCCTCTGGAGGTTCGCCTTCGCAACATCATCCCGGCCGACGAGATGCCGTACCGCAACGGGCTCACCTATCGTGACGGGGTGCCGATCACCTACGACGGCGGCGACTATCCGCGGATGCTGAAGCTCGCGGCCGAGCGCTTCGACTACGCCGGCTGGCGGCAGCGTCAGCAGGAGGCGCGCGAGGCCGGCCGTCTGATCGGCATCGGCTGCTCCAGCGGCCTGGAGGCGGGCGGCGTCGGGCCCTGCGAGGGCGCGTGCGTCACGTTGGACGACCGTGGCGACGTCAGCGTGTCGATCGGCGTCAACAGCCACGGCCAGAGCCACGAGACGACCTTCGCGCAGGTCTGCGCCGAATATCTGGGTGTGCCGTTCGAGCGGGTGCGGGTGTTCAATGGCGACACGAGGCTGATGCGGCACGGCTACGGCACGGGCGCGAGCCGGGTCGGCGTCAACACCGGCAACGCGGTGATGCTGGCGGCGCTCGCGCTGCGACGGAAGATCGGGGCGTTCGCCGCGCATGTGCTGCGCGTCGCGGAGAACGAGATCGCGCTCGATGGCGAACGCGCGTTCGTGGCCTCCGACCCGCAACGGGGGCGCAGCTTCGCCGAGCTCGCCCGGGCGGCGATCGCCAACAAGGGAATGATTCCGCTCGGCGGCCCGGGCCTGACCGCGACCGAGTTCTTCTATCCCGAGACCGTCACCTGGTCGAGCTGCGTGCAGATGGCGGCGGTGGAGGTGGACCGCGAGACCGGCATCGTCGGCGTGCTCAGATACGTCGTCGTCCACGATTGCGGCCTGCCGATGAATCCGATGGTGGTCGACGGGCAGATCCAGGGCGGCGTGGTGCAGGGCCTGGGCGCCGCGCTGGGCGAGGAGCTGGTGTACGACGGTGCAGGGCAACTGCTGACCGGCAGCTTCATGGACTACCCGATGCCGCGCGCCGCCGACACGCCGCCGCTGCAGATCGAGCACCTGGTCTATCCGACGGACAGAAACCCGCTGGGCGTGCGGGCCGCCGGCGAAGGCGGGCCGGTATCGCCGCCGGCCGCGCTGGCGGGCGCCGTCGAGGATGCGCTGTACCGGCGGTGCCGCATCCGCCGGATGCCGCTGACGCCGCAGCGTGTCTTCGAGCTGCTGCGCGAAGCGGAGCTGCTGTGAACGGCACGATGCGCGCAATCCAGGTGCCGCGGTTCGGCGGACCGGAGGTCATGCGCATCGTCGAGCTCCCGATACCGGAGCCGGGCCCTGGCGAGGTGCTGGTCAGGGTGCGTTATGCGGGGGTCAACTATTCGGACGTCTATCGCCGGATGGGCCGTGTGCGCGAGGGCCATGCTCCCGATCTGGTTCCGCCGTTCATACCCGGTTCCGAAGCCGCCGGCGAAATCGCCGGGGTGGGCCGGGGCGTCGATGACCTGGCGGAGGGCGATCGCATCGTCTACAGCCAGATGAACGTCGGCGCCAGCGCCCGGTATGCGGTGATCCCCGCCTGGCGGGCGGTCCGGATTCCCGCGCAGATCCCGCTCGAAACCGCGGCGGCGGCGTACATGCAAGGCTCCACCGCCTACTATCTGAGCCACTGGGTTCGGCCGATCCAGCCTTCCGACACGGTGCTGATCCAGGCCGGGGCGGGCGGCGTCGGTCAGAAGCTGCTGCAGTTCGCCAAGATGCTCGGGGCGCGGGTCATCACGACGGTCGGCAGCGACGAGAAGGCCGCCTTCGTCGAATCGCTGGGCGCCGATCTGGCGATCCGGTACCGCACGGAGGATTTCCGCGAAGCGACGCTGGCCGCGACCGACGGGCGGGGCGTGGACGTCGTCTACGACGGCGTCGGGCGCGACACGATCCTCGGCAGCATCCGCTCGCTGCGGCGCAGGGGTCTGTGCGTGCTGTTCGGAGTGGCCTCCGGTCCGGTCGACACCGTCAGCACGCTCGATCTGGCCGAGGCCGGCTCGGTGTTCTTCACCCGGCCGCAACTGCGCCACTACCTGAGCGGCCCCGACGAGATCCGGCGCTGCGCCGACGGACTGTTCGGTGCGGTGATGCGGGGCCAGCTCCGAATCTTCCACCGGGTGTTTTCGCTCGAGCATGCGGCCGACGCCCACCGGACACTCGAATCGAGGCAGATGCTGGGCAAGATCCTGCTCGGCGTCGATTGAGCGGATCGGATCATCAGTAGGGAGAAGGCCATGAAGAAGGTTGTCGCGCTTCTGCTGTCGTTCGCCTGTGCCTGCGCTGCCGCCCAGGAGTTTCCCTCGCGGGCGGTCCGTATCGTCGTGCCGTTCACCCCGTCCGGGCCCACCGACGTCGTCGCCCGCGTCGTGGGCGAACGACTCAGCGCGAAGTGGAAGGTGCCGGTCATCGTCGACAACCGTCCCGGCGCAGGCACGCTGATCGGCTCCGACATCGTGGCCAAGGCGCCGCCGGACGGTCACACGATCCTGCTGGCGGTGACCGCGCACGCCGTCAATGCGACGCTGATGAAGAGCCTGCCTTACGATACGGTGAAGGACTTCGCCCCGCTCGCGCTGATCGCGACCGCGCCGAATCTGCTGACGGTGAATCCGTCCGTACCCGCGAAGACGACGGGCGAGCTGATCGCCCATCTCAAGGCGAATCCCGGCAAGCTCAATGCCGGATCGCATGGCAAGGGCAACACCTCGCACCTCGCCGCCGAGATGCTGAAGTTCATGACCGGCGTGAATTTCACGGTCGTCCAGTACAAGGGCGCCCAGCCGGCGATGGTGGTGCTGCTGGGCGGCGAAATGGACTTCATGTTCGATACCGGGGTCGTCGTGCCGCAGATCCAGGCGGGCAAGCTCCGGCTGCTGGGAACGACGGGGCCCCGCCGCTCGGTTCTCTTCCCGGATGTGCCGACCCTGATCGAATCCGGGATCAACGGCTTCGACGTCGTTTCCTGGTATGGGTTTCTGACGACCGGCGGCACGCCCAGGCCGGTCGTCGACAAGCTGAGCCGCGACCTCGTCGAGGTGCTGGCCGAGCCGGCGGTGCGCGACCGCATCCGGGAGTTCAACCTGGAGCCCATCGGCGGTTCGGCGGAGGAGCTCGATCGGCTGATCAAGGCCCAGATCGAACGCTGGGCGTCGGTCATCCAGACCGCCGGCATCGAGCGGGACTGAGTTGCGGTGCCGACGCCCGTCGGCTGCGATACGACGCGCCCCGCGGTACGGCTTTCTGCAGTACGGCCGCTCCTGCGGTACGGCTCCCTTTCGTCGCCCGCCCGCGGGGTTCGTTCCGATCAGGCGCGCTCCGGCATGCGCGCCGCGCCCTTCGTACGGGCCGCCGGCCGGGCGGTCCCGCGGCCGCCGCGCGGCGCCGTCGCCGGTTCGGCCGCCTTCGGCTGTCGGCCCGCGCGGGTGCCGGTGCCGCGCACCCCGCGGGCGCCATGGACGTCCGGCGAGTTGAACAGGGTGCGGGCCTGTGTTTCGAGCTTGTCCATCGCCGCCAGGAAGCTGCGGGCTTCCTCGGCGGTCAGCACGCCGCGCCAGCGGGCGTCGAGCGACTGGCTGGCGGCCTCGATCTCGCCGAACACCGCGCGGCCCTTGGCGGACAGCGACAGCACCACCCGGCGCCGGTCGGTGGCGTCGGTGTTGCGGATCAGCAGCTTCATGTCGACCAGGCGGTCGACCGCGCGGGTGACCTTGTCCGCGTCCATCGTGCTGTACTGGGCGACCACGCCGGGGAACACCGGCTCGTAGCGGCCGATGATCGAGAAGATGCGCCACAGCGTGGTGGTCAGCTTGAATCGCTTGGCGTAGACGCCGGCCATGCAGCGCAGGTTCATCGCCACCAGGCGGGAAAACCTGAACGCGATACGGTGTTCGAGCGTGTTCGTCGAAGCCAATTGTCCCATCCTCCGAAGGTGGCCGCCTGCCGGCAGTGTACGACGGCGGACCTGCCGGCCGGCAGGCGGCTGTCGTGCCCGGACTTGATGTGCATCAAGCCCCTGCCAACGAACCGCGCGCCGGTAATTTGCCAATCGCAATGAACGCGACGTCCGGCGCTGTTGCGCCGCCCGCCGAATCGTTGCAAACTGCTGTGTAACGCGATATTTGTACATTGCAAGCTTCCGTGCGTGGGCTGGCAGGCCCCGCCCGGGGGCCGCCGTTTCCGGAGCCCGCACGATGTCCGGTGAACCCGATCACGCGCCCGCCGTCACCGTCGCCGGAAGCTGGCTGCGGCTGCTGAAGTCCGGCGGAGTCGATTACCTGTTCGCCAACGCCGGCACCGATTTCGCGCCGCTGATCGAGGCGTATGCGTCGGCCGTCGACCGCGCGCGGACGCTGCCCGATCCGGTCACCGTACCGCACGAGAACGTGGCGATCCACATGGCGATCGGCTACTGGCTGGTCACCCGCCGCATGCAGGCGGTGATCGCGGGAATGCTCGGAAATTCCGATGCGCAGAGACGATACGCGTCCGGTCCGCAGGCAATGCGCTGTTGAGCCGTGCCCTGTGCGAGGGCCGCTGGCAGGGCGCCCGCAAGGACGATCAGGATTG
>DAISWF010000012.1:36947-43472 GCA_036826495.1 Burkholderiaceae bacterium
CGCCGCATGCAGGCGGTGATGGTCCACGTCAGCGTGGGGACCGCCAACGCGGTGTGCGGCGTGCTGAACGCCGCCCGCGCGCACGTGCCGGTGCTGTTCGCCGCCGGCCGCACGCCGATCAACGAGAAGGACGTGTTCGGCGCCCGCAATCTGCACATCCACTGGACGCAGGAGATGTTCGACCAGGCGTCGATGGTCCGCGAAAGCGTCAAGTGGGAGTACGAGCTGCGCAGCGCCGAGCAGCTCCAGACGGTGGTGGACCGGGCGCTGTCGATCGCGCAGGCCGAACCGCAGGGGCCGGTGTATCTGACCTTGCCGCGCGAGGTGATCGCCAGGCCGATGGACACCGCGCTGATCGGCGACCGGCGGCCGGCCGTACCCACCGCGCCGTTCCCCGATCCGGCGTCGATCACGTCGCTGGCGACGATGTTCCGGCGAGCGCGCACGCCGCTGATCGTCACCACCGGCATGGGGCTCGATCCGCGGGGGCCGGAGGCGCTGGCCGAGTTCGCGAGCCGCCATTCGGTGCCGGTGGTGCAGCATGTGCCGCGCTGCGTGTCGCTGCCGTCCGGCCATCCGATGCATGCCGGCTACGATCCCGATCCGTGGCTGCGCGAGGCCGACCTGGTGCTGGTGCTGGACAGCACGGTGCCGTGGATTCCGGATCGCACGCGCATTGCCCGCGGCACGAAGGTCGTGCACGTGGGGGCCGATCCGTTGTTCCAGGGCCTGCCGGTCAGGGGCTTCGAATGCGACCTGGCGATCACCGCGATGCCGGCCGCCGCGCTGACGGCGCTCGGCGCCGAGCTGGGTCAGGCGCACGGCGCGGCGATCGAGTGGCAGGCGAGCCGTCGCGAGCGGATGCACGAGTGGCAGCAGGAGCAGCAGCGCAGCCGTCGATCCTTCCTGGAGAGCGTGCGGCACCAGAAGCCGATCCATCCGGCCTGGATCAGCCACTGCCTGGACCAGGTGCGCGGCGAGGACTCGATCGTGCTGCGCGAGGCGCCGCAGCTCCTGATGCCGTTCCTGAATTTCACCCGGCCCGGCCAGTACTTCTCGATCGGCGCGGCCGGCGGACTCGGCTGGGGCCTGGGCGCGGCCGCCGGAGTGAAGCTGGCGGCGCCGGACAAGCTGGTGATCGCCGTCGAGGGCGACGGCTCGTACATGTTCTGCGAGCCGGTCTCGGCGCACTACGTGGCGCTCGAACGCGACCTGCCGTTCCTCACGGTGATCCTCGACAACCAGCGGTGGAACGAGGTGCGGTCGGCCACCCGTCACGTCTATCCGCAGGGTAGGGCGGTGCAGGCGGGCGCGTTCGAGGCGTTGACGCACTTCCATCCGGACCTGCGGCTGCACAAGGTCGTCGAGGCGGTCGGTGGTCATGGCGAACGGGTGACCGAGCCCGCGGCGCTGCCCGATGCGCTGGCCGCCGCGGTGCGCAAGGTGCGCGACGAGCGGCGCCACGTCGTGCTCGACATCGTCTGTTCCGGCTGAAGTCCGTTCCGGCTGAAGGGCCGGCGCGCGGCCGCCGGCATGGGTTCGTCAACATCGTCGTACAGGGGTGACCGCCGTGCGCATACTGGTGTCCGTGCTGCTGCTGCTGGTGGCGGGTCTGGTGCAGGCCCAGCCGTATCCGTCCCGTCCGATCACGATGGTGCTGGGCTTTCCGCCCGGCGGCTCGCTCGACCCGATCGCCCGGCAGGTGGCGCAGGGCATGCAGAAGGAGCTCGGCCAGAACGTCGTCGTGGAGAATCGGCCGGGGGCGTCGGGAACGCTGGCGGCGGCCGGCGTGGCGCGCGCGCAGCCCGACGGCTACACGCTGCTGTTCGGCGTGGCCGGCAATCTGGTGGTGGCGCCGGCCTCGATGAAGCAGGTGCCGTACGATCCGTCCGCCGCGTTCGCGCCGGTGTCGCTGATCGCGCGCGGCCCCTATGTGCTGATGGCGCACGCCGGGCTGCCGGTGCAGGACGTGGCCGGGCTGGCCAGGGCCGCCAAGGCGAACCCCGGTCAGCTCAACTACGGCTCGGCGGGCATCGGCAGCGTGCAGCACTTCGCCGGCGAGCTGCTGAACCAGGCCACCGGCGCCACGTTGACCCACATTCCGTACAAGGGCGGCGGCCAGGCCTGGCCCGCGCTGATGTCCGGCGAGATCCACGCGCTGTTCGACACGATGCCGGGGCCTTCGATGTTCATCGGTACCGGCAAGGTGCGGCCGCTCGCGGTCACCGGGTCGAAACGCCTGGCGTCGATGCCCGACGTGCGCACGTTCGCCGAGCAGGGCTATCCGGCTATGGACGTGAGCTTCATGTACGGCGTGCTGGCGCCGGCCGGCACGCCGCGCGACATCGTCGCGAAGCTCAACGCCGCCGTGCACCGCGCGCTGGCCGAACCCGAGCTGCTGGCGGCGATGAGGCGGCAGGAGGTCGAGCCGTCGCCCGGCACGCCCGAGGCGTTCGGTCAGTTGATCACCGGCGAGCTGCGCCGGTGGCGGGAGATCGTCGTGCAGACGAACTTCAAGCCGGAGTGACGACGGGACGAAACCCGGGGCGGTGATCTCCGCGGTGATCTCCGCACCGATCTCCTCAGCGAGCCGCCTGCCGCGCCCGGGTCTTGTCTGCCCGCAGGCCCAGGCAGCCGCCCTGCACCACCGCCTCCGTCGCCATCCGCCGCAACTCGCCGCGCTCGACCTTCTGCGTGGCGGTGGTGGGCAGTGACGGTACGAAGGCCAGCCAGCCGGGCAGCTTGAAATAGGCCAGCCGCGCAGCGGTCCATTCGACGATGGCGGCGGCCAGCGCGGTGTCGTCGCCGGGCGCACCCTGATCGGCAGCCTTCTGCACGAAGGCGAAGACCTCCTCGCCGCGGACCTCGTCCGCCACCGCGGTGACCGCCACCGCGGCGATCGCCGGATGCTCGCGCAGCACCACCTCGACCTCCAGCGCCGAGACGTTCTCGCCGCTGCGGCGGATCAGGTTCTTGCGGCGGTCGACGAACAGCAGGCTGCCGTCCGGATGGAAGCGTGCGATGTCGCCGGTGTGCCACCAGCCTGCGCGCCAGCCGTGCTCGGTTGCCGCCTCGTCCTTCAGATAGCCGGAGAAGAAGCCCAGCCGCGGCTGGCCGCCCTTCGCGCGAACGATGATCTCGCCCGGCTCGCCGGGCGGCACGTCGTGGTCCGCCTCGTCGACCAGCCGCAGCTCGAGGTTCGGCGGCACCCGGCCGAAACAGCGCATGCCGATGTGGCGCGGCTCGTCGTCGGCGCTGATCGCCGCGCCGGCGCCGGTCTCGGTCATCGACCAGCCTTCGATCAGCGGGAAACCGAAGCGGCGCTCGAATGCCCGATGATGCTGCGGCTCGACGTTGGCCGCGGTGCCGTAGCGCACCGCATGACGGGTTTCGGCCTCGCAGGGCGGCAGCCGCAGCAGGATCGCCGGCATCACGCCCAGGCAGTGCACGCCGGTGGCGCCGCTCGAAGACACATCCTGCCACCAGGTGGACGGATGGAAGCGGTCGAGCTGGATCACGCAGCCGCCGGCGAACAGCACGCCCATCGTCGAGCCGGCCATCGCGTTCATGTGGAACATCGGCAGCGGCGTGAGCACCCGCGACGCGCCGGGTTCGAGCTGCACGTAGCCGCGCCGGTTCAGGTAGCGCAGACCGCTGCGCAGGAAGTAGTCGTTGGACAGCACGCAGCCCTTGGGCACGCCGGTGGTGCCCGAGGTGTAGAGCAGCGCGCACTCGCGTTCGAGCGCGGTGGCCGCTGGCACCGTCGCCGCCTCGGCCACCCGCGGGCTGCTGTCGGGCAGCGAGGCTTCGTCGATCACGGGTATCGCCAGCCCGCGCGCGGCGGCGGCACGGCGCAGGTCGTCGAGCCGGCTGCCGATCGCGACGGCCAGCCGCGCCTCGCTGTGGGCCAGCGCGAACGACAGCTCCGCCTCGCGGTGATCGGGATTCAAAGGCACGACGCTCACGCCCAGCCCGTTGAGCGCGAACCAGTGGAAGAAGAATGCCGGCCGGTTTTCCAGCAGCAGCGCGACCCGCGCTCCGGCAGTCAGGCCCGAGGCCGCATAGCACTCCCGCAATGCGCGGATCCGCTCGCCGGCCTCGCGATAGGAGAACGACAGCTCGCGATCGGAATAAGTGCGGCAGGCCGAAGCCGGCACCAGCAGGAACGGATGATCCGGATACTGCGTTTCAGTGAGCGTGAAGCGTTCGGCCACGGTGGCGGACGAGGTGCCCGCATCACTGCCCGGACGGCCGGCGGCCGGGTCGCGCCTCACTTGACCGGCGCCGGTTCCGGACGGGCTGGCACCGATTCGCGCTCCTGCGCTTCCTGGAACTTCAATGCATCCTGCCAGGGGGCATCGCTGGGCATGTACACGGACGCCGCGCGCTGGTCGAACGACAGCCCCGGGGCCTGGGCCGGCAGCGGCAGCCCCTGGTCCATCTCCGCGAGCTTGCGCAGGATCAGCCGGCGATAGAAGATCACCGCCTTGTCGCTGGTGCCCAGATGTTCCTCGGTGCGGTCGCAGACCGGCCCCATGCTCTCCTGCACCGCACGATCCTGGATCGCCGCGCCCTGCACGCCGGAGAAGTTGCCGTCGCGCATCATCGCGCGGTCCTGCAGGTGCATGTTCGCCAACGTGTGCGGGGTCTTGAAGTCCGGCCCATCGGTCTTGTGGCCCCAGTTCGCATGGATCGCCGGCACGTCGATCGGATGTTCCGGGTGATAGTGGATGTAGAACGTGAAGCAGCGCTCGTCGTCCATCGGCAGCCAGGCCTTGAAGAGCCGCGACTCGTGCGGGCCGGTGGCGATGTGGGTGTAGAAGGGCGCCACCCACTCGGTGGTGCGCACGTAGTTCATCGCCGGATCGGCCGTCTTGCGCACCGCGCCGACCCGCATGAGCTGCGGCGTCTCTTCGCAATGGATCGCCGGTGCGCCGTCGGACATCAGCTCGGCGATCGACTGCCAGCCGGCACCGCTCCAGCTCTGCTGCTTGATCCGGTCGTCGAAGTCCCGGTGCAGATAGTTCGGATGCGCCGGATCCAGGTCGCCCTCCAGGCCCTGCAGGTAGTTGCAGTCCTGGTACATCTTCACGACCAGGAGCTGCGACGCGGGCAGATCCAGCCACGGAAAATGCGGGAACGGCGGCTCCTGGCCGGCCGGACCCATGTAGGTCCACAGGACGCCGCCGGCCTCGCGCACCGGATAGGCGGGATGGGTGACCACGGTGCGGATCCTGCTGGTTTCCGGCTCGGCGGGAGTGTCCAGGATGCGGCCTTCGTGGCCCATCTTCCAGCCGTGATACAGGCAGCGCAGGCCGCCTTCCTCGTTGCGCCCGTACACCAGCGAAGCGCGGCGGTGAGGGCAGAACTCGTTCATCAGCCCGGGCTTGCCGGTCGGGTCGCGGAACGCCACGAGTCGTTCACCCAGCAGGCGCACCCGCACCGGCGCACCGCCCGGCTCGGCGATCTCGGATGACACGGCGGCCGGAATCCAGTAGCGCCGGAAGAACCGGCCCAGCGGCGTGCCGGGACCCACCTCGGTCATCCGTCTGTTGTCTTCAAGCGTGAGCATCGTCACCTCCGAAAGCGGACCCGCCGCCGCCCGGCCGGTGCCGGCCGCGGGCAGTGCCCGCCATCGCCGTCCGGCCAGTTGATTGCATTCTACAATTATCGCGAATGGCGGTGCAAGCAGGCGGATCGTCACCGGCCGACGAGGAAATTACACCGCACACGGCAACTATTGCAAAACCCAACGACCGCGACTAGCATGGTCGCAGCGCAGACCCCCGGGACAGCCGTCATGATCATCCGCAACCGTCCTCCGGCGAAGCCCGTCCGGCGTCTGGCCGTGCAGGCGGCGCTGGTTCTGCCGCTGTCGCTGCCGGCGGCGCGCGCCGACTATGCCGAGCGTTCGGTGCGCATCGTCGTGCCGTTCACCGCGGGCGGCTCCACCGATCTGCTGGCCAGGCTCTATGCCGAGGCGCTGAGCCGCGAGCTGCGTCAGCCGGTGATCGTCGAGAACAAGCCGGGCGCGGGCAGCGCGCTGGGCTCCGATCTGGTCGCCCGCGCCGCATCGGACGGCTATACGCTGCTGGTGACGAACACCGCGCTGATCCAGAACATGCTGCTGCCCAGCAAGCCGCCCTACGATCCGCTGAAGGATTTCGCGCCGATCGCACAGCTTTCGCTGTCGCCGCTGGTGTACGGCGTGGCGGCTTCGCTCGGCGTCTCGACGTTCGCCGAGTTCGTGCAGGCGATGCGTCGCCCGGGCGCTGCCTACAGCTACGGGTCGGCCGGCGCCGGCCAGACGGTGCACATGTACGGCGAGCTGCTGAAAGTGCGCATCGGCGCCAATCTGGCGCACGTGCCCTACAAGGGCGAGGCGCCGTTCCTGTCGGATCTGGCCGCCGGCCACGTGGTGTCGGGTTTCGCCACGGTGGCCTCGATGTCGCCGTTCCTGAAGAGCGGACGGATCCGGCCGCTGGCGGTGCCGGGCAAGGCCCGGTCGCCGCTGCTGCCGGACGT
>DAISWF010000012.1:43482-46150 GCA_036826495.1 Burkholderiaceae bacterium
CTGGGCATCGCCGGCTTCGAGGCGGTGGGCTGGTTCGGTGCGCTGGCGCCCGCCGGCACGCCGCGCCCGATCGTCGAACGCCTGAACCGTGTCGCGCAGGCGATGCTGCGTGAACCCGCGGTGCTCGCGAAGATGACCGACCTGGGCCTCACGCCGGTGACCGGTTCGCCCGATGACTACGCGAAGGTGATGCGCGACGATCTCGCCGCCTGGTCCCGGGTGGTCGCCGACGCGGGCATCCGGCTGGAATGAGTCGGGGCTGATGGACTATTCGGGGGTCGCGCTCACCACGCCGGTGAGTTTCGGTTACACCCGGGCGTCGCCGCATCGGGTGCCATGGTTCTTCGCCGGCGCCTTGCGCACGCTGCTCGAACGTTCCGGCGTCGGCCGCGACGAGGTGGACGGGCTGGTGATCGCCAGCTACCGGCTCGCGCCCGACAACGCCGCCTCGCTGGTCGAGCACATGGGCATGCGCTGCCGTTTTCTGTGCGACCTGCCCTATGGCGGCGCCTCGGGAGTGATGGCGGCGCGGCGCGCGGCGCGGGCGGTGCAGGCCGGGGACGCCGACGTCGTGGCCTGCCTGGCGGCCGACGTGCCGCCGGCCGGCCCCGCGGCGCTCGCGAATTTCTCGACCTTCTCGCGCGATCACGTGGTGCCCTATGGCGCGCCGGGCCCGAACGGCGTGTTCGCGCTGATCACCGATGCCTACATGCAGGCCAACGGCGCGACCCGCGAGCAGTTCGGCCGGCTGTGCGTGGCGCTGCGGGCCAACGGCGCACGCTATCCCGGCGCGCTGCAGCCGCGGCCGCTGTCGCTCGACGAGTATCTGGGCGCGCGGATGATCAGCACGCCGCTGGGACTCTACGACTGCGTGATGCGCTGCTGCGGCGCCGAGGGGTTCCTGGTGATGTCGGCCGAGCGGGCGCGCCGGCTCGGCCTGCGTCATGCCGCCATCGCCGGCGCGATCGAGCGGCACGACGGCACCGTGCCCCAGCCGGTGCAATCGGCACTCTACGATGACGGCGATCGGGCCGCGCTGTGGCGGCAGGCCGGCATCGGGCCCGCCGACATCGATCTGCTGCAGGCGTACGACGACTATCCGGTCATCGTCGCGCTGCAGGTGGAAAGCCTCGGCTGGTGTGCAGCCGGCGAAGGGCTGCGGTTCCTGCTCGATCACGACCTGTCGGCCGAAGGCGACTTCCCGCTGAACACCAACGGCGGCATGCTCGCGCAAGGCCAGGCCGGTGCGGCCGGCGGATTCCAGGGGCTGACCGAGACGCTGCGGCAGCTCACCGGCGAGGCGCGCGGGCCCGCGGTGCCCGACGCGCGCTTCGGGCTGGTGAGCTGCTACGGCACCGTCAACTACGACCGCGGCTTGTGCGCGAGCGCCGCGATCCTGACGCGGGAAGCGCGATGAGCGAACCGGCGAATCCCGCAATCGGCGCGCCGCTCGTCCATCACCTGGCGTCGGCGGCGGCCGACCGCCAGTTCCGATTGCCGCGCTGCCTGCGCTGCGGGCAGGTGCAGTACCCGCTGCGCGAGCATTGCGCTGCCTGTCTGAGCGACGAGCTGCGCTGGGAACCGGTGGCCGCGGGCGGCCGGCTGCTGGCCAGCACCACGGTGCACCACAGCAACGATCCGTCGTTCCGGCCGCGGCTGCCGCTGACGATCGGGTCGGTGCGCCTGGACTGCGGGCCGGTGGTGATCGCGTTCGTCAGGGCCTTCCTGCCGGCGGGCACGCCGGTCATCGTGCACAACCGGCTCGATCCCTCCGGCGCCGCGGTGCTGGTGGCGCTGACCGAGCACGACCCTCTGGAGAACGAGTGATGAACGATCTGCATCGGCAGGCGGTCGAACACCGGTTCGCGGCCAGGACACCAGGACACCGAAGGAGAGCGTGATGGAAGGGCTTCGCGATGCGGTGGCGATCGTCACCGGTGGGGCGCGTGGCATCGGGGCCGGCGTGGTGCGCAGCTTCGTGAAGGCCGGCGTCAACGTGGTGATCGCCGACATCCTGGAGACGGAGGCTGCCGCGCTGGCGGCCAGCCAGGGCGAACGGTGCCTCTTCGTGCGCACCGATCTGCGCAGCGACGCGGACATCGGTGCGGTGGTGGGTCGTACCGTCGGTCATTTCGGCCGGATCGATTTCCTGATCAACGTGGCCTGCTCGTATGCCGATCGCGGCTTCGATTCGGACCGGGCGAACTGGCACGACGTGTTCGACGTCAACATGATCGGGCACGTGATGCTGGTGCGCGCCGCTCATCCGCACCTGGTCGCCTCGGGCCGCGGCAGCGTCGTGCATTTCGCCAGCGCCAGCGGGCATTTCGCGCAGGCCGGCCGCTGGATCTACCCGGCCACCAAGGCGGCGATCGAACAGCTCACGCGCAGCCAGGCGCTGGACCTGGCGTCCGACGGCATCCGCGTCAACGCGGTGCTGCCGGGCTGGGTCCGGAAGGACGGCTACGACCAGTTTCCGTCCGATGTGAAGGCACGTTACGAAAGCCATGCGCGGCGGCTGCACATGATGGGCAGGCTGGGCGAGCCGGACGAGATCGGCGAGGCGGTGCTCTACCTGTGCTCGGCCCATGCGGGCTTCACCACCGGGGCGGTGCTGCGGGTCGATGGCGGTTATACGGCGCTCGGTCCGCAGGGGCGCGACAAGGTG
>DAISWF010000013.1:0-5639 GCA_036826495.1 Burkholderiaceae bacterium
GAGGTGCTGGCGTCGTTCCGGCAGGCTGGGCGCCCCAGGAGTCTGTCGGGGTTGAGATCCTGGATCTTGCGCGTGATCGTGTTGCGTCCTATGCCCAGTCGCAGTGCCGCGTCGATGCGGCGGCCGCGGGTGTGGCGCAGCGCGGTGCGGATGATCGTACCCTCGAACTCGCGCGTCAGCGACTCCATCAGCTCGCTCTCGCCATTGCTGCGCTGTTCCGATGTCTGCGCATCCAGCCGGGCCGACACCTCGCGCTCGAGCAACGCCGCCCACTGGTGAGCCGTCTGCGGCCGGACCTGGCTGCCGTCGCGTTCGACGATGCCGTTGGCCGCCGGCAGGCTGCCGTGGCCCAGCGCATCGCCGGCCGCCGGTGCGGTGTCGCCGGCGAAGCGGGGCATGGCGATCGGCGAGACCACCGGCGCCGTCTGCGGGCGGATGCCCGGCCGGCGCAGCTCCGGCGGCAGATCGTTCAGGCCGATCGTCTGCGTCGGCGCCATCACGGTCAGCCAGTGGCAGACGTTCTCGAGCTGGCGCACGTTGCCGGGCCAGCCGAACGCGGTCATCGCCGCCAGCGCCTCGTCGGACAGCCGCTTGGTCTCGCCGCCCAGATCGCGGGCGCTCTTCTGCAGGAAGTGGCGGGCCAGCAGCGGGATGTCCTCGAAGCGTTCCCGCAGCGGCGGCAGCCGCAGCCGGATCACGTGCAGCCGATGGAACAGATCCTCGCGGAACAATCCCTGCCGCACCCGTTCCTCGAGGTCCTGGTGGGTCGCGGCGATGACCCTGACGTTGGCGCGCTGCGGCTGATGACCGCCCACGCGATAGTAGTGACCATCCGACAGCACCCGCAGCAGCCGCGTCTGCAGCTCGGCCGGCATGTCGCCGATCTCGTCGAGGAACAGCGTGCCGCCCTCGGCCTGCTCGAAGCGGCCGACGCGCGTCTGTTGTGCGCCGGTGAACGCACCACGTTCGTGCCCGAACAGCTCGGATTCGAGCAGGTCGCGCGGGATCGCCGCGGTGTTCAGCGCGACGAAGACCTTGTTCGCCCGCGTGCTGTGATCGTGCAGCGCGCGCGCCACCAGCTCCTTGCCGGTGCCGGACTCGCCGGTGATCAGCACCGTGACGTTGGAGGCCGACAGCCGGCCGATCGCGCGGAACACCTCCTGCATCGCCGGCGCCTGGCCGAGGATCTCCAGCCGGTTGTCGGTGCCGGGCGCCTCGGGCGGTGCCGGCGTGTTCTCGCCGACCGCGCGCCGGATCAGATCGACGGCGCTGTCGATGTCGAACGGCTTGGGCAGATACTCGAACGCGCCGCCCTGCAGCGCCGACACCGCGCTGTCGAGGTCGGAGTAGGCGGTCATGATGATGACCGGCAGCCGGGGATGCGCGACCTTGATCTTCTTCAGCAGATCGATGCCGTTCTCGCCGGGCATCCGGATGTCGGACACCAGCGCCTCGGGCGAACCGTCGGCCAGCGCCTTCAGGCAGTCGCGAGCATTGCCGAACGCGCGGACCGCATAACCGGAGCGGGCCAGCGCCCGTTCCAGCACCCAGCGAATCGATTCATCGTCGTCTACGATCCAAACAGCGCTCATGCGTTGAAGTCCGACTGGGCTGCCCTGCCGGTTCGTCCCCGGTCAGCTCAGAGGCAGCAGGATCCTGAAATCGGTGAACCCCGGCTTGCTGTCACACTCGATGATGCCGCCGTGCTGCTGCACGAAGGTCTGAGCGAGTGACAGGCCCAAGCCGCTGCCACCATCCCGGCCCGACACCAGCGGAAAGAAGATCCGGTCACGGATCGACTCCGGAATGCCCGGGCCATTGTCGATGACATGCAAGTCCAATGCCAGCCGGCAGCGGCGGCGCGCGATCGTCACCTGGCGCGCGACCCGGGTCTTCAGACAGATCTCGCCGCGGCCCTGCAGCGCCTGCGCGGCATTGCGCGCGAGGTTCAGCACCGCCTGGATGAGCTGCTCGCGATCGCCCGGGAACTCCGGCAGGCTGGCATCGTAGTCGCGCGTGAGCTGCAGGCCGCGCGGGAACTCGGCGAGCAGCACCGAACGCACCCGCTCGCAGACCTCGTGGATGTTGACCGCCACGACCCTGCGCGCATGCCGGTGCGGCGCGAGCAGCCTGTCGACCAGCATCTGCAGCCGGTCGGCCTCCTTGACGATCACCTGCGTGTATTCGCGCAGGGCCGGCGACTGCAGCTCGCCCTCCAGAAGCTGGGCGGCACCCCGTATGCCGCCGAGCGGATTCTTGATCTCGTGCGCGAGATTGCGGACCAGCTCGCGATTCGCGTTGGCCGAGTCGAGCAGGCGCGCCTCGCGGTCGACCCGCAGCCGCTGGTCGTTCTCGCGGAACTCCAGCAGCAGCCCGCCGGTATGGCCATCGAGCGCCACCGCGGTGGTCTGCAGCTTCATCGCCGCGGCGCGCCCCGGCCGCTCGAGCACGATGTCCTGCGACTTCTGCCCGAAGCGGTCGTTGGCAGCCTCCTCGAGCAGCGCATCGATCTGGTTGCCGTTGGAGAACATCCGCGAGAAGTGCAGGCCGATCGCCGAGCGCGGCGAGATCTCGAACAACTGCTCGGCGGGCTCGTTCAGGAACACGACGCGGCCCTCGGCGTCGATGACCACGACCGCGGAGGCGAGCAGGTTCAGGCCGGCATAGATCGACTGCGGATTCCGGCGGCGGTTGATCGGCGAAGCGGCCATGGTCAGCGCAGTGTACCCGCGCTGCCGGGCATCACTCGCGGACGGAACCGAGCTCGCGCCTGAGCGACGCGATGTTGCCTTCGGAGCGGTCGATGTCTTCCTTCAACCGCTGCACCCGGTCGAGGTAGCGCTGATAGTTGCGTTCGTTGCCCTGCCGCTCGGGCTCGCCGCCGTTGTACTCCTTCTTCAGCTCGGCGACCTTGGCCTCTTCCTTGCGCAGCTCGTCCTCGAGGATGCGCTTGCGATCGGAGTCGCGCGTCTTCTGCGTGGCGTTGTCGACCCGCGGAAAACCGTCCGGGCGCGCGGCATTGCCGGCCGGCGCGGCCGCGCGCGGCTGCGCCTTGGGTGCCGGCACCGTGGTGATCGTCGGCAGATCGACCGACTTGCAGTTGCGATCCTTGCCGCTGGTGGGCGCGTTGCTGTACTCGACGACGCCGTTGCCGGCCTCGCAGCGATAGATCTGCGCCCCCGCAGCCCCCGACCAGGCGGCCAGGCAGGCGGTCAGCACCGCCGCCGTCACGCTGAGCGCGCGGCGGGCTGATCGGACAGCAGGAGCCGCGGCGGCCGCGACCCTGAGATGAGAAGAAGGCATTCGTCTGTTCGAATCGGTTGCAGTGCAGTGTATGCCAGTGCGACATCGGATTCAAACGGACCAGCCGCCGAACGGTTGGCAGCAAGGGTTGGCGGCGGTGAGGCCTCCGGGCAACGTGTGCAAACCGCAACGGAAAGGGCTTTCGCCCTTTCCGCCCGGTCCAGCGCCTTCAGCAGCTATAGTAAAGCTGGAATTCCACCGGGTGGGTGGTCATCCGCAGCAGCGTCACTTCCTGCATCTTCAGATCGATGTAGGCGTCGATGAACGCATCGCTGAACACCCCGCCGCGGGTCAGGAACTCGCGGTCGGCATCCAGCGCTTCCAGCGCCATGTCCAGCGACGAGCAGACGGTGGGGATCTTGGCATCCTCTTCCGGCGGCAGGTCGTACAGGTTCTTGTCGGCCGGATCGCCCGGGTGGATCTTGTTCTGCACGCCGTCCAGGCCGGCCATCAGCAGGGCCGCGAACGCCAGGTAGGGGTTCGCGCTGGGGTCCGGAAAACGCGCCTCGACCCGGCGGGCCTTGGGATTCGCGACGTACGGGATGCGCAGCGAGGCCGAGCGGTTCTTCGCCGAGTAGGCGAGCTTGACCGGCGCCTCGTAGTGCGGCACCAGCCGCTTGTACGAGTTCGTGCCCGGGTTCGTGATCGCATTCAGCGCGCGCGCATGCTTGATGATGCCGCCGATGTAGTACAGCGAGAAATCCGACAGCCCGGCGTACTTGTCGCCGGCGAACAGGTTCTGCCCGTCCTTCCACACCGACTGGTGCACGTGCATGCCGGAGCCGTTGTCACCGACCACCGGCTTGGGCATGAAGGTCGCGGTCTTGCCGTAGCTGTGCGCGACGTTGTGCACCACGTACTTGAGGATCTGCGTCCAGTCGGCCCGCTTGACCAGCGTCGCGAACTTGGTGCCGATCTCGCACTGGCCGGCACCGGCCACCTCATGGTGATGGACCTCGACCGGCACGCCCATCTGCTCGAGGATCAGGCACATCTCCGAACGCATGTCCTGGAACGAGTCGACCGGCGGCACCGGGAAGTAGCCGCCCTTGATCGCCGGCCGGTGCGCTAGGTTGCCGCCCTCGAATTCCCGGCCGCTCGACCAGGCCGCCTCCTCGGAATTGATCTTCACCATGGTGCCCGACATGTCGGTGTGCCAGGTGACCGAGTCGAAGATGAAGAACTCGGGCTCCGGCCCGAAGTAGGCGGTGTCGCCCAGGCCGCTGGACTTCAGATACGCTTCGGCGCGCTTGGCGATCGAGCGCGGGTCACGGTCGTAGCCCTTGCCGTCGGTCGGGTCGATGACGTCGCAGGAAAGGATCAGCGTGGGTTCTTCGCGGAACGGATCCATGTTGGCGGTGTCCGGGTCCGGCATCAGCAGCATGTCGGACGCCTCGATGCCCTTCCAGCCGGCGATCGACGAACCATCGAACGCATGGCCGTTCGAGAACTTGTCCTCGTCGAAATGGCTGATCGGCACCGAAACGTGCTGTTCCTTGCCACGGGTATCGGTGAAGCGGAAGTCGACGAACTTCACTTCGTTGTCCGAGACCATCTTCATCACGTCTTTGGCTGTCGCCATTTGGGAACTTCTCCTGATCGGGTGTTTGCGGTGACGGGGACGAGGAATGCCGGGCCGACCCGCGGCCCTCGGGCCGCCGTGGTGCACGACCGGGAACGGATGGGGGACTCTCCTGTCGCGCGGAATTTAGCAGAATCCATGCCATCGGAACGGTCGTTCCGGCGGGCATGGGAGCCCGGGTCGCACCCGTGTTGGGCAGGCCGCGCACGACACCGGATCCGCGGCGCGCGCAGAGCGCCGGCGGCGCGATCCGACTCGCCCCATTATAGGGCGCCCAATGTCGGTGCGATCGGATGGCCTGGCCCCATCATGGGGCAGGTCGCCCGCTGGCCGGCAGGAACATCGCCTGCAGGTCGTTCAGGAACCTCAGGCCCAGCGCGGTCGGCCGGATCGTCGCCGGATCGGGGTCGATCAGCCCGCGGTCCAGCGCCCGGGCCATGGGTCGCGAGATCGCCGCGGCCGACAGGCCGGTGCGTTCGGCGAACAGCGCGGCCGGCACGCCGTCGACCAGTCGCAGCGCGTTCAGCATGAATTCGAACGGCAGATCGGTGGGGGTCAGCCGCCGCGTCTCTTCGATCGCATCGCCGGCCAGCGCGGCTTCGACGTAGCGGCGCGGATGGCGGTAGCGCACCTGGCGCTCGATCCGGTCGTGATACGAGAGCTTGCCGTGCGCGCCTGCACCCAGCCCGAGGTAGTCGCCGAACTGCCAGTAGTTCAGGTTGTGGCGGGCGCGCCGGCCGGGCCGCGCCCAGGC
>DAISWF010000013.1:5649-17529 GCA_036826495.1 Burkholderiaceae bacterium
TTCCTGCATGTCGGCCGCCACGTCCTCGTCGGGCAGGCCGGCCGGCGGACTGGCGGCGAACAGCGTGTTCGGCTCCAGGGTCAGGTGATAGCACGACAGATGCGGCGGCGCGAACGACAGCGCGGTGTCCAGATCGCGCCGCAGATCGTCCGGCCGCTGACCGGGCAGCGCGTACATCAGGTCGATGTTGAAGCTGTCGTAGTGCCGGGCGGCGACCTCGATCGCCCGCCGCGCCTGGTCGCCGTCATGGACACGGCCGACCGCCGCCAGCAGGCGGTCGTCGAAGCTCTGCACGCCGATCGACAGCCGGTTCACCCCGGCCGCCGCATAGTCGCGGAACCGCTGCGCCTCGAAGGTCCCGGGGTTCGCCTCCATCGTGATCTCGGCCTGCGGCACCAGCGGCAGCCGGGCGCGCACCATCGTCAGCAGCGCATCGATCGCCGCCGGCGAGAACAGGCTGGGGGTGCCGCCGCCGATGAACACCGTGTGCACCGGCCGGCCCCAGACCTGCGGCAGCGATGCCTCCAGATCGGCCTGCAGCGCCGCCAGATACTGCCGCTCGGTGTCGGCGAATGCCGCGTCGGCAGTGCCCGCAACCGGCGGGCCGCCAGCCGCCGCGCCGCCGCGCCACTCGTGGGAATTGAAGTCGCAGTACGGGCACTTCCGCAGGCACCACGGCAGATGCAGGTACAGCGACAGCGCCGGCAGGCTGCTCAGGCCGCGGTCGAGACGGACGGCGACCGCGGGGGCGCCGGAGGCGACAGGGATGACGGGCACGACAGGGCGATTCACACCGCGATTGTGCCTCGGGCGCTCACCGAACCTCCCTCCGCGCTGCGCGCTGCGGGGCTATGAGCCTTGGGACGGCCCGGCGGTCACCGGGCTTACCCTCCGCGCTGCGCGCTGCGGGGCTATGAGCCTTGGGGCGGCCCGGCGGCTCATGGCCGCTCGCAGCCGACGGGTAGTCAGCCGCCCAGCCGCTGCAGCAGCGCCTGCATCGCGCGGCCGCGATGGCTGAGCCGGTTCTTGGTCACCGGGTCCAGCTCGGCGACCGTCAGCCCCCGATCCGGCAGCAGGAAGTACGGGTCGTAGCCGAAGCCGCCTTCACCGCGCGGCGTGTCGATCACCTCGCCGTGCCATGCGGCATCGGCGATCAGCGGCTGCGGATCGGCCGGATGCCGCAGCAGCACCAGCACGCAGTAGTAGTGGGCACGACGGTCGGCGTGCCCGGCCAGCTTCTGCAGCAACCGCCGGTTGTTCGCCGTATCGGAGCGCTCGCCGCCGGCCATCGCCGCATAGCGCGCCGAATGCACGCCGGGCGCGCCGCCCAGCGCGTCGACGCAGATGCCGGAGTCGTCGGCGATCGCCGGCAGCCCGCTCGCGTCACAGGCATGCCGGGCCTTGGCCAGCGCATTCTCGACGAACGTGGGATGAGGTTCCTCGGCCTCGGCGATGCCGAGCGATGCCTGCGTGATCAGCTCGATGCCGAGCGGCGCCAGCAATGCCGACAGCTCGCGCAGCTTGCCGGCGTTGTTCGATGCCAGCACCACCCGGCGCAGATCGTCCGCGCGCCCGCTGGTGGTCATTCGAGTGGCCTCGGGCTGCGCCGAAGCGGCCGCCCTCCTCGGGCAGCAGTGAGCGTTCGGTGTCGCTTCATCGCAGCCCCAGCGCCTGGCGCTGCGCGGTCACCAGCGATCCGATGCCCTGACGCGCCAGCGTCAGCATCGCCTGCATCTGCGCCTCCGAGAACGGCTCGCCCTCGGCGGTGCCCTGGACCTCGACGAAGCCGCCGGCGCCGGTCATCACGACGTTCATGTCGGTCTCGCAGGCCGAGTCCTCCGGATAGTCGAGGTCCAGCCCCGGTACGCCCTGAAACACGCCGACCGACACCGCCGCGACGAAGTCTCGCAGCGGCCAGGCCGCCAGCACGCCGCGCTCCTTCAGCACGCGCAGCGCATCGTGGGCGGCGACGAACGCGCCGGTGATCGACGCGGTGCGGGTGCCGCCGTCGGCCTGCAGCACGTCGCAGTCCAGGTGCAGCGTGCGCTCGCCGAGCAGCTTCAGGTCGACCACCGCGCGCAGGCTGCGGCCGATCAGCCGCTGGATCTCCTGCGTGCGGCCGGACTGCTTGCCGCGCACCGCCTCGCGATCGCCGCGGGTGTGGGTGGCGCGCGGCAGCATGCCGTATTCGGCGGTCATCCAGCCCTGGGCGCGGCCCTTCAGGAACGGCGGCACCTTGTCCTCGACCGAAGCGGTGCACAGCACCCGGGTGTCGCCGTACTCGACCAGCACCGAGCCTTCGGCGTGGCGGGTGTAGCCGCGGGTGAACGCCACCCTGCGCAGCTCGTCGGGTGCGCGACCGCTGGGTCGCGCAAACGTCATCGGGTCGGTCATCGTCGATCGCCTGTCATCGTCCGTCGCACGGCAGAACCGGATGCCTGCCGCCGGGAGCGGCCGCAGCGTACCATCATCAGGAGCGAGGGCGTCCCTCGGGGAACCTGGGAACCAGGGAACCAGGGGACCAGGGAACCAGGGAACAGCGGAACCGGGAGACCGGGAAACCAGGAGACCGCAGGATCGGCGACGAAGGACCGAAGATCGGCGCCCGAAGGACCGAAGACCGGCGGCCGCAGCGTCAGTCCGTCAGCGTCCGTTCGTGCGGTCGATCGCCGTGCGGATCTCGCGGATCGTCCGCTCGATCTCGTCCTCGCTGATGTCGCGCTCGTCGGCTTCCTCCGGCGGCGCGGCGGCCGAGATCGTCGTCGTGAACGCGCCGTCGGGCAGGTCCAGCGACGACAGCCCGCCGTCATCGGTGGGGGTGCCTTCGCTGTCGCCTTCCCAGGCCAGCGCCAGCGCGGTGGTGTTGTCGGCCAGCCGGCCGTTGGTCGCCACCGCCCGCTGCACCAGCTCCGGCACCGAACGCGACACCACATCCTGACACAGGCCGCTGGCGAGTTGCGCCTCCGGCACGCCGGACCACAGCCCGTCGCTGCACAGCAGCAGCCGGTCGCCCGCCTGCAACGTGACCGGGGTGCTGATCTCGATCGTCGGCTCGAACGGCGAACCGAGACAGTTCAGCACCTTGTTGCGTTCCGGATGCTGCTCCTCCTCGCCGGGCTTCAGCAGCCCGAGCGAGATCAGCGTCTGCACCTTCGAATGGTCGCGCGTGCGCGCCAGCACCACGCCGTCGCGGATCAGGTAGATCCGCGAATCGCCGGCGTGCGCCCACCAGACCACGCCCTTCTGCACCAGGCAGGCGACCACCGTCGTACGCGGCGACTCGGGCAGGTTGTGCTGCTCCTGGTAGCGCAGGATGTCGCGATGCGCGCGGCGCAGCGACATGTCGAGGAACTCCGCGGGATCCTCCAGCGCCGGCCTGGCCATCGTCTGGAACAGCGCCGCGACCGTCTGCAACGTGATCTGCGCGGCCACCTCGCCGCGCAGATGACCGCCCATGCCGTCGGCCACCACCATCAGCAGCGCATCGCGGGTGAAGCAGTAACCCATCCGGTCCTGGTTGACCGAGCGGGCGCCGAGTTCGGTGTCCTGATAGATCGAAAAACGCATGATTTCAGCCGGTCGACGTGATCGATTCCTCGACGCGCCGGCGGCCGAAACGGCCAGCCAGCCCATCGATCCAGCGGCTCACGACGCCGGGTTTGGCAGGCGGCGGCGGCTCGCGCCAGCCGCCTTCGCGCAACGCCCGCTGCAGCGCGAAGACGCTCTGCGGACGTTCCAGCGGATTCAGCTTCAGGCACCAGGCGACGATGTCCACCAGGTGCTGCGAATAGCGGCCGACCAGCAACTGAAGCTGCGCCGGCACCTTGTCGTTGGTCTCGCGCTGGTCCGACGGCTGCGGCGGCGAGCCGACCATGCAGGCGAACATCGCGGCGCCGACGCTGTAGACGTCGGTCCACGGCCCGAGCTGCTGGTTCTTGCGGTAGAGCTCGGGCGCGGCGAAGCCGGGCGTGTACATCGGGAACAGCATGGGCGCGTCGACCGTCAGCGTCTGGCGGGCGGCGCCGAAATCGAGCAGCAGCGGCGAGCCGTCCAGCCGCAGATAGATGTTGGCCGGTTTCAGGTCCAAGTGCAGCATCCGGTTCGCATGGACTTCGCGCAGGCCGTTCATCACCTGGTTGAAGATGTTGCGGATGTGCCGCTCGGGGATCACCACCTTTTCGGGCGTCTTGCTGCGATTGCGCAGCACCAGCTCCTGCAGGCTGCGGCCCTGCTCGAACGCCATCACCATGTAGACGGTGTCGTTCGCCCGGAAGAAGTTCATCACCCGCACGACGTTCGGATGCAGGATACGCGCAAGCGCCCGGCCTTCCTCGAAGAAACACTTCAGGCCGTTGCGGTATGTGGCCAGATTCTCGCTGGTGATGCGCGGCACCAGCTCGCCCTCGACCCGCTTGACCAGCGTGCTGGGCAGGTATTCCTTGATCGCGTACCGGTGGCCGTCGGCATCCTCGGCCAGGTAGACGATCGAGAATCCGCCGCTGGAGATCTTCTTTACAATGCGGTATCCGCCGATCTCCAGACCATCGGGCAGCGGGGAGTTGGTTTGCGAAGCCATCTGCTGATTCTAAAGACCTGATCTGCCCCTACGGCCCGACACATCGTTCCTGAGCCAACGTGTCCAAGACCTCGACCGTCCAGAGCATGACCGGATTCGCGGCCGTGCAACGGGAACTGCCCGCCGCCACGCTGTCGCTCGAACTGCGCAGCGTGAACGGCCGGTTCCTCGACCTGGCGCTGAAGATACCTGAAGAACTGCGTTCGGCCGAGCCGGTGTTGCGCGAACGCCTGAACGGCGCGATACAACGCGGCAAGCTCGAGTGTCGCATCGCCTATGGCCGGCGGATCGACGCCGCCCGACAACCGGCGCTCGACCGCGGACTGCTGGCCAGTCTGGCACGGGTGGCCGCCGAGGTGCGCAGCGTGGTGCCGGAAGCCGCGCCGCTGACCACTGCCGAGCTGATGCGCTGGCCGGGGGTCATGCAGGACGACCGGTTCGACGCCGCCGAGCTGATCGCGGCGATCGGCACGATGCTCGATGCCGCGCTGGCCGACTTCATCGCCAGCCGCGAACGCGAAGGCGCGCGGCTCACCCAGGTGATCCTCGGCCGGGTGCAGGCGATCGAGGCGATCGTCGCTCGGGTGGCCGAGCACTCGCCGCAGTTGCTGCGCAGCTATGAAGACCGCCTGACCGAGCGGCTGAAGACGGTGCTGGCGGAAGCCGGCGCCGCCGCCGGCGTGCCGACCGAGGAGATCTTCAACCGGGTGCGGCAGGAGGTCACGCTG
The DNA here is from genome assembly GCA_036826495.1 of Burkholderiaceae bacterium. Classification (GTDB taxonomy): domain Bacteria; phylum Pseudomonadota; class Gammaproteobacteria; order Burkholderiales; family Burkholderiaceae_E; genus DAISWF01. Next base: position 10,954 of record DAISWF010000013.1, read on the forward strand.
TACGGCCTGCGTATCGACGTCGCCGAGGAACTGTCGCGGCTCGCCTCGCACGCCACCGAGGTCAGGCAGGTGCTGACCCGCGGCGGCGCCGTCGGCAAGCGGCTGGACTTCCTGATGCAGGAGCTGAACCGGGAGGCCAACACGCTGGGCTCCAAGGCCGCGGCGGTCGAGCTGTCGGCGGCGGCGATGGAGCTGAAGCTGCTGATCGAGCAGATCCGGGAGCAGGCGGCGAACCTCGAGTAGGTTCTCGGAGAGCGCCGGCAGGAGCCGGCTCCCCCTCGCCTGCTGCGGGCCCCCTCACCCCGCCAGCGCCATCCTCATCGCCTCGGCCAGCGGCGTGGTCGGGCGGCCGATCAGCGCGCTGAGTTGATGGCCGTCGTCGAACAGTGCGCCCTTGGCCGCGCCGGCGTCGGAATCGGCCAGCACCTCGGCGAACGCCTGAGGCAGGCCCGCACCGGCCAATGCCGCGGCGAATTCGGCCTGCGGCAGATCCTGGTAGCGCACGCTGGCGCCGGCCTGGCGGTTCAGCTCGGCCACCAGGTCGGCCAGCGTGTACGCGCCGTCTCCGGCCAGCTCCAGCACCCGATTGCCGGCCACCGGCTGCGTCAGCACCACGGCGGCGGCGTCGGCATAGTCGGTACGCGTCGCCGACGCGACGCGGCCGCCGCCTGCGGCGCCGAGAAAGACGCCGTGCTGCCTTGCGGCCGGCACGCTGGCCAGGTAGTTCTCGGTGTACCAGCCGTTGCGCAGCAGCACGTGCGGCAGGCCGGTGGCGGCGATCAGCGCCTCCGTCTCGCGATGCTCGGCGGCCAGCGCGAGCGGCGAGCGGTCGGCGTGCAACAGGCTGGTATAGACGAGCTGCTTCACGCCGGCCTCGCGCGCGGCCTCGATCACCGCCCGATGCTGTGCAGCGCGCCGGCCCAGCTCGTTCGACGAGATCAGCAGCACGCGCTCGGCGCCGGCGAACGCCGGCCGCAAGGTCTGCGGCCGCGCATAGTCGGCTTCGCGCACGGTGACGCCCTGTGCGGCCAGGTCCGCCGCCTTGGCGGGGCTGCGGACGGCGGCGAGGATGCCGGCGGGCGATACGCCGCGTGCGAGCAAGCGGGAAACGACGAGGCGGCCCAACTGACCGGTGGCGCCGGTGACGACGATCATCGAGATTCTCCTGCTGATGGGGTAGAGATCCATCTTAGCGACTCACAACCGAACCTTGAATAGACAAAAATACGGAATTCATGTTCAATAGTTCGAAGAATAGAATTCTATTGCACATGGACACCGACCCCCTGACCGCCCTGCTGCGCGACGCCGGCCTGTCGCCGCGGCTGCTGGACCTGAGTGACCTGTCGGAGACGAAGGCGCTGCGTTTCCCCTGCGACCGCAGCATCGGCCTGCACCTGGTGCTGCGCGGCCCGGTGCACCTGCATGCGCCGGAGCTGCCGGCGCCGCTGATGCTCGACACCGGCGACGTCGCCGTGATGGCGCGCGGCTGCGACCATGTGCTGAGCGTCGGCCCGACCCTGCAGGGGCTGGCCGTCGAACGGATCGATGCGCGCATGCCGGCGCAGCCGGGCCGGACATCGGCCGCCGCGCTGCTGAGCGGCGCCTACCAGCACTGGCATGCGCCGCTGCACCCGTTCTTCGCGGAGATGCCGGCCTGGTCGGTGCTGCGCAGCGCCGACCTGCCGCGGCTGGGCCCGCTCGCGCTGACCGCGGGCCTGCTGGCGGAAGAGCTGCGCGGCAGCGAGCCGGGGGCGCCGATCATCGTCATGGGTCTGCTGGATGCGGTGTTCACCTATGCGCTGCGCGAGGTGATCGCCCGTTGCGCCGCCGCAAGCGCCGGCTGGAGCCATGCGATGCGCGACCCGCTGATCGGCCGCGTCGTCGGGCTGATGCAGCAGGATCCCGCCCACCCGTGGACGCTCGACGAACTGGCGCGCAAGGCCGGCCTGTCGCGCACGATGCTGGCCGAACGCTTCCGGGAGGCGATGGGCGACACGCCGCTGAACCACCTGCGCACGCTGCGCATGCAGCGCGCGGTCAAGCTGTTGACGGAAACCAGCCGCCCCCTGGAGGCGGTCGCGGCCGCCGTCGGCTACCAGGACGCGTTCAGCTTCTCCAAGGTCTTCAAACGCAGCCTGGGGCAGTCGCCCAAGGCATTCCGGCAGATGGACGCGGCCGAGCGGCAGACCCCCTGGCGGTTCCGGGCCGGCTGAGCCGCACGCATTCCATGCGTCGCAAGGCGCAGCCACGCTGTCCGGCGAACGCTTTCGCGCGGATCACCCCTATGTAGCCCGCAACGGTTTGCGCAGCCAAAGCTGCAGCCCGGTGATCAGCACCACGATGGCCAGCACGTCGAGCGCGGCCCACAAGAGCTTCAGCGGCAGGCCGCCGTAGTCGCCGAAGTGCAGCGGCTGCGACAGCGACAGCGTCTGCACGTACCACGGCATCGCCGCATGGTCGGTCAGGCGTCCGCTCTCGGCATCGACCAGCGCGGCGCGGATCAACTGGCGGGTGGCCGGGCGGTCGCCGCGCACGATCACCAGGTAATGGTGCGGGCCGCTGACCTGCATGCCGGGGAAGATGATGCTGGCCGGTTCGGTGCCGGGCGCCGCCTCGCGCACGGAGGCCAGCACCCGGCTGAGCGGCGCCAGCGCGACGGCCTCGCCCGAGCCGGCATGACGCTGCAGCATCGGCAGCAGATGACCGCTGCGCCAGAGCTGGCCGAGCGGGATCTCCAGCGCGTTGATGGTGCCGGTCAGGCCCACGATGGTCAGCCACACCAGCGTGGCGACGCCCAGCAGGTTGTGCAGGTCCAGCCGCCGGGTGGCGGGCGCATGCGCGCGGCGTACCGTGCCGAACCGCAGCTTGCGCATGAACGGCGCGTACAGCACCACGCCGGATATCAGCGCGACCGCGAGCAGCAGGCCCATTGCGCCGAGGAACAGCGTGCCGGGCAGCCCGGCGTAGAGATCCGTATGCAGCCGCAGCATCACCTCCATGAAGCCGCCCGCGGGCGGCGGCGGTTCCAGCTCGGCGCCGCTCGGCCGGTCGAACCAGAAGGTATGGCTTTCACCCGGAGCGGGCCGGCGCGAGTCGGAGACGCCCACGCGGACCCGCGGCTCGTCGCGGTCCAGCAGCACGAAGTTCACGTAAGCGCCGCGGCCCTGCGCCAGCGCATGGACCGCGAAGTCGTCGAGCGACGGCGCCGCGCCGGGCTGCGTCGGCAGCACCACCGCGCCGGTCGGGCGCGGCGGCGGCTCGAACGCGTGCTCGATCTCCTCGTGGAAGATCAGCGGCAGCCCGGTCACGCACAGCAGCAGCAGGAAGGCCGTCGCGATCAGGCTGCTCCACTTGTGCACCCACGACCATGCGCGCAGCGCCGATGCCGTCACCGGCCGCGCTCCCCGCCGTCGGTCACCAGCGCTTGCGCAACGTGAGCTGCACGGTGCGCGGCTGACCGTAGAAGCACTGCGCAGTGCTCAGGCAGTAGCTGACGTATTCGCGATCGGCGAGGTTGGCCACGCCCAACGACAGGCGCCAGCCGGTCAGATCCGGATTGCGGCGGCCGAAGTCGTAGTGCAGCGCCAGGTCCAGCAAGGTCAGCGCCGGGAGCTGCAGCGTGGTCGCGGTGTCGGTGAAGTTCGAGCCGAGGTAGCGCAGGCCCAGTCCGGCCGTCACGCCGTCGAGCGGGCCTTCGGTGATGCGATAGCCGAGCCACAGCGACGCGGTGTGCCGGGGCGTTCGCGGCAGCGGCCGCCCCAGCATCGATCCACCGCTCGCGTCGGGATTGGCGCGCGTGATCTCCGAGTCGGTGTAGGCATAGGTCGCGACCAGATCGACGTTGCGCAGCGGCTGCGTCCGCAGCTCGGCGCTCACGCCGTCGACCTGCACTTCGCCGGTCTGCGCGCTGAAGCCGGTCCGCCCGGGTGTCGTGTCGGGTGTCAGCACGTTCTCCTGCACCAGCCGGTAGACCGCCAGCCCGAGCTGCGTCGTGCCGCCCGGCGGCTGGTACTTGATGCCCGCCTCGAGCTGCCGGCCCTTGGTCGGCTCGAACGGATTGCCCGAGAAATCGGTGCCGCCGAGCGGCTCGAACGAGGTGGCATAGCTCGCATAAGGTACCAGGCCGCTGTCGAGCACGTAGTTCACGCCGACGCGGCCGGTGACCGCGCTGTCGGACTTGCTCACCACCGTGTTGGCGATGCGGTTGGCGGTGTCGGAATCGGCCCGGTCGTAGCGGGCACCGACGGTCAGCCGCCAACGGCCGCTGCGCATCTGGTCCTGCAGATACAGACCGGTCTGCGACATCTGGTGCATCGTCGACAGGCGCGGCACCAGCGCCGGAATGGCGGCGCCGTAGACCGGCGCGTACAGATCGAGCGACGGCGCAAGCTGTGACGCGAACCTGTAGTCGTCGTTCTGGCGCAGATAGTCCAGGCCGAACAGCAGCGTGTGCTGGATGCCCGCCGCGGCGAAGCCGACCTGCGCCTGGTTGTCGACCGCGAAGATGCGGCCGGCGGCCTGGCCGGCGGTGGCCACGCGCGACAGCGTGCGGCCGTCGGCGGCCAGCGCGATGCCCGGCAGCGCACGGGTCTCGACCTCCACCCCGGTCTGACGCAGGTTCTGGCGCAGCGTCCAGCCGGACTCGAGCCGATGCTCGAGCGCATAGCCGATGCCGTACTGCTCGCGCTCGACGCGGTCCCAGCCCGGGTCGCCCGGCAGGCGACTGCGCGGAATGCGGCCGTTCGGGTTGGGCAGCAGCGAGCCGGCGGCCGGAACCGACTGATACTGGGGCAGCCAGTCGTCGCGCTGATAGTGCGACAGCAGCGTGAACGAGGTGGCGCCCGACGGACGCCAGGTGAACGCCGGGGCGATCAGGCCGCGCCACTCGCTGGAGTGGTCGATCTGGCCATCGTTGTCGCGCACCAGGCCGGTCAGCCGGTACAGGAACTTCCCTTCGCCGTCGAGCCGGCCGGTGCTGTCGAACGCCAGCCGCTTACGATCGAAGTTGCCCGCCTGGAGCTGCAGCTCGTGCGCCGCCTCGGCCTGCGGCCGCCGGCTGATCATGTTGAGCACGCCGCCGGGCGAGGTCTGGCCGAACAGCACCGACGCCGGCCCCTGCAGCAGTTCGATCCGTTCGAGCATGTACGGATCGAGCTGCGGAACCGCGACGCTGTAGGCGCTGAACGGCAGGCGCAGTCCGTCGAGATGGTCGCGCGGGTAGAAGCCGCGGGTCTGCACGACGTCGGACTGGCTGTTGGTGCCGCCGAACGACGCGATCGTGCCCGGCGTGTACTCCAGCGCGCGGGTGACGCTCTGCGCGTCCTGCAGTTCGATCTGCTCGCGCGAGACGACGCTGATCGTCTGCGGCGTCTCCAGCAGCGAGGTGTCGGTCTTGGTCGCGGTGGCGCTGCGGCGTGCGATCAGCCCGCCCACCGGGCCCTCGGCCCGCTCTTCCAGGCGCGACGCGGTCACCCGCACCGGCTCGAGATTGCGCTCCGCCGCCGGCGCGGCGGGCCTGGCAGGTATCGCAGGGGCCGGTACCGTCGCCGCCGGCTCCGCGCCCGGCCGGACGGTCAGCGTGCCGCTGGCGGTGCGCGCCAGCACCAGCCCGCTGCCGGCCAGCGCGCGCTGCGCCGCCGCCTCGGGGCTCAGGCGACCCTGCACGCGCGGCGCGGTCTTGCCCTGCAGCAGCGCCGGGTCGGCGATGATGCTGCGGCCGCTCAGCCGGGCGATCCGCGCCAGCGATTCGTCGAGCGGGCCGGCCGGCAGATCCCAGTCCATCATCGCCTCGGCCGGCGGGGATGCCGGCGGCGTCTGAGCCTGGATCGGGCCGCCGGCCGCGGCCAGCGTCAGCAGCACGGCGGCCAGCAGCGGACGCGGGCGAAAGGATGGGGAGTGAAGATGCATGGTTCGGGCTCGCTCGGGGCAGGACAAGGCAGTGGATGGGTTTCCCTGCCTGTCGCACGAGTGCGCTCGAACCCCTCACGAACGGTGCAGGCCGGCTCATCGACCCGCCGATGCGCCGGCGATCGATCAGCTCCGGTCGATCAGCTCCGGTCGATCAGCGTGACCCAGCGGCCCCAGCGGCGCACGCGGATCGGCTGCGTATCCACCAGGTCCTGCAGCACCTGCTCGGGTCGGTCGAGCGGAAATACGCCGAACACCCGCAGCCTTCCCGCCTCGGGGCTGATGCGGATCAGACCGTGCTGATACGGCCGCAACGCGTCGATCACCGCCGCCAGCGGCTCGTCGCGGACATCGAGCACGCCGTCGGTCCAGGCGCTGCGGGCACGCGCATCCCGCGGCAGCAGCTCGATCCGGTCGCCATCGAACACGGCGCCCTCGCCGCTCGCGAGCGCCCGGTCCAGACCACCGGTGACCGTCACGCGCACGCTGTGCTCGAGCACCGTGACCTCGCTGCGGCCGGCGAGCTGCGCGACCGTGAAGCGCGTGCCCAGCGCCTGCACGCGGCCCTGGGCGGTCTCGACGATGAACGGCCGGCCGTCACGGGCCACCCGCACCGCCAGCCGGCCGGCGCGCAGACGAATCAGCCGCTGTCCGCCGTCGAAACGC
>DAISWF010000013.1:17539-24852 GCA_036826495.1 Burkholderiaceae bacterium
CCTGCCGGTCCAGCACCAGCACCGCGGCGCCGGCACCCAGCAGCACCGCGGCGCCGGTGCCGACGATCCGCCGCCGCTGCGGCTTGCGCGGGCCCCAGCCGAGCACCTGCAGCGCGGCCCCGTGATGGGCCGGATGGCGGCTGGCAGCACCGCGCAGCGTCGCCAGCGGCCGTTCGGCCACGCCGCCCACCCGTTCCCAGGCTAGACGGTGCGCCGGATCGGCAGCCAGCCACTCGGCATGCGCACGCCGGTCGGCGTCGGTGGCGGCGCCGGAGTCCAGACGCACCCGCCAATCCACCGCCCCCAGCAGCGGCTCATCGGTGATCGCGGCGCCGGCGGTCATTGCCAGCGATCCGCCGACTGCTGAGCGGCCAGGCAATGCAGCCACGCCTGCTTCACATAGCGCTCGACCGTCGCCACCGACACGCTCAGCGCGTCGGCGATCTGCACATGGGTCCGCTCTTCGAGCCGGTTCATCAGGAAAGCCAGCCGGACCTTGGGTGCCAACCCGTCGAGCAGCCTGTCGAGCGCCTCGACCGCCTCGCGCACCAGCAGGAACTCCTCGGGCGACGGCGCCAGCGGCACCGGTTGAGCCGCCAGCGCCTCCAGATAGGCCTGCTCCAGATCACGCCGCCGCCAGAAGCTGATCAGCACCCGATGCGCCAGCACGGTCAGGAATGCCCTCGGCTCTCTCAACTGCAGCGGCTGGGCGGCGGACAGCACGCGGACGAACGTGTCCTGCGTCAGATCGGCGGCCTGGTGGGGACACCCGAGGCGCCGACGCAGCCAGCCCTGCAGCCAGCCACTGTGCTCGGCGAACAGCGCCGCGACGGGCATCGGCTCGGGTGACGGCGGCGGGTCCAGAACGGCCATGCGGAAATCCGGCGACGGTCAGGTCAGAATTGAATGAGAATTATTTTTATTCTATTGCAAAGTCCCGCAAGTCCTCATTAAAAGCCGCCGCTTGCGCACGAGGCGCGTGGGGCGACAGCGGGCGATCCTCGCGTCGGGGCGACGCCGGGCGCCGTCCGGCCTGCTGCCGCGTGGGCCTGCTGCCGCGCGGCCCGCTTCCGCCCCGCCCGCCGCTCAGCGACCAGCCGCGCGCAAGGTGATCGCGCCGTCGGCCACGTAGCGCTGGAAATCCGCCAGCGGCATCGACGCCGAGGCATGGGTGTCGCCGTCCTGCCAGCTCAGCGTCGCGTCGATGTCGGTCGTCGTGACCCTGATCGGCCCTTGCGGCACGGTGGCCTTGGGGCCGTCGCCCAGCCGGTACTCGACGGGGCCGCTGACTTCCGCGGCCTGCTCGCTCCTGTTGGCGATCTTCTGGTTCTTCTGGTTCATGAGGCGACTCCACAGCGCTGACCGATCGCTGCGGGGCGCCGACCGATCGAGATGATCGTTCTGATGTTCCCCCGCCGGCGGCAGCGCCGGCCAGCGGACGGACGCGCATGGCGTTGTAGCCGGATTCCTACGCCGTCCGGCGCCCGGCGGCCGGCGGCCCGCAGCAACGGCTGCTAGACTGCCATGGGGTGGCCGCGCGCCCGTGCCGCATCGGGCCGGCCGCTGCGCCGCACCACCGTCTCGAGGCCGCATACCGAATGACCACCGACCCCTGGCACCGCCCGGGCAGCCTGTTCGCCGTCGTGGCGCCCTCCGGGGCGGGCAAGACATCACTGGTCAAGGCGCTGCTGGCCGCGCGTCCCCGGATCGCGCTGTCGATCTCGTTCACGACCCGGGCGCCGCGTGCCGGCGAGGTGGACGGCGTCGACTATCACTTCGTCGATCGTGCCGATTTCGACCGGCGGCTGGCCGCCGACGAGTTCCTGGAATGGGCCGAGGTCCACGGCAACCGCTATGGCACGTCGCGCCGCTGGATCGAGGAGCAGATGGCCGCCGGCACCGACATCCTGCTCGAGATCGACTGGCAGGGTGCGGCCCAGGTACAGCGGTTGTTTCCCGATGCGGTGGGCATCTTCATCGCGCCGCCGTCGATCGCCGAGCTGCGCGATCGGCTGGTGCGCCGCGGGCAGGACGCCGATGCCGAGATCGAGCGGCGCCTGGCGGCCGCGCTGGACGAGCTGCGGCAGATGGATCGGTTCGAATATGTTATTATTAATCAAGAGTTTGCGATCGCCCATCAGCAGATGCTGGCGATCGTCGATGCGGCCGCGCTGCGTTATGACAAGCAGAAGTCGCGGTTTCCGGCGCTGTTCCGGGTATGGGGTCACGTCTGAAGAGGCCAAGTATGAAGGCCGTGGCGGCCCTGGTGCATCGACGATCGCGGCCCCATCTGCAGTGGTGTGCTCGCCCGGCGTGAACCCTTTTTCCGATGCAGGTACTGGCAGATATGGCACGTATTACCGTAGAAGATTGCCTGAAGCAGATCCCGAACCGCTTCGAGCTGGCCCTGGCGGCCACCTATCGCGCGCGGATGCTCGCCCAGGGCCATTCGCCGAAGATCGAAAGCAAGGACAAGCCCACCGTCACGGCACTGCGCGAGATCGCGGCCGGCAAGGTGGGGATCGAGATGCTGCGACGCGTACCCACCTGAACACTGCCCTTGAAAAGGGACGATGGACGTTTCGACTGATCGATCCCGCAGATCCGGAAAGCCGGCCCGCGGAGCGGTGCCGGTGAACGGCGACGACAGTGGCGCCCCTGTCGTCGCTTCCCCTCCTTTTGCCGCCGCCCCCGACGAACGTCAGGTCGCCACGCTGGCGAACCTGACCCGGCTGGCCGGCGCCTATCTTCCCGAAGAAGACCTGCGCCGCATCCGCGATGCCTATCGCGTCAGCGATGCAGCCCACCTCGGCCAGTTCCGCAAGAGCGGCGAGCCGTACATCTCGCATCCGATCGCGGTGGCCGAGACCTGCGCTCACTGGAAGCTCGACACCGAATCGCTGATGGCGGCGCTGCTGCACGACGTGATGGAAGACACCGGCGTGTCGAAGCAGGAGCTGGCCGAGCGCTTCGGCACGCAGGTGGCCGACCTGGTCGACGGATTGTCCAAGCTCGACAAGATCGAGTTCGCCACCCGCGAGCATGCGCAGGCCGAGAGCTTCCGCAAGATGCTGCTGGCGATGGCGCGCGACGTCCGGGTGATCCTGATCAAGCTCGCCGACCGGCTGCACAACATGCGCACGCTCGACTCGGTGAGCCGCACGCAGCAGATCCGCGTCGCCACCGAGACGCTGGAGATCTACGCGCCGATCGCCAGCCGGCTGGGCCTGCACAAGCTCTTCCGGGAGCTGATGGACCTGGCGTTCCGCTTCCGGCATCCGTGGCGCTACAAGACGATCCGTCGCGGGGTGCGGGTGGCCCGCGGCAACCGCCGCGAGGTGATCGGCAAGATCCTCGAGGCGGTGCAGAAGAGCCTGCCGGAGTCCGGCGTCAACGCCGAGGTGTTCGGCCGCGAGAAGGCGCTGTGGGGCATCTACCGCAAGATGGTCGACAAGCACCTGTCGTTCTCGCAGGTGCTGGACATCTACGGTTTCCGCGTGATCGTCAAGGACGTGCCGAGCTGCTATCTGGCGCTGGGCGTGCTGCATTCCACGTTCAAGCCGGTGCCGGGCCGCTTCAAGGACTACATCGCGATTCCGAAGGTCAACGGCTACCAGTCGCTGCACACGACGCTGGTGGGCCCCTTCGGCACGCCGGTCGAGTTCCAGATCCGCACCCGCGACATGCAGCGGGTGGCCGAGTCGGGCGTTGCCGCGCACTGGCTGTACAAGGCGGAGAAGGAGAGCTTCACCGACCTGCAGAAGCGCACGCACCAGTGGCTGCAGTCGCTGCTGGACATCCAGCATCAGACCGGCGATTCGCTGGAGTTCATCGAGCACGTCAAGGTCGACCTGTTCCCCGACGCGGTCTACGTGTTCACGCCCAAGGGGCAGATCCGGGCGCTGCCGCGCGGCGCCACGGTGATCGACTTCGCCTACAGCGTGCACACCGACGTCGGCGACCAGACGGTCGGTGCGCGGGTCAATTCGAACTCGGTGTCGCTGCGCACCGAGCTGCAGAACGGCGACGTGGTCGAGATCATCACCGACCCCGCGTCCCGGCCGAATCCGGCCTGGCTGGGGTTCGTGCGCACCGGCAAGGCGCGCGCCGAGATCCGGCATTTCCTGAAGACGATGAACTATGCCGAGTCGGTCGAGCTCGGCAAGCGGCTGCTCGAGCAGGCGCTGTCGGCGCTGCGCATCGAGGCCGCCCAGCTCGAGACGCCGCAGCTCGAGAAAGGCGCGCGGGATGCGGGCGCCCGCTCGGTCGAGGAGCTGTACGGCGACATCGGGCTCGGCAAGCGGCTGGCGCCGGTGGTGGCGCGCACGATCGCGCTGCAGTTCGCCAGCAGCCGGCCGGCCGCCGCGCTGATGGTGCCGCGGCCGGCGCCGATCTTCGTCAACGGCACCGAGGGCTCGGCGGTGCAGTATTCGTCGTGCTGCCACCCGCTGCCCGGCGATTCGGTGATCGGCCACCTGCGCGGCGGCCATGGGCTGGCGATCCACCGGCGGGAATGTCAGACGGCGCTGCGCAACCGGGCGCGCGACGGCGAACGGTGGATCGACGTACAGTGGGCCGACGAGGTGTCCGGCGTCTACCGCAGCGAGATCGAGCTGCTGGTGCGCGATCAGCGCGGCGTGCTGGCCAAGATCGCCGCCGAGCTGGCGTCGGCCGACGCCAACATCCTGCACGTGGCGATGGACACCGAAGCCGCCGAGGTCGCGACGATGCGCTTCACGATCCAGGTCAAGAACCGTGTCCATCTGGCGCAGGTGATGCGCAACCTGCGCAAGATGAGCGAGGTGGCGCGGATCAGCCGGCGGTGAAGTCACTGGCGCCGGGCAGCCGATGAGCGGATCGCGTGCCGGGCCTGTCGTCGGGCAAGCGGCTTTCGATCAGTCGTCCAGCGACTGGTAGCGGACTTCCAGGATGTCGATCTCGTCGACGCCGGCGGGCGTGCGCACCGTCACGGTGTCGCCTTCACGCGCCTTGATCAGCGCGCGCGCCATCGGCGAGATCCAGCTTATCCGGCCGCGGGTGGCGTCGGCCTCGTCGATGCCGACGATCGCCACCGTCTCGCGCTGCGTGCCGTTGCGTTCATAGATGACGGTGGCGCCGAAGAAGATCTGGTCGGTGGCTTCGCGGCTGGCCGGATCGACCACCTCGGCGATGTCGAGCCGCTTCGTCAGGAAGCGGATGCGCCGGTCGATCTCGCGCAGCCGGCGCTTGCCGTAGATGTAGTCGCCGTTCTCCGAACGGTCGCCGTTGGAGGCGGCCCACGACACCGTGCGCACCACCTCGGGCCGGGTCACGTCGATCAGCTCCAGCAGCTCGCGCTTCATCCGCCGGTGGGCGGCCGGCGTCATGTAGTTGCGGGTCAGCGGCTGGCCGCCGGCGCCCAGCGGCGTGGCATCGGGCTCGTCGCCGTCGTCATCCTGCTCGCCATCGTCGCGGACGAATGCCTTGCTCATCGCGGTATCGGCGGCGGTGTGCAGGTGAGCGGTCGGTGATCGTCGGAACGGCGCTGTCGCAGAGCCGCGATCAGGCGCCGGCCACCGCCATGTTGTCGATCAGCACCGAGCCGGTCCGCTTGGTGCCGCGCAGCACCACGTCGCTGCCGATCGCGACGATGCCGCGCAGCATGTCCTTCAGGTTGCCGGCGATCGTGATCTCCTCGACCGGATGCTGGATCTCGCCGTTCCTGACCCAGAAGCCGCTGGCGCCGCGCGAGTAGTCGCCGGTCACGTAGTTGACGCCCTGCCCCATCAGGTCGGTGACGAACAGCCCGGTGCCGAGCCGGCGCAGCATCGCCGGCAGGTCGTCGAGCTGGCGGGTGTGGCGGCTGGTCATCGCCAGGTTGTGCGAGCCGCCGGCGTTGCCGGTCGTCTTCATGCCGAGCTTGCGCGCGGAATAGGTCGACAGGAAATAGCCTTCGACGCGGCCGCCGTTGACGACGGTGCGCCGGGTGGTCTTCACGCCTTCGCTGTCGAACGGCGAGCTGCCCATCTCGGCCGGCAGATGCGGATCCTCGATCAGATCGACATGCGGCGCCAGGACGTCCTTGCCGAGCGAATCGACCAGGAAGCTCGAACGCCGGTAGAGCGCCGCGCCGCTGACCGCCTGCACGAAGTGGCCGATCAGCCCGCAGGCCAGCGGCGACTCGAACAGCACCGGCACCCGCCGCGTCGACAATGACCGGGCATTGAGCCGAGACAGCGCGCGCTGCGCCGCATAGCGGCCGATCTCCTCGGGCCTGGCCAGCCGCTCGACCGATACCGCCGCCGAATACCAGTCGTCGCGCTGCATGCCGTCGCCGCTGCCGGCGATCGGCGCCACGCCGATCGAATGGCGGCTGTACGGATAGCCGCCGCGGAAACCGAGCGAGTTGGCGGCACGGAACTGACCATGGCTGACGCTGACCGATGCGCCTTCGGAGTTGCGGATCTCGCGGCTGGTGGCGAACGCGGCGGCCTCGGCGCGCCGGGCGACGTCGACCGCCTGCTCGACCGTGATGTTCCACGGATGGAACAGCGCCAGGTCCGGGAACTCGGTGGCCAGCGTGTCGGCATCGGGCAGGCCGGCGGCTTCGTCCTCGCCGGTGTGGCGGGCGATGTCGTAGGCGGCCGACACCGTCTGGCGCAGCGACGCCGGCGAAAAATCGCTGGTGCTGGCATGCCCGCGGCGCTTGCCCAGGTAGACCGTGACGCCGAGGCCCTTGTCGCGGGTCTGCTCGATCGTCTCGACCTTGCCGCGCCGCACGTTGACGGCCAGCCCGCTGCCCTCGGACACGTCGACCGCGCAATCGGAGGCACCCAGCTTGCGCGCATGCGCGAGCAGGTCGTCGGTGATCTGGTCGAAGGTGGCCGCGTCGAACTCGAACATCGTTGCTGGGACGGGGGCCGACCTCGCGGAAGTCGACCCCTGTCCGGGGCCCACTCCTCGCGGGACCGCCCGCGGGGTCATTGGAGGACGGCTATCATAACAGCGTGCAAAAAGCCCCCTCCGACCTCCCGGCGGCCGCCGCCGGAGCGCCCGACGAGCCGCCCAGCAAGTCGCAGCGCAAGCGTGACAGCCATGCGCTGCAGGCGCTCGGCGAGCGCCTGGTGGCGCTCAGCGACGAACAGCTTCGCCGTGTGCCGCTGACCGAGCCGCTGGCCGAGGCGATCGCGCTGGCCCGCCGCGTCACCGCGCGCGAAGGCCGTCAGCTGCTCCATCGTCTAAATCCCCTCCGGAAGTCTCACGCACCAAAACCGCTGTTCGCCCCTCGTGCAGGTCGTCGCCTCGGCCCCGGCGGGCGGGACCAGGTATGTCCG
>DAISWF010000013.1:24862-36414 GCA_036826495.1 Burkholderiaceae bacterium
GCCGCGTCACCGCGCGCGAGGGCCGCCGCCGCCAGCTCCAGTACGTCGGCAAGCTGATGCGCACCGTCGAGGTGGAGCCGCTGCGGCAGGCGCTCGAACGGCTGACCGACGGTGAACGTGCGGCCACCGCGCTGCTGCATTCGGCGGAACGGTGGCGGCAGCGGCTGCTCGGCGAACCGGCTGACCGACAGCAATCGCGCCAGCAGTGGCTCGAGCGTCATCCGCACTGCCCGGCCGCGCGGCTCGACGGACTGATCGCCGGTGCGCTGGCCGAATCGGCCGCCGGCCAGCACGGCCGCCAGTACCGCGAGCTGTTCCGGCTGATCCGCGACACGCTGGCCGCACCGGCCGTCACTCCTTCATCGACTTCATCGACGCAAGGCCATGACTGACGCCGTCCCCTCTGCTCCGGGTGCTCCCTCCGTCCCCGCAGGTCCCGCTGCTCCGGCTGGCTCCTCCGCCCCTTCCGCTTCGGCCGACCCCGGTGCCCGCCCGATCCGCATCGGCCTGGTGTCGATCAGCGACCGCGCGTCGCAGGGCGTCTACACCGACCAGGGCCTGCCCGGCCTGCGCGACTGGCTCACGCGAGCGCTGGCCACGCCCTGGGAGGCGGTGACCCGGCTGATCCCGGACGAGCGGCCGATCATCGAGACGAACCTGCGCGAGCTGGTCGATCGCGAGGGCTGCTCGCTGGTGCTGACCACCGGTGGCACCGGTCCGGCGCCCCGCGACGTGACGCCGGAAGCGACCCTGGCGATCGGCGATCGCGAGATGCCGGGCTTCGGCGAGCAGATGCGCGCGATCAGCCTGAACTTCGTTCCCACCGCGATCCTGTCGCGCCAGGTCGCGGTCGTGCGCGGCCGGGCGCTGATCATCAACCTGCCCGGCCAGCCGAAGGCGATCGCCGAGACGCTGGAGGGCTTGAAGGATGCCGACGGCAGACAGAAGGTGCACGGCATCTTCGCCGCGGTGCCCTACTGCCTGGACCTGATCGGCGCGCCGTACATCGAGACCCACGAGGCGGTGTGCAAGGCGTTCCGGCCGAAGTCGGCGGTCAGGCCGGCGGCCTGAGAGCGGCACCGCGGGGCCGGCCGCGGCTCCGATCGGCAGTCACGCGGACTTGCGGCTCGCGCTGAACACGCCCTTGACCTCGCCGACGCCGACCAGCGCCCGCTGCAAGGTATCGATGTCGGGCACCTCGACGGTGAACTGCATCTTCGCCTGCTCGCCGCGCGACAGCGTATTGACCGCGATCACGTTGAGCTTGTCGCGGGCGAACACGTCCGACACGTCGCGCAGCAGCCCCTGGCGGTCGTTCGCCAGCACCAGCACGTCGACCGGGTAGCGCGCCAGCCGCTGCGGGTCCGGCGGCCCCCAGGACGCCTCCAGCACCCGTTCGGGCGCCGCCGTCCGCATGCGGCCGAACGCGCGGCACGAAGCCCGGTGCACCGACACGCCGTGCCCGCGGGTGACGAAGCCGCTGATCGCATCGGGCGGCGCCGGCCGGCAGCAGCGCGCGAGCTGCGTCAGCAGCAGATCGACGCCGACCACCAGCACGCTGCCGCGCGGCTGGCTGCTGGCGCGACGCGTGATCGGCGGCCGCGGCTCGGCCGCCGGGGCGGCAGCACCCGATGGGCCACGCACACCCTCCTCGAGCGCCCGCAGGCCGATCTCCTCGCGGGCGGCCGCCAGGAACAGCGCATCGGGCCCGTCGAAGCCGAGCCGCTGGGCCAGCTCCTCGAACGCCAGCGCGGTGCGGCCTTCACGCTGCATCACCCGTTCGATCCGCGTCCGGCCGTTGGCCAGATCGGTTTCGAGCGCGCGGGCGTTGAACCACTGCCGCACCTTGGTCCGGCTGCGCGCGCTCTGCAGGAAGCCCAGCTCGGGATTGAGCCAGTCGCGCGACGGACCGTCCTGGCCGATGCCCTTGCGGGCGCTGATGATTTCCACCGTCTGGCCGTTCTGCAACGGCGTGTTCAGAGGCAGCATGTGGCCGTCGATGCGCGCGCCCCGGCAACGATGGCCCAGGTCGGTGTGCACGTGATAGGCGAAGTCCACCGGCGTGGCGCCGGCCGGCAGCTCGACGATCCGCCCCTGCGGCGTCAGCACGAAGATCCGGTCGCCGCCGGCCGCGCGCGCACCGCCGGTGCCGCCGCCCAGCGCCTCGCCGATCTCGCGCTGCCAGGCCAGCAACTGGCGGATCCACGTCACCCGCTGCTGGTCGGCCTGGCTGCGCAGCATGGCCGGGCCGGCACCGCTTTCCTTGTAGGCCCAATGCGAGGCGACGCCGTATTCGGCATGGTGATGCATCGCCCGCGTGCGGATCTGCACTTCCAGCGGCCGGCCGTCCTCGGGCATCACGACGGTATGCAGCGACTGGTAGCCGTTGGGCTTGGGCCGCTGGATGTAATCGTCGAAATGCTCCGGCAGCGGTGTCCACATCTGGTGGATCACGCCCAGCGCCTCGTAGCAGCGCGGCACGTCGCCGACGATCACCCGCAGCGCCCGCAGATCGAGGATGTCGGCGACCGACAGGCCCTTGGAGCGCATCTTCGAATAGATGCTGTAGATGTGCTTGGGCCGGCCGCTCACCTGCGCGTCGATGCCGGCCGCGCCGAGCCCGGCCTGCAGCCGCGACTGGGCGCGCCGCACGAAGTCCTCGCGCTCGCGGCGCTTTTCCTCGAGCTGCCCGGCGATCGCCTTGTAGGCGTCGGGCTCGAGGAAACGGAACGACAGATCCTCCAGCTCCCACTTGAGCTGCCACAGCCCGAGCCGGTTGGCCAGCGGCGCGAGCACCTGCAACGTCTCGCGGCTGAGCGCCGGCTCCGGCGGCAGCCGCAGGGTCGCATGGTGGCGAAGAGTCTGCAGCCGCGATGCCAGCCGCACCAGCACCACGCGGATGTCGGACGACATCGCCAGCATCATCCGGCGCAGCACCTCGAGCTGCGACCCGTCGGCCAGGCTGCTGGCGCGCTCGTGCAGCTCGCGCAGCCGCATCACCTGGCGGATCGCCTCGACCAGGTCGCGCACCGGGCGGCCGAATTGCGTCTCGATCTCGTCGGCGGCCAGCAGCGAGCTGCCGCTGAACAACGCGCCCGCCACCTGCGCGAGCTCGTCGGCGTACAGCTCCTGCAGGATCCGTACCGTACCCTGCGCGTGGGACAGGTAGGATTCGCCGTTGGCGCCCACCGTCCGCTGCAACCGTTTCTCCGCCAGCGCCAGCGCACGTTCGAGCAGCGTGGGCTCGGGAGGCGGGACACGCACGGAAGGCGGAAAGACGGTCGGGCTGTTCATCGGTCAACCATGAGATCGGATTATATGAAGGTCGCGGATACCCCTGCGGACCTACAGGGACGATGATCCGGCTGCCGTTCGGCCGCCGCGCGCGAGCCGCGCATGCGCGGCTCGACGATTCGCGCTGGCAGCGGCTGCTCGCGGACTATCCATTCGTGCACAACCTGGGCGCCAAGCGGCTGCCGCGGCTGCGCGAGCAGTGCGACCAGTTCCTGGACCGCAAGCGCTTCGCGGCCGAGGGCGGCCTCGTGCTGACCGACGATATCGGCGCGGCGATCGCGCTGCAGGCGTGCGTGCCGATCGTCGAGCTGGGCCTGGACTGGTACGACGACTTCGAGCAGATCATCGTTTACCCGGATCAGTTCATCGTGCCGCGCCGCGAGGTCGACGAGGCCGGCGTGGTCCACGAGGAGGAGGCCTGGCTGGCCGGCGAATCGATCGACGGCGGCCCGGTGGTGCTGTCCTGGGCCGACATCTCGCCGGGCGTGGACACCGTCAACGTGGTGATCCACGAGTTCGTCCACAAGATCGATCTGCGCGACGGCGAGGCCGATGGCTGCCCGCCGCTGCCGGCGGCCCGCCGGCGCCGCTGGCAGCAGGCGCTGGACGCCGCCTACCAGGCGTTCGCCGACCAGCTCGATACGCTGGAGCGAACGATGCCGCGCTGGCTGGACCCGGAGGACGAGCAGTCCGACGCCTGGTATGCGCGGCTGCCGCTGGATCCCTATGCAGCCCACGACCCGGCGGAGTTCTTCGCGGTCAGCGGCGAGGCATTTTTCCTCGCTCCCGAGGTGCTGGCCGCGGCTTACCCGGAATATTTCACGCATCTGGTCGAGTTCTTCGGCCTGGACCCGCGACACGGGTCATCCCCGCCCTCCCTGCCGGCCAGCCGCTGAACGGTCGATTGCGGCCGATATCGGGACATCGGTGCATTAGTTCATGGCGCCGGCCGCGCCGGCAGGCTTCAATCGGTCCATCGGTGCCAGACACCCAACGGATGGCGCAAGCCTGCTCCTGCGATGAATGCGTCCTGCGGATACTTAGAGCGAGACGTCAGCGGTCAACGCTGGCGGGCCCACTGATGCGCGCCCAGTTGACACCCGGAGAGCACCCGGCGCTGCTGATCGTCGATGGCGACAGCGTGCTGCATCGGGCGGCGGCGACGCTGTTCCCCTCCTACGAGCTGGTGCATGCCGATGGCGAGGAAGCGGCGATCGCGCTGCTGCGCCGGCATGAGCCGGCGGTCGTGGTGATCGACCTCGCCCATCCGGTCGGTGCGCTGGCCGGCGGCAGCGGCAGCCCCCCGCATCTGGATGCCGGCGGCAGCCTGCAGACCGCGGCGATGTCCGAGGAAACCGACGGCGGCCGCGACGGCCCGCACGGACGCGGCCTGCAGACCCTGCAGAAGCTGCTGTCGATGACGCCTTCGACCCGCATCATCGTGCTGACCGAGGCCGGCGACCGTGCGCAGGCACGTCGCGCGATCGGCCTGGGCGCCTACGACTGCATCACCCTGCCGCTCGATCATGCCGATCTGAAGGTGGCGGTCGAGCATGCGCTGCGGGTCGCCGAGCTCGACATCGAGGACCGGCGGATGAACGAACTGCACGGCGGCAATTCGGTCGCCGGCATCGACACCCGCGACCCGGCGATGCTGCGCTCATGCCGGCAGATCGAAAAACTGGCTGCCGGCGACGATCCGCTGATGCTGATCGGCGAGACCGGCACCGGCAAGCAGGTGCTGGCGCGCGCGCTGCACGGTCTGTCCGCGCGCCGCGAGGGCCGTTTCGTCGTGCTGCACTGCGCGGCGATGCCCGAATCGCTGCTGGACAGCGAGCTGTTCGGCACCGAGCAGCAGGGCGACGACGGGCAACCCTCGAGCGGTCGGCTCGAACAGGCCGATGGCGGCACCTTGTACCTGGGCGATATCGATGCATTGCCGCTGGCGATCCAGACGCGGCTGCTGCGGTTCGTGTCGTCGGGCACCTTCGAGCGGATCGGCGGCCGGCAGGCGATCGCCGCCGACGTGCGCATCGTCTGTTCGTCGATCCGGCCGCGCGATGCACAGGTCCGTATCGGCGCGCCGCCCAGCCTGCTGCTCGAACATCTGTCGCAGATCATCGTCGAGGTGCCGCCGCTGCGCGAGCGCTCGGGCGATGCGGCGCTGCTCGCGCACCTGTTCCTGCGCACCTATCGCCGGCAGCACGGGCGCGACCGGCTGACGCTGACCGAGTCGGCATTGAGCGCGATCGCCGCGCACGGCTGGCCCGGCAACGTCCGCGAGCTCGAGCAGAGCATCCGCCGGGCGGTGCTGGTGGCCGAAGGCAAGGCGATCACTGCCCACGATCTGGGGCTGCCGCTGCCGCCGCAGGCGCCGTCGCTGAACCTGCGGCGGATCCGTGACGAGGCCGAGCGGCATGCGGTGCTCAAGGTGATGGCGTTCTCCGACGGCAACGTGGCCCGCGCCGCCGAGCTGCTGGGGGTCAGCCGGCCGACGCTGTACGACCTGCTGAACCGGTTCGGGCTGCGCTGAGTCGCTTCGCTGACACGTCGACACATTGCAGCTTCCTCACCATTCGCCTCAGCAATCCCGCGCAAGCGCTTGTTCGAAAAGGACCGTCGATGATCCCGGTGTTTTCCCGATGCCAGCCGGTGAGCCGATCGACGGTCGATCGTGCCCGATCGGCGTGACGCGAGCCCTATAATGCACCGCATGAGCCGCCCGCGACACGCTGCCTGGCACGTACGCGCCGCGACGGTAATCGTCGGCGCGAGCCTCGCCATCTCCAGTGCATTCGCACAGGGCAACGCGCCGGATCCACTCGACGACTTCGCCAACACCCAGGCGGCGGCCGCCGGGCCGCAGTCCGATCCTCGCTTCGAACGGGCGCGCCAGCTCGTCGATCAGGGCGTGCGCTTCGAATCGGGCGCCGCCGGCATGCCGCGCGACTACGCCAAGGCGCTGCAGCTCTATTGCGCGGCTGCCCGCGCCGATTTCGCCGAAGGGCTGATGCGGCTGGGCTGGATGTACTACAACGGCCAGGGCGTCGTCCGCAGCGAAGCGATCGGCGTCACGCTGTTCCGCAAGGCCAGCAGGCTCGGCAGCGACATGGCGCGCGGCCTGGCCGAAATGTTCCATACCTCGTCGGAAATGCTGCCACCCTGCCTGGGCGGCACCGAGCTGGCGGTGGAGCCGCCGGCGCCGGCCCCCAACGACGCGGCGATCCGGCTGGCCACGCCGAAGCTCGACAATCCGGCGGAGTTCAAGGAAACGCCGCCGCCGCTGGAGCGGCGCCGCGTCGTCGAGATGATCGTCAAGCTCGCCAAGCAGTTCCGGCTCGACCCGCGGCTGGTGCTGGCGCTCATCAACACCGAGTCGAACTTCGACGCCGGTGCCCGTTCGGTGAAGAACGCGCAGGGCCTGATGCAGCTCATTCCCGATACCGCAGAGCGCTTCGCGGTCAAGGACGCATTCGATCCGGCCGAGAACCTGCGCGGCGGCATGGCCTACCTGCGCTGGCTGCTCGCCTACTACCAGGGCGACGTGGTGCTGGCGATCGCCGCCTACAACGCCGGCGAAGGCGCCGTCGACAAGTACAAAGGCGTGCCGCCGTTCGCCGAGACGCTGGCCTACGTGCAGCGGATCCGCACGTTGTATCCGCTGGACTTCCACCCGTTCGACGCGAGCGCGACCTCGGCGTCGATGATCCTGCGCGTCGGCCGCGACGCGGCGCCGGTGCAGCCGGTCAAGGCGCCGCGGGGCTGAGGAGTCGCTCAGCCGTCGTGCTGCCAATCGCACACGGCAGCCGCTCCGATCCGCCGGGGCTGGCCGGGTTCGGCTCGTGGCGCGCTTGCCCCGGTGACAGCCGAGTCGATCAGCTATCGCAGGCGCCCAGCGACAGGCCACCCGTACGTGGCCCGCCGAGCTGCAAAGATACGCTGCCCGTTCCCGCGCCGCCTGTTCCCGCGCTCGCGCCGCCTGTTCCGACACCATTCGCCCCCGCACCGCGGGCTGCGGGACCGGTAACGCCTGCGGATACCAGCGGCGCCTGGCCGGCGACATCGTCCGATGCGATCGGCGTCGCATCATCGTCGTAACGGCCGATGCCTGGCGATGGCTGCGCCGCCGCCGAAGCGCCGCGTACCGCGTCGTTGCTGAACCGTGCCGGGCTCTGCATCCGTACCGTGGCCGACAATCTGACCGGCACGCGCGGCGTCGAGCGGCCGCGCTCGTCGATTGCGTCGTAGAACGCGCAGGCCCGGTCCCGTGGGGCGCCGGCTTCGGGTGAACCGAGCGCGATCAGGCCCACCTGCCGGGCTTCGGGTTCGCGGCAGCCGTCGATGATGCGCAGCGCCCACGCGGCCAGCGGCCCCACGAACGGCACGTTCAGCGGCACGCCGTAGATGAGCTCGAGCTTCAGCAGATTGGCATCGGCCAGCGTCTGACCGGAGCGCGCGCCGATCGGCTCGTCGCCGCGATATCCGGCCACACCGCCCGTCGGTGTCGTCAAGTGGATCCGATGCGTCAGGTTGTCGTTCGGGATCACGCGCCGCGACGGATCAGGCCGGCCGTAGTCATCGATGTCGTCCTCTGCCCAGTCCTCGAAGCTCTGCGCGGTCGGCGATAGCTGGCGCAGCAGCAACCAGCCGCCGGCCCTGCCGGCAGCTACGTGACCCTCGGCCAGCGCGATCGCGGCCAGGTGGCCGGCCGCGTCGGCGGCACCGCCGAGGAACGGCACGAGGCCGCGGGCCAGCCCGCGATCGATCGCCTGCGGGTCGGCTCCGCTGACCGTGCCGGCGCGCGCCGCCTCGTTCAGCGCGAACACCACCGCCGAGCGCGCCTGGAACACCAGCGCCCACTGCAGCACCGCCAGGCCCAGCCATAGCACGACCGGTGCGGCGAGCAGGGTCTCGACGATGGCGACACCGCGCTGCGTGTTCATCGCGCCGGCCGCCCCTGCAGGTAGTCGATGCGCACCGGGCCTTCGCCGCGCGCTGCATCGTTCACGGCGTCGGGTTCCCCGGTCGGCCTGTGCGCTGCGGCGTCGGCCCGGCGCGGGGCGCCCCGCCGCGGACTACGCTGCCCGGCACGCGTGGGCGCCGCCTCATCGACCGACCCGCCGGCCATCGCTTCGGATGCAGGCGGACGGACAGGGTGACGCTCGCGGCCATGGGCTCCATCGATCGATCCGCCGACCGCTGCATCGAATGCGGGCGGTGCGCCGGGCGCGACGGCAACGGGCTGTCGGGTCAGCGTGGCATCGATGCCGCGGATCAGTTCATCGAGCTGCCGGCGCACGTCGCCGCGCGCGTCGGCGAGCGCCGGTTCGAGCGCTTCGCGATCGAGTTCGGCCAGCGCCTGCCGCGCCCGCTCGATGCCGAGCAGCGTCAGGTTCAGCAGCGCCTTCTGGCGGACCTCCCGCGCCTCGCGGCCATCGGCGCGCAGATCGGCGGCCCGGCGATAGGCGCGGGCCGCGGCGGCGATGTCCGGCTTGCGCTGGTACAGGTTGCCGAGCCGCAGCCAGGCGCGCGCATCCTGGGGGTCGAGCTCCACCAGCATGACGAACGCCTCGATCGCCGCCTGCGTCTGCCGCCCCTGGTAGGCCGCCTCGGCTTCGTCGCGCAACCGCTGAAGCCTGGTGTCTTCCGGCACCTGCAGACCCGTGCGCATCGCTGCAGCCGTCGGATCGGGTGAGGCCGCCGCCCCGCCGGCCTGCGCAAGCTCTGCGGTGCCCGATGCGGGTGGCCGGGCGGCCGGCGGGACGGCGGGCACCGAGGGGTTTTGGCGCGCCATCGGCCCCGCCTGCGAGCTCCGCTGAGCTTTCGGCGGAACCGACGACGACGCGCCCTGACCGACCGGCCTGCCCGACGAGGGAATGGGCATGAGCACCGGCGCCACGGTACAGCCGCCGAGCACTGCGGCGATCATCACCATCAGAAGACCGCCCGAGGCGGTGCAGGATCTCATCGTTTCCTCCCTGGTACCGGCCAACGCTGACCGATCTCTATCCCGCGGCTGGCAATCGAACCGGCGGCCAGCTCGACGGTGACCCGCGCGCCCGGGCAGCCGACGATGCTCCACGGCGGTACCCGCTCGCGCACCGCCAGCACCTGCGCGTCGCGGTCGAGGAACACGAGGTCGAGCGCGAACCGCATGCCGCAGGTATGCACGAACGAGCAGGGCTCCAGCCACAGCGCCCGCCGCGGCTGCGGCCTTCGCTCGCGCAGCAGCCCGACCAGCCGCCTGACGAAAGTGTCGGCGCGGCGCACTTCGAGATCGGCCAGATTCATCTGATCCACCCCTCCTGCAGGATGCGGTTCACTACCGGAAAGAACAGGATCAGGAAGGTGCACGGGAAGATGAACAGCACCAGCGGGAACAGCATCTTCACCGGCGCCTCCATCGCCAGCCGTTCGGCGCGCATGAAGCGTTCGTGCCGCCGCTGTTCGGCCTGCGCCCGCAGCACCACGCCGAGGCTGGCACCCTGCCGCTCGGCGGTCAGCAGCGCCGACACCAGGCTCGACACCTGCGGCAAGGCCAGCCGATCGGCCATCATCCGCAGCGCCTCGGCGCGCGACCGCCCGGCGCGCAGATCGCGCATCACCTTGACGAACTCGACCTTCAGCGGGCCGCTCGGGCCCTTGTCGACCGCCTGGCGCATCGCGCTGGTCAGATTCAGCCCCGATTCCAGCGCCAATGTCAGCACGTCGAGATAGAACGGCAGGTCACGCAGCACCCTGCGCGTCTTGACCGCGATGCGGTCATTGAGCCAGGTGACCGGCACGAAGAAGCCGAGGCAGCCGGCGCCCAGCGTGAGCCCCACCGGTACCTGCCCCAGCGGCAGCAGGATCAGCAGCACCAGCCCCGCCGCCGCCAGCGCCGCCACCAGGCGGCCCGCCTGGAACTGCTCGGGAGTCAGCGCATGGCCGAGGCCGGCACGCCACAGCCGGTCGGCCAACCGTTTGCGGCCGGGCTGCGCCAGCAGGCCGGCTGGCCAGCGCTCGAAACCGCGGACCAGCGGCCAGGTGATCCGCCACCACAACGGCGGTTCGTCGCGCGGCGGCTCATCGCGCGCATCGTCGCGCTTCGGCACCGCCACCACCGCCGAGCGGATCGATGCGAGCAGCAGCAGCACGGCCGCACCGACGCAGACGACGGGCAACCACAGGCCGTTCACTGGGCTACCCTCCGCGCTACGCGCTGCGGGGCCATGAGCCTTGGAGCCGCGCGGCATGGTCTACCCCCAAAGGGCCTGCGGCCCAGCCCCCCAGGGGGGCGTGAGCTGCTTCGGAGCGGCCGTGCGCGGCTCATACGTCGACGCTCACGATGCGGCGGACGAAGTGGAAGCCCAGCACCTGCAGCACCACCACGGCCACACAGACGCCCAGGCCGACCGGCGTCGTGAACAGGCCCGACATCGCCTGCGGATCGATCTGGAACAGCACCAGCCCCAGCACCGGCGGCAGCAGCCCCATGACCCAGCCCTGCAGCCGCCCCTGCGACGTCAGCGCACGGATCTTGGCTTCCAGCGTCAGCTTGCGCCGCGTGGCCTCGGCCAGCGATTCCAATGTCTCGGCGAGGTTGCCGCCGGTCTCGTGCGAGATCCGGAATGCCGCCGCGAGCATCCGCATCTCCTCGACGTTCATCCGCGCTTCCAGCCCGGCGAGGGCGCGCTCCAGCGACAGCCCCAGCCGCTGCTCGCGCAGCATCAGGTCGATCTCCTGGCGCGCCGGCTGCGGCAGCTCGGCGCTGGTCTGCGCCAGCGACTGCCACAGGCTGGCGCCGGCACGCAGCCCGCCGGCCGTCAGCAGCATCAGATCGGGTAGCTGGATGCGGAACCGCTCGCGCCGGCGATGCCGCATCCAGCCGAGCGCGATCCGCGGCACCAACCCGAGCAACACCGCCGCCAGCGCCGCCGCCACCAGGCTGCGCGTGATCAGCATCACTAGCGCCGCGGTGCCGACGATCGCCAACAGGTTCGCAGTCAGCAGCCGGCCCGGATCGATGAACAGATGAGCGCGAGCCAACTGGCCACCGACAGCAGTCTGGAAACGCTCGCGGTAGCGCTGCGACGAATGGCTCAGCAGCCCGATGCCGAGCCAGCCCAGCAGTGCCATCGCGGCGAATGCGGCCAGCATCACGACCCACGGCGATTGCAGCCACGACAGTATCGCCATCATGGCTGCCCTTCGCCGAAGATCGACAGATCGACTGGCAGCCCCGACTGGCGCAGCGCTTCATAGAACTGCGGCACCTG
>DAISWF010000013.1:36424-44169 GCA_036826495.1 Burkholderiaceae bacterium
CCTTGCGCAAAAAGACAAAAAATCCGGGGCACCCCCGGCGGGCCGCGGCTTTCAAAAAACCGGGGCCCCTGTCCCGCCCCTTCAAACCCGCCAGTCCCCCGCCGGTTCTCCCGACGGCCGCTGGCCGGCCGCCGGTCCGCGCCGCACCAGCCGGAACAGTAGCTGCATCTGGATGCGGCCCGCCTCGACGCCGGTGACCTCGACGATCTCGCTGATGCGCCGGCTGCCATCGGACAGCCGGGTCTGGTGCACGATGATGTCGATCGCCGAGGCGATCTGGTCGCGGATCGCCGCCACCGGCAGTTCGACGCCGGACATCAGCACCATGGTCTCCAGCCGCGACACCACGTCGCGGGAGCTGTTCGCATGCAGGGTCGTCAGCGAGCCGTCGTGGCCCGTGTTCATCGCCTGCAGCATGTCGAGCGCCTCGCCGCCGCGGCATTCGCCGACGATGATGCGATCGGGCCGCATTCGCAGCGAGTTGCGCACCAGATCGCGGATCGTCACCGCGCCGCGCCCCTCGGCGTTGGCCGGCCGCGCCTCCAGGCTCACCAGGTTCTCATGGTGCAGCCGCAGCTCGGCGGCATCCTCGATCGTCACCAGCCGCTCACGATCCGGGATCAGCTCCGACAGCACGTTGAGCAGCGTGGTCTTGCCCGATCCGGTGCCGCCCGACACGATCAGATTGCGCCGCCGGGTCACGCAGACCTCGAGGAACGCCATCATCGACGCGCTCAGGCATCCCATCGCGACCAGTTCGTGCGGCCGCCACTGGCGACGGTTGAACCGGCGGATCGTCATCGTCGGACCCTTGATCGCCAGCGGCGGCACGATCGCATTGACCCGCGAACCGTCGGCCAGCCGGGCATCGACCATCGGCGACGATTCGTCGATCCGCCGACCGAGCGGCGCGACGATCCGGTCGATCACCGCGCGGATCGCCTCATCGCCGGTGAACGACACGCCGGTGCGTTCCAGACGCCCATGCCGTTCGATGAACACCTGGTCGGGCGCATTGACCATCACCTCGGTGACCGTCGGATCGACCAGCAGCTTCTCCAGCGGCCCCAGGCCGATCGCTTCGTCGAGGATGTCCTGGATCAGCCGCTCGCGGTCGAGCTCGCCGGGCAGCTCTTCCTCCGCGGCCAGCAGATCGACCAGCAGACCTCTGGCCTCGTGGCGAAGCTGCGCCTCGGAGAACTGCCGCACATCCTTGCGCCGCAGGTCGATCACGTGCAGCAGCTTGCGATGCATCGCACGGCGCCATTCGATCTCGATGTCGGCCAGCGTCGGCGCGGCCGGTGCCGGGCCGGCGGCGACGATGCCGGCCACGTCGGCACCCGCGTCGGGGACCGTACCGGCGAGCCCGCCCTCGCCCGCACCGACGGCGCCGGGCAGCAGCCCGTCGCGGCCGATGCCGGCAGGCTCGAGGCGGATGCGAAAACCGGCGATCGTGATCTCGTCGGTCACGTCGAGCGGGCCGTATTCGACGATCCGCTCGCCGTTGACCAGGGTGCCGCCTATGCTGCCGCAATCGACCAGCTTGAAGCCGCGCTCCAGCCGATGGATCTCGGCATGCACCCGCGCCACCCGCCAGCTCGGCAGCACCACCTCGTTGTCGCGGTGCTTGCCGATGCGGCACGGCAGCCGCTCGATGCGGGTCGTCACCGGGCGCCGGTCATCGGCCTGGATCGACAGCGTCAGCATCTCGGTCCCTACTCCATCATCCGGATCCGCTCGCGCGCGGCCGGCAGCCGCGACGGGATCGCTTCCAGCGCCGTTCCCCGGACGTCGTGCTCGGCGCCGACGAAGCTGGGCGTGACGAACACCACCAGGTCGGTCTGCCGTTCGCGGAACTGCCGCGAGCGGAACAGCGGGCCCAGGATCGGCAGCTCGCCGAGCCCGGCCACCTTGTCGACGTTGCGCGAGGATTCCTCGCTGACGAGCCCGGCGATCACCAGCGTCTCGTTCTCCCGCAGGTTCACCTCGGTCTCGGCGCGCCGCTTCGACAGGCCCGGGATCTCGCGCACCGTGACCTCGAAGTTGATCGCCGACACCTCGGTGGCGATCTTGGCGGAGATCACGCCGCTCTCGCTGGCCACCGGGCTCACGTCGAACTTGACGCCGTATTCCTTGAACGTCACGCCGACCGAACCCAGGCCGCTGGAGTACGGCACCGGCAGCTCGCCGCCGGCGATGAAGCGCGCGGTGCCGCCGCTGCGGCACGACAGCCGCGGCTCGGCCAACACCACCGCGTCGCCGTTCTGCACCATGAAGTTGATCATCGACGTGATCGACGACGCCAACGTCAGGATCGACGAGAACGGCTGGACCCGTTCGCGCACCTCGATGCCGGTGGCCGCGCCGGCGACGCCGCCCGGCCGGAACGCGTTGCCGCGATGCAGGTCGCCGATCACGCCGAAGGTCGGCCCCTGCGCGCTGCCGGACCATTTGATGCCGATGTTGCGCAGCACCTCGCGCTTGATCTCGACCATCCGCACGTCCATCGCGATCATCCGCTCCAGACCGACACGGCTGATCAGGTTGACCACCTGCGGATAGCGGCGGGCCACCTCGGCCAGCCGGTTGGCCTGTTCCTCGCTGAGGTTGCCGCCTTCGACGACCACCTTGTCGCCGACGATCCGCGAACGGACGTTGGGCACGTCGGCGAGCATCGCCTGCACCTCGGTGTGCAGCCGGCTGGCATCGGCCGGCACCACGTTGATCACGTACTGCCTCTCGCCGCCGCCGCGGCCCCACAGATGCAGCGTGCTCTGACCCGGCGCCTCCGGAATGATCAGGATCTGCCGGTCGTCCAGCGCGGTGGCCTGGATCACCCGGCCGTTGCCGACCGCGATGCGCTTGACCTGGCCGTCGTTCAGCACATGCGCCTGGCCGACGTAGAGGTTCAGCGTCACCGGCTGGCCGGTTGCGAGGGCCGCGAACGATGCGGCGAGCAGCGCGGCGAGCCCGCGGATGCGCGCGAGGCGGACGCATGCCAGGAACGAGCCTGTGAAGCGGATGCAGGTGAATCGCCTCATCGCATCATCTCTGCTCGACGGCGTTGGGCGGAAGCACCGGGACGGCGGGCCTCGGCGGCATTGCTGCGGAGGGCGTGGCCGGTGCTGGAGCCGTCGTGCTCCACGGCAGCGGGCCGGCCGGGCCGGCCGAGGGGTTGACGGCGGGCGCTGCGCCGACGTCCGGCGCCATCGATCCCGCCTTCGGCTCGCGCGGCGCCACCGCGGGGCGCGCGCGGGCGGCCGGCGCGCGGGTCGTCGGGGGGGGGGGGGCCGACGGCCGCGGTCCCGGGCGCAGCACCGATGGCCGCGGGCGTCGGCGCATTCTGCGCAGCCGCCGCAACGCCGCCCAGCAGTTGGCCGGCCAGACCGAGCGCCGGCGGTGTCGCGGCAGCGGCCACCTGCAGCGGGCCGCGGCCGCCGATGATGATCTCCGGCCCGCTGCGGCCGCCGGCCGCCCTGGCTACCGGCAGATCGAGCAGCGCATTGACGTCCAGCGGCTGCTGCGACACCGGCGCGCGGTCGTCGCGATTGCGCAGCAGTGCGGTGAGCCGCCCGCTGCGCTGCGCGACGATCAGCCGCTGCGCCTGCGCCGGTGTGACCTCGACGGTGATCGACGTGTAGCCGCGGCCGCCTGGCCCGTCGTCAGGGCCGGGCCGCACCTGACGGCCGGTGGCCAGCACCAGCACGTCCTGCAGCAGCGGCACCGTCAGCTCGGTCGGCGGCGGTGCGCCGGGCCGCAGCGGCGGCCGCGCCGAGAAATGCAGATCGATGCGGTCACCGGGCTGCATCATGCCGGACATCGAGTTGATCTCGTCGACGCCGATCGTCAGCGCGCGGATGCCCTGCCGCACCTTCGCGGAGAAACTCGCCGCATCGACGCCGTCCATCGACGTGTGCAGCAACGGCTCACCGCTGCGCAGCGGCCCGTTCAGCCGGGCGCCGACGTAACCGTCGAACCGGTCGGGCGGCACCACGGTGCCCGGCACGAACTCCCGGGGGATGCGCCGCACCGCCATCGTGTCCGGCGACACCGGGTCGCCGCGACGCAGCTCGCGTTTGGCCACGACCACCTCGACCTCGTCGCGATGCGGCTGCAGCCGTTCGCGTTCGATCGCGATCTGACCGGCGATATAGCCGCGCGCACCGTACATCGCCAACGCGCCGAACCCGAGCGCGGCCAGCAGCAGGCCGGCGGAGCGATAGCGCTTCAGCGACCCGAGCGCTTTGCCGATCGACGCGCTCATGGCCGCGACAACGCATGGGTGAACAGCTCGAAGCGGGTGTTCAGCGCGCCGAAGAGCTGCTCGAGCGGGCTGTCGGGCCCGACCACGAGCGCCAGCGCGAACAGCGACACCACGACCAGGTACTCGAACGCAGCCTGGCCCTGCTGCATGGCCGGACGTTTCATCGTGCCTCCGTCGTCAACGTGAAGACCAGCGTGCCGGGCTGGCGCCGCGCATCGAGCGTGACCGCCATCTGCGTGTTGCCGTTCCGGAAGAAGCCGGCGCGCGTGCCCGCCAGCGGCGCTGCCCGTTGCGCCGGGCCATCGGGCAGGAAGCCGTCGCGCTGCAGCCGGCTGGTCGTCTGCTGCCAGATGCGCTCGGCCGGCAGGTCGCTCGCGGCGGTCAACGTCAGCGCTCGCCGCTCGCCATCGCGGTGGCCGAAGGTCTGCATCACGCGGGCACCGTCGGGCAGCACCCGGCGCATCACCGCCTGCGCGGGATCGGCGACCGCCGACGCAGCCCCCCAACGACTCAGCAGTCCGCCCGCGCCACCGCCGGGCCGTTCGCGTACCTGCAGGGTCAACACCTCGTCGCCCTGATGGCGCGAGATCATCCGCCAGGCACCGGCCTGCGCCTGCACCACCGGCTGGCGCCCGCCGTCGGACCAGGCCGCGCCCGTCTGTTCGAGCACCTGCTCGACCGACAACGGAGTGGTGAACTGCACGATCGCCACCGGCATGCCGGCCACCGTGCCGGCCGGCATCACCAGGCCGACCTGCGCGGCGAACGGCACCACCGGCGGCCCGGCCGGTGCCGACTGCGCCGCCGGCCGGTCGGCCTGCGCGAGATGCAGCCACAATGCGCCGCCCAGAGCGGCCCCTGCGCGCAGCCGGTTCATCGCGGCAACCTGTCGGGTGGCACCAGATCGACATCGATCTCGTGGTAGCGGAAGGCGCTGCCGCGCGGCTCCATCAGCAGCGAATGGGCCAGCTCGATCAGCGCACGCGTCGGCAGGTAGGCGGCGTCGATGCCGGCCTCGATCGCATCGTTCAGTCGCCGGCCGCGATCGACCCGCGATTCGACGGTGGTGTCGTCGCTGCCGTGCGGACCGGACGCATTCCACGCATCGGTCAGCACCGCTGCCCGTGCGGTCATCCGCAGCGGCAGCGAATCGAGCTGATCGGCGAAGCTGCGCGCCGACTGCGACGGCGACAGCCGCACCTGCACGCGGGCATCGACCAGGCCACCGGTCAGCTCCAGGCCGAAGCGGCCCGGGCCGGCCAGATCCGACAGGATCTCGGCCGCCTGCGCGAACATCCGCCGGCCGTTGCCGACCGCCACCGCTTCGCCGGCATCGAACGACGATCGCGTGATGCGCGCGCTGACGTCGCCATACCGTTCCAGCAGCGGCCGGTTCGACGCATCGACCCACAACGCCTGCCGCTCGGGCGCAGCAGCGTCGCCATCGATGACGTCGTTGCTCTGGATCTCGCGGTCGGTGCGGGCGAAGTGACCGATCCGCAGCTCGTCGACGAGCTGCGGATGGCCGGCCAGGTCATCGCACGCATGCAGCCGCACCGTGCATTCGAATGCCAGATGCCGGGCCGCATCGATCGTCGCGAGCTGCACCGACTGGTACTTGCCCAGCAGTACCGTCAGCAGCACCAGCGGTATCAACGCGATGCAGCCGACCAGCGCCTCCGCCAGTGCCTGACCGCGCTGGCGCCGCTGGCCCCGACGTGAACGATCAGTCGACATAGCTTTCCGCCACGGCCCGCTGCGTGGCCGACGGTTCGGCCAGCCGCGCCTGCCAGTAAGGGTTGTACAGGCTCGCGTACTCGTCCCGTGCAGCGGACCCCGGCGGCCGACGGAAGCGCGCCCCGTCGGCCGACAGCGCCCACAGCCGCCCGCCAGCGAAGTCCGGGGTCAGCGCCAGCCGGCCGCTGCCCGCGCCTGTCCGCGCCGCGGTGCGCACCTCGTCGCCATCGATGCGCGCGAGCACCGCCACCGGTGACACCGGGAAGCGCGGATTGTCCAGCGCCTGATAGTCGAGATCGCGCACGCGGGTGATGCCGTCGTATGACGAGAACGATTCGATCTCGCTGTCGGCAGCGGCCAGCGCCATCGGATTGCGACGCACGTTGCCCGGATCGGCGACGATGGCGCCCTCACCCCGTTCGGCGGCTTCGGCCGCCCCCCAGCCGAACGGCGCCACCTCGCGCTCGCGGCAGCCGCGCGAGAACAACCCGCCGCCCGGCCGGTGATCATGGACCGACAGCGTGTCGGCCGCCTCCCAGCGATCGAGCCCCGGCGCCAGCACGGTACCGCCGCGCTTGCGTACCCACGACACCCAGGTAGCCGGATCCGGCGACAGGCCGATGCAGCCGCTGGGCAGGAACGGCAGATCGTTCGGACGGTCCTTGACGAAATCATCGAGCGAGGCGACCACCAGATCGCGCAGCCGGCCGCGCTCCTCGTCGGACTCGTAGCGTTTGGTGAAGCGCTCGAACAGCCCCTCGTCGGGCAGCACGAACGCGAAGAACTCCGGATCGTTCGCACGGGCCACCTCATTGGCGACCGCGCCCAGCCCGAAGGTGCCGATCGAAAGCTGCAGGATCTCCTGACTGGCAGCCAGCAGGTTCTTGTAGCCGATGCCGGCCTCGCCGCGCAGGAAGGTCTCCAGCGTCGCCGCGCCGATCGCCGCCTGACGGGCGATGGCGTTGAGCTGGTTGATCAGCTCGACGATCGCCGCGGCCGGCGGAAACACCACCTCGATCACCTCGCCGGCGTTCTGGTTGAACGTCTCGAAGTACTTGATCCACGACACCAGCGTGACCGCCTGCGCGATCGCCACCTCCTGCGCGATGATGGCCCGGTTCGAGTAGGCGTGATAGTTCAGCACCCGGGCGCGCCACAATGCGGCGCTGTAGGCGGCGGCGTCCGCCGCGTGGGTCAGCCGCTGCTTGGTGGCGAGCACCTGCCCGACGCTGAACAGATAGATCAGGCCGAGACAGCCGGCGAACAACAGCGCCAGCGCGAGCACCAGAACCTGCCCGCGTTGCGCCGACCTGTGCCGCCGGGTCCGTGCCATGACCGCCTCCGCTTGATGCGCGCCGCCGGTTCAGGGGTTCAGGGGCGATTGCTCAGGTTGTAGTTGTCCAGACCCTTGCGCGAGTTCGCGTTGGTCTGCGCGGAGTTGGCGTTGGTCTGCGCGCTGCTGATCGACGTGGCTGCATCCTGCCCGGACAGCTCCATCGCCAGGCCGGCGGTCTGATTGCGCAGCGTCTGCCCGAACAGCGTGTAGATGCCGATCGCTGCGACCGAGATCAGCGCGACGATGATGATGTACTCGGTCATGCCTTGCCCGCGCTGGTGTTTCATGGTGGCCTCCTCGTGCCGATTGAGTGTCGGACGATTGTGCGAGGTGCGGCCATCGCCTTCAATTCGGCTCGAACGCCTAGTCCGTATCGAGGCGGTGCATCGGCTGATCGATGGCGTCCCT
>DAISWF010000013.1:44179-44794 GCA_036826495.1 Burkholderiaceae bacterium
CGCGATCGACGCCGCCCGATGCGGGATGGAACTCAGACGGCGTGAAACTCAGGCCGCGCTGGACGTCCGTTCGGCCACGCGAGCCGCCGGATCCGCCGACAGCCGGTTCGCCAGCACGCAGCCGGCCGATCCGGCGCCGACGATCAGGTCGTCGCAGATGCGCTCAGCCCTTGATCGTTTCCATGTACGGCTTCGTGTCGAAGTACTGCGACGCCGGCACCGGATTCTGGATGTTCGCGAAGCGCACGAAGAAGTCGGTCACCTGCTGCAGCCACTTGGTCACGGTGCCGTCGGCGTACATCGTCCGCCACTGCGCCGACGTGAACATCTTCTGGGCGCCGTACTGCTCCTTCAGATCGGTCAGCGGCACCTGCTGATAGTGCTTCGACTGCAGCTGCTCGAGCGCGGCGCCGGAATTGGCGATGAACCAGTCGTTGGCGCTGGCCCAGCCGCGGATGATGCCCTTCAGCGTGTCGGGATTCTTCTGCTGATACTCGGCCGTCGTGACCCAGCCGCCGACGATCGCCGCCTGCGGGTAGTAGGCCGACGCATCGACCAGCATCTTCGCGCCCGGGACCTTGTCGCGCACGGCGATGTTGAACGGCACCCACAGCG
>DAISWF010000013.1:44804-45025 GCA_036826495.1 Burkholderiaceae bacterium
GGGGGAGTGGGCGGACCCACGAACCGCCATCTGCGCCCGCGGACCTTGGCCGCCCAGGGCGAGTTTGAGCGGCCCCCACAGGCCCCCCGCCGGCACCGCGCCGGAGATGAACGAGGTCACCGCCTCGCTCATCCGCTGATTGACGACCTCGACCTCCTTCGGATCGACGCCGTTCGCCCGCAACGCATTATCGAGGAACACGTGCGCGGTGGTGCCGGCGG
>DAISWF010000014.1:0-1921 GCA_036826495.1 Burkholderiaceae bacterium
GTGCTGAATGTGCTGTCCGGTGATGGACCCGGCTGCGGAGCGCCGCTGGCCGCCCATCCTGACGTGGCCAAGATAACCTTCACCGGGTCCGTGGAGACAGGCAAGCTGATCTATCGCACGGCTGCTGACAAGCTCGTACCGGTGACGCTGGAGCTCGGCGGCAAGAGCCCGATTCTGGTGCTCGCCGATGCCGACCTCGATCGTGCAGTCGAAGGCGCAGTGGTCGGTATGCGGTTCACTCGCCAGGGGCAGAGTTGTACTGCTGCATCCCGGATCCTGGTTCACCGCAGTCTGCACGACACATTCGTTTCCGCGCTCAAGGCGCGGGTCGAGAAGCTGACGATCGGTGATCCGCTGGATGAAGCGACCGATATCGGAACGCTGGTGTCGCGCACGCAGTACGACAAGGTTCGCGGTTATATCGAACTGGGGCGCACGTCGCCGGGGGCGGTGGCCCACGAGTGCTCGAAGCTGCCCGGCGATCCGCGACTGGCCGAGGGATTCTTCTTACGACCGGTGATCTTCACCGGAGTGGGCAACCGGAGTCGCCTCGCGCAGGAAGAGATCTTCGGGCCGGTGACTTGCGTGATGCCATTCGACACGGTCGACGAGGCGCTGTCGATGGCCAACGACTCGGCGTTCGGACTCGCGGCCAGTGTCTGGACTCGCGATCTCGGAAACGCGC
Source organism: Burkholderiaceae bacterium (assembly GCA_036826495.1). Classification (GTDB taxonomy): domain Bacteria; phylum Pseudomonadota; class Gammaproteobacteria; order Burkholderiales; family Burkholderiaceae_E; genus DAISWF01. The sequence continues at coordinate 686 of DAISWF010000014.1, forward strand.
TGCGGCTCGTCGATTCGCTGCACGCTGGTTACGTGCAGGTCAATCAGGCTCAGGTTGCAGGACCGAACATCAGTTACGGCGGATTCCGCCAATCGGGGCTTGGCAAGGAGCTGACTCTCGAATCGATGCTCGAGCACTTCACGCACCGTAAGAGCGTGATCCTCAATTTCGAGTGAGTTCCCGCTGCCGTCCGATCCAAAGGAGAGGTCATGAAACTATTGCGCTACGGTCCGGTAGGCCACGAACGCCCGGGCCTGCTGGATGCAGCGGGTCGAATCCGGTCTCTGTGGCCGGCGATCGGCGACCTCACCCCCGAGGTCATCAGTCCCGAAGGACTGGCGATAATCGCCGCGATCGACCCTGCGAAGCTGCCGTTGGTCGAGGGGCAGCCGCGGATAGGCGTTCCGGTAGCGGGCGTTCGGCAGTTCTTCGCGATCGGATTGAACTATGCGGGACACATCGCTGAAGCCGGCTTGCAGCAGCCGATCGCGCCGATGGTTTTCAACAAGGCGATCACCTCGTTGTGCGGGGCTGAAGATGACTTGTTGCTGCCCCCAGGCTCCAAGGCGACCGACTGGGAGGTCGAGCTCGCGGTAGTCATCGGGCGCGAAGCGAGCCATGTCGCCGTTACCGATGCACTGAACCACGTCGCAGGCTACTGCGCCGTCAACGACGTGTCCGAACGCGATTGGCAGCTTCATCGGGGCGGTCAGTTCGTGAAGGGCAAGAGCGCGCCGACGTTCGGACCGCTCGGTCCATGGCTCGTCACCAAGGATGAGATTCCGGACCCGCAGAAGGTCGAATTGAGGCTGGACGTCAATGGCCGCCGATATGGTGTTCGACGTGCGGCAGATCGTCTCGCATCTGTCGGAGGTGCTGACGCTGCTGCCCGGTGACGTGATCGCCACGGGTACGCCGGCGGGTGTCGGCGGAGGAATGAAGCCTCCGGTCTACCTGAAGGCCGGCGATGTGGTTCATCTGAGTTCCCCTCAACTCGGACGGCAGCGCCAGAAGGTATTGGCGCGTGAATAGCGTGCAACCGACCTGGATCGTCACGGAGCATCGATGAAAGCCGTTCGGCTGTCCAGGACAGGCGGCCCGGAAGCGCTCGAGTCCGTCGAATTGCCAACGCCGGTACCGGCTCGCGGTGAGGTTCTGATCAAGACTCACGCGATCGGCGTCGCCTATGCGGACATTCTGCTGCGGACCGGTCGGTATCCGTGGATGCCGGCGCTG
>DAISWF010000014.1:1931-3697 GCA_036826495.1 Burkholderiaceae bacterium
AGATCTCCGGGGTCGTCGTCGACGCCAACGGCTCGAGCCGGTTGGAGGAGGGGCAACCGGTCTATCTGACGGGCTGGGACATCGGCTTCGCCGGAGGGCTGTACGCGCAGTACGTGGTGGCCCGCGACACGGCGCCGTGGCCGCTGCCCGCCGGGACCGATCTGGATGCGGCCGCGGCGTTGATGAACTACATCGTCGCGAAGCTGATGATGGACTTCGGCGCTCGGGGCGCGGAGACGCGCAGTGTACTGCTGCACGGAGTGGCCGGCGGCATGGGAACCGCCCTGTCCGAGCTGGCGCGGGCAGCCGGCGCGCTCGTGATAGGCACTGCCGGTTCGGACGAGAAATGCGAGTTCGCCCGCGCACGCGGGGTCGTGCACGTGATCAACTACAGAGCCGAGAATGTCGCGGATCGGGTGCTCGACATCACGAGCGGCCGCGGCGTGGACATCATCTACAACCATATGGCGGGCAACAGCTTTGCCGATGATCTGAAGATGATCGCGCCTCTGGGTCTGATCGTGTCCTATGCGGCGTTGAATGGCATGCCCGACGAGAACTTGTTCAGGCAGCTCAGAGGAGCGATCAACCGTGCTCCCTCGATCCGCGTGATCGGCACTCATGCCTTCGAGAAACTTCCTGCGATGCGCGAGGCGGCGTTTCGCGGGGCGATCGACCTGCTGGCGACGAGGCGGATCGAACCTGCCACGACGATGCGGTTCGCGCTGTCGGATGCCGGTCGCGCCCACGAACTGATGGAGTCGCGTCGATCGACCGGAAAGATCCTCCTGAAGCCCTGAACGCGCGTGCCCTGCTCCGGGCGGCCTGTTAACATTGCCGCCTTCCGGACGGCATCCGGCCCCCGCGCCAGGCGGCCGTCGACGGACCGTCCGGGCACCGAGGAGGAATTCCATGCGTTCGCTGTTCCGCGTCCTGTTCGCCGTCGCGCTGTCGTCGGCGGCCGCCACCGTCTGCGCGCAGACGGTGCTGAAGATGGCCCACATCTACACGCCGGGCAACATCTGGTACGAAACCGCCGAGGCCTATGCGAAGGCCGTCGAGAGCAAGAGCGGCGGCAAGGTGAAGATCCAGATCGCGCATTCCGGCTCCACCGGCGACTGGCCACAGTCGATCGAGGGCCTGAAGATCGGCACCAACGACATCGTGCTGCAGTCGGTCGGCACGTTGGACCGCTACAACACGCTGGCCGGCATCGAGGCCTATCCGTACCTGGTGCGCGACGTGCCGCACTTCAAGAAGTTCTATTACGGGCCGGTGGGCGCGGAGCTGTTCGACGAGATCGCGAAGAAGACCTCGTTCCGCATCATCGGGGCCGGCTATCGGGGGGCGCGCCACCTCAGCAACAACAAGCTGGTCCGCGGCGTCGACGACCTGAAGGGCGTGAAGCTGCGGGTGCCGCCGCTGAAGATGTATCGCACCACGTGGGAGTACCTGGGCGCGAGCCCGGTGCCGATGGGCGTGGCGGAGCTGTTCGCGTCGATGCAGCAGGGCGTCGTCGACGGACAGGAGAATCCGCTCGAGGTCATCGAGAGCATGAAGTACAACGAGGTGCAGAAGTACGTCGTCGAGACGGCTCACGTGATCGGCGCGATGACCTGGATCTATTCCGATGCGCGCTTCAATCGTGATCCTGCGGTGCTCCTGATCGTCACCAAGCAGGCGAGCGCCAACGTCATCGAGACGGTCGACAAGATCAAGGCGCTGCTGCCAGACCTGCGGCTCTGGATCCCGGCGAGCGTCAAGAT
>DAISWF010000014.1:3707-14214 GCA_036826495.1 Burkholderiaceae bacterium
TGATCGGCGCGATGACCTGGATCTATTCCGACGCCCGCCTCAAGCAGCTTCCCGCCGACGTGCAGAAGCTGTTGAAGGAGGAGGGCGAGCGGGTCATGCTCGAGGCCACCGACCGGATGGTGACGCTGGAGGGCGAGATCAAGAAGCGGCTGCAGGGCAAGGGCATGCAGTTCGTCCCGGTCGACGGGGCCACGTTCCAGGCGAAGCTCACGCCGATGACGAAGGATTTCCCGGAGCTGGCGCCGTGGGTGCAGAAGGTTCAGGCGGTCCGTTGACGAAGGCTCCGCGGTCGGCCCGGGAAGATTGAGTTGAGCGCCAGGGAGGACGGGCCGGCGCCCTCGACGGCCGCCCGTCTGCTGTCGGTGCTGCTGGCGGTCGCGCTGGCGGTGATGGCGGCCTGCGTGTTCTATCAGGTGTTCGGCCGCTACGTGCTGGGCCGTGCGCCGGCCTGGTCCGAGGAGCTCGCCCGCTACCTGCTGGTGTGGGTGACGATGCTGGGCAGCGCCGCGGGTATCTCGCGCGGCGAGCACATCCCCCTGACGGTGCTGACCGACCGCCTGTCCGAACGCGGCCGGCGCATCGTCATGGCGGCCCGCGACGCGGTGCTGGTGGCCACCTGCGGCGTGCTGGTCTGGTACGGCGTCGCCTACGCGCAGTTGAACGGCGCGCAGGAATCGGCGGCGATCGAGATGCCGATGACGATCCCCTATCTGGCCGTGCCGGTGGGCGGCGCGCTGATCGTGCTGATCGTCATCGTCGCGCGGCTGCGCGGCCAGCCGGTGATGCTCGCCGAAGGGGAGGCCTGGTGAGCGGGCTGACGCTGTCGCTGGTGGTGGTCGGCGTGTTCTGCGGGGCGATGCTGCTGGCGGTGCCGGTGGCGTTCGCGCTGATGGCCGCGGCGGTGGCCGGACTGCTGGCGCAGGGCGGCATCAGCCTGATGGTGGTGCCGCAGCAGATCTTCGGCGGCATCGACAACCTGCTGCTGCTGGCGATTCCGTTCTTCCTGCTGGCCGGCGACCTGATGACGGCCGGCGGCCTGACCGAGCGGCTGCTGGCGTTCTGCAATGCGCTGTTCGGCCGCTTCCGCGGCGGCCTGGCCTTGTCGAACGTCGCGTCGGCCACTTTCATGGCCGGCCTGTCGGGTTCGGCGGTGGCCGACACCAGCGCGCTGGGCCGGGTGCTGATCCCGGCGATGGTCAGGAACGGCTACAGCCCGGCCTTCGCGGCGGCGCTGACCGGCTGCGCCAACGTCGTCGGGCCGATCATCCCGCCGTCGATCACCTTCGTGCTGATCGGCGTGCTGACCAATCTGTCGATCGGGCAGCTCTTTCTGGCCGGCATTCTGCCGGGCATCCTCTACAGTCTGGCGATGGCGCTGGTGGCCTGGGTGCAGAGCGTGCGGCGCGGCTATCCGGTCTACGAGCGGGTGGGGCTGCGCGCGGTGCTGGCCACCGGACGCCGGGCGTTCTGGGCGCTGGTGATGCCGGTGCTGATCATCACCGGCATCCGCACCGGGGTGTTCAACGTCACCGAGTGTTCGGCGGTGGCGGTCGTGTACGCGCTGATCGTCGGGAAGTTCATCTACCGCGAGCTCACCTGGCGGGAGATCGGCGCGGCGCTGGTGCGCTGCGCGCGCACGACCGCGATGATCATGATCGTGCTGGGCGGCGCGCAGCTCGTGTCGTGGCTGCTGGCCTACCAGAACGTGCCGCAGCAGCTCGCCGACGTGATGCTGAATGCGTCGAAGCATCCGTGGGTGTTCCTGCTGCTGGTCAACATCCTGCTGCTGGGCGTGGGCACCTTCATGGAGAACGGGCCGGCTCTGGTGATGCTGGCGCCGGTGCTTTATCCGATCGCCGCCAAGTTCGGCATCGATCCCTATCACTTCTCGATGGTGGTGGCGGTGAACCTGCTGATCGGACTGATCACGCCGCCGGTCGCGTTGTGCCTGTCGATCGGCGCGCTGATCGGCAAGGTGTCCAACGAGAAGGTGCTGGTCGAATCGGTCCCGTTCTTCTTCGCGGCGCTGGCGGTGCTGGCGCTGGTCACCTACGTGCCGGCGGTCTCGCTGTGGCTGCCGTCACTGTTCGGCGGACGGTGACGGCCGGACCGTCCCCTCTGCCTCACGGAGAATCGTCATGAACCGACTGAAGGACAAGGTGGCGCTGGTGTGCGGGGCCGGTCACACGCCAGCGCCGCCGGATGCGACGATCGACGGCCAGCCGGTGCTGGGCAACGGCTGTGCGATCGCGCTGCTGTTCGCCCGCGAAGGGGCCAGGGTGGTGGTGCTGGACGTGGACCGCGAGGCGGCCGACCGCACGGTGGCGCTGCTGGCCTCCGAAGGCTTCAGCGCCGGCATCCGCCATGCCGACGTCACCGACTCGGCGGCGCTCAAGCGCGCGGTGGACTCGGTGGTCGACGACTACGGCCGGCTGGACGTCCTGCAGAACAACGTCGGCATCACCGCGATGGGCGGGCCGATCGAGGAAAGCGAGGAAAGCTGGCGCCACATCCTCGAAACCAATCTGTCGGGGGTGTTCTATGCCTGCAAGCATGCGCTGCCGCACATGGTGCGTCAGCGGAGCGGCGCGATCGTCAACACGTCGTCGGTCGCGGCGATCCGCTACACCGGCTATCCGTACTCCAGCTACTACGCCAGCAAGGCCGGCCTGAACCATTTCACCGAGAGCGTGGCGTTGCAGTACGCATCGCAGGGCATCCGCGCCAACGCGGTGATGCCGGGACTGATGCACACGCCGCTGATCTATCGCCAGATCAGCGGGCAGTACAAGGATCCCGCCGACATGGTGGCCGCGCGCGACCGGATGTCGCCGACCGGCCGGATGGGCACCGCCTGGGACATCGCGTACGCGACGCTGTTCCTGGCCAGCGACGAGAGCCGCTACGTGAACGGCGTGTGCCTGCCGGTCGACGGCGGGCTGCACTGCGGGCATTGAGCGGCTGACGCTGGCCGGGTTTTCTACGGGTAGACCCTGCCCTTCAACCTTGTACTGATCAGGACTATTCTTCCGCTCAGGCAGCGTACCGTACAACGTTCAGCCGGGGGAAGACATGAAGGGCGATCGGGCGGCCAGGCGTGGTCTGGTGGCGGGAAGTGTCGTGTGCTTGCTGATCGCCTGGCTGGCGCCGGTGCCGGCCGGTGCCGCCGAGGCGGCCGATGCGGTGATCGCCCGCGCCGAGCGGATGATGGGCAGCGCCGACGTGAGGACGCTGCGGTTCGCCGGCAGCGGCACCGGTGGCACTTTCGGGCAGGCTTACGAGCCGGGCGGGCCGTGGCCGAAGCTGACGATCTCCAGCCTGTCGCGGGTGCTCGACTATCCGAATGCGGCGCTGCGCGAGGAGTCGGCGCGCAGCCGCTCCGAACCGACCGGGGGCGGCGCGGTGCCGCTGATGGGCACCGGCGAGCAGCGGCAGATCAACCTGCTGCAGGGTTCTCATGCATGGAACCTCGCCGGCAACAATGCGGTGCCGTCGCCGTGGCGCTGGAGGCGCGGCAGCACGATCTGTGGAGCAGCCCGCACGGCGTGCTGATGGCGGCCAAGCGCAACAAGGCCACGGTGTCCTTCGACAGCAAGGGCGGCAGATCGCTCGCTGCGGTGTCGTTCACCGAACCGGGCGTGATGAGCGCCGTCGCCTACATCAACGACGACGGTCTGGTCGAGCGGGTCGAGTCCAGGCATCCGCATCCGGTCACCGGCGATACCGCGGTGACGACGCTGTACTCGGACTATCGCGACCACGGCGGCGTCAAGTTCCCGATGCGGATCCGGCAGAGCCATCTGGGGTCGCCGACCCTGGACCTCGAGGTCAAGGAGGTGCAGGTCAATCCGGCCACCGACATCGTCGCGCCGGACGCGGTGCGCAACTTCGCCGAGCGGGTGGCTTCACAGCCGGTCACCGACGGCGTCTGGTACCTGGCGGGCGGTTCGCACCACAGCGTGCTGATCGAGATGAAGGATCACCTGATCGTCGTCGAGTCGCCGCTCTACGACGGCCGGGCGCAGGCGATGCTGCAGGAGGTGAAGAAGCTGGTGCCGGGCAAGCCGATCCGCACGGTGATCAACTCCCACCATCACTTCGACCATTCGGGCGGGCTGCGCACCGCGGCGGCCGAGGGTGCGACGCTGATGGTCACCGCCGCGGCCAAGCCGTACTTCGAGAAGGTGCTGGCCAATGCCAACCGGATCAAGCCCGATGCGCTGGCCAGGTCCGGCCGCAAGGCGAAGTTCGCCAGCTACGGCGGCAAGACCTTGCTGACCGACGGCTCACGCAACATCGAGGTGTACTCGATCGACGGCAGCGTCCATGCGAAGGGCTTCACGATGGTCTATCTGCCGAAGGAGAAGCTGCTGATCGAGGCGGATGCCTTCACGCCTGGGCCGCCGAACTCGCCGCCGCCGGCCAAGCCCAATGACAACCACGTGAATCTGCTGGAGAACATCGAGCGCCGCAACCTGGCGGTCGACCGCATCCTGCCGCTGCACGGGCGGGTGGTGCCGCTCGCCGAGCTGCAGACCGCGGTGGGGCGCAAGCCCTGATCGCCGGCGGGCTTCGACGGTCGGCCGGCGAAGCCCACGGACCGGTCTTTCGTTCAGGTCGGCCCGGGAATGCCGGCCATCCGGTCGTACTTCAGGAAGAAACGGCGGGCCAGCGCCACGAGCTGCGCCTCGCTCGGATGATCGACGCTCTCGTAGCCGACCACCCGGGGCGCGAGCTGCGGGCGGTGCTTCTGGACGTAGTGACGGAAGAACGTCTGCGACTGCTGCGAGCCGACGATCAGGACTTCCGGGGTGTCGGCGATCGTCTCGCAGACGTCGGCGAGGAATTCGTGCTCGCTGCGCACGCTGCTGCCATGCTGCCGGGTGTGGTGTGAACTCGCCTTGATGCGTTCCGACTTCAGATGCTCGGCATCGAAATGGACGATGCGGGCGGAGTGATGGTCGAGCCAGACGACTGCATGGAACATCGGTGGGATCCTTCTTCTCGTTGGGTCACGTCCCGATGGTGCGATGCGGACGGGCGCCGGGTGTTGATCTGGATCAGCCGCGCCGGCGGCCGCGCGGCGGGCGGGCGATAATCGGTGTCCTGCTCTGCACGAGGCTCCGATGACGTCGTCCAATCCGCGCTGGAAGCAGCGCCCGCCCGGCTCCACTTGGGGCGATTTCGGCCCCGACGACCAGTACGGCAGGATGAACCTGCTGACGCCCGAGAAGGTGAGGCAGGGGGTCGCCGAGGTCCGCGAAGGCATCGCCTTCAATCTGAGCCTGCCGCTGAACCTGCCGGGCGGCAGCGTGCTGAATCCACGCCGCCATCCGCCGGTGCTGCGGCCGACGGTGCGCGACGGCAAGCCGAATCTGAACTATCAGCTCGTCACCGATCATCCGGAATGCACCGACGTGATCAGCGACGACCTGGTGGTCATGCATCTGCAGTACTCGACGCAGTGGGACGGGCTCGCGCACGTCGGCTCGCGCTTCGATGCCAACGGCGACGGCATCGCCGAGGCGGTCTACTACAACGGCTATCGTGCCGGCACTCATGTGCTGGGTCCGTCGGCCGGCAGCGATGCGGGGGCGTTCGAGACCATCCCAGCGAAGTCGACGTCGCGGGCGGCGGCACTGGGCATCGAGCGGATGTCGGAGCGCTGCGTGCAGGGACGTGCGGCGATGATCGATCTGCATGCGCACTTCGGCCGCCAGCGTGTCGCGGTCGGCTACGACGCGCTGATGCGGGTGCTGGAGGCCGACCGGGTGGTCATCGAGCCGGGCGACATGGTGTGCCTGCACACCGGCTTCGCGCAGATGCTGATCGAGATGGACGGCAGGCCCGACGGCCCGCTGCTCGGCAGGAGCTGTGCCGTGCTGGAGGGCCGCGACGGCAAGCTGCTGAACTGGATCACCGACACCCAGCTCGTCGCGCTGATCGCCGACAACTACGCGGTCGAGGCGGCGCCCCCGACCAGCCAGCCGAAGAACTGCGCGTCGCTGCCGATCCACGAGCACTGTCTGTTCAAGCTCGGCGTGCATCTGGGCGAGATCTGGCATCTGACGCCGCTGGCGGACTGGCTGCGCGCGCACGGCCGCTACCGGTTCCTGCTGACCGCGCCGCCGCTGCGTCTGCCGGGCGCGATCGGTTCGCCGGCCACGCCGATCGCAACGGTGTGACGGGCCGCGGTCACGGCGCCGCGTGACCCAGCACCTGTTTCATCCGTTCGAAATCGCGCCGGTAACGTCCGCCGAGCCGCCGCTTCTGCGGCTCGGTGAGGATGCGGCCGGAGAGCTGGAAGAACTTCTTCTCCTCCTCGCGCAGATGATGATGCACCTTGTGCGACAGCTTGCGGGCCTGCTCGAGCCAGGCATCGCCGGCGTGGCTGAGCTTGCCCAGCGCCTCCACCAGTTCGTCGATCTCGTGGTGTTCGCCGATCGCATGCCGTGACGGATCCAGCCCGCGGTCGTCCATCAGGATCGGCGCATAGAGAAAGCGCTCTTCGGCGGCCGCATGCGCGGCCAGCTCCTGGCGCAATTCGCGGAACAGCTCCACGCGCAGCCGGTCGCCGGCCCTGGCGCGCAGCAGCCTGCGGCACAGCTCGCGCTGACGGACATGGCTCTCTCGCAGCGCTTCATAGACGGTGTCGTCCATTTCATCTCCCTCGGGAATCTGCACGATAAGTTCCCTGCGGGCCCGAAAGCAGTCGTCGTGCCCGGCCGCTGCATTGCTGGCCGTGTTTCGGCCGGCGATCCGCTCCCGCGCCCGTCTTGTGCGATGCTTCGCATCACCGGTCATGCCCGCCGACGGATCGGCGGGCGGCGCGGCGGCGGCGATCGGGCGCAACGACGGAGGAAATCGGTGTCCGGGACGAACCGGCCGTTCGACGGCCTGAAGGTGATCGACTGCGCGAGCTTCATCGCCGCGCCGGCGGCAGCGACGATTCTGGGCGACTTCGGCGCCGACGTGATCAAGATCGAGCCGCCCGAAGGCGATGCCTATCGCGAGCTGGTGCGGATGCCCGGCATGCCGCCGACCGACCGTAATTTCCCGTGGGAGCTCGATTCGCGCAACAAGCGCAGCGTCGCGCTCGACCTGCGCCAGGAGGCGGGTCGCGAGGTGCTGCGCCGGCTGGTGCGCGAGGCGGACGTGTTCATCACCAACCTGCCGCTGGGCGCGCGGCGCCGGCTGCAGGTCGATCATCAGTCGCTCGCGCCCCTGAACCCGCGGCTGATCTATGCGTCGTTCACCGCCTACGGGGAGACCGGGCCCGAGGCCGAGAAGAGCGGCTTCGACTCGACCGCCTACTGGGCACGTTCCGGGCTGGCCGACCTCGTGCGGCCCGACTATCTGACGCCGCCGGCGCGGTCGGTGGCCGGCATGGGCGACCATCCGAGCTCGGTCACGCTGTATGCGGCGATCGTCACCGGGCTGTACCGCCGCCAGCAGACCGGGCAGGGCGGGCTGGTCAGCTCGTCGCTGCTGGCCAACGGCCTGTGGGCGAACTCGTACATGGTGCAGTCGAAGCTCAACGGCCTGACGATGCCGCCCCGTCCGCCGCGCGAGAAGGTGCCCAATCCGCTGACCAACTTCTACCGCTGCCGCGACGCCCGCTGGCTGAACCTGGTGCTGCTGAACGAGGCCCGCCAGTGGCGGCCGCTGCTGGGGGCGCTGGGCGCGCCGGCGATGGCCGACGATCCACGATTCCTCGACACCGCCGCCCGCCGCATCCATGCCGAGCCGCTGGTGGCCGCGTTCGACGAACTGTTCGGCCAACGCGACCTCGCCGACTGGCGCGAACGGCTCGATGCCGCCGGCATCACGTTCGGCGTGGTCGGCACGCTCGACGAGGTGCCCGACGATCCTCAGATGCATGCCTGCGGCGCGCTGGTGCCGCTGTCGGCCGGCAACGGCTTCACCGTGTCGAGCCCGTTCGAGCTCGGCGGCGTCGACAAGGCCGCCGCCGGGCCGGCGCCGGACGTGGGCCAGCACAGCGAGCAGGTGCTGCGCGAGGCGGGCTATGGCGAGGCGGAGATCCGGCGGCTGCGCGAGCTGAAGGTGCTGGTCTAGCCATCGCCGTGCTGCCACCAGTGCAGCAGCCGCCGCTCGATCGCCAGCATCATCAGGTTCAGGCAATAGCCGACGGCGGCGAGCAGGAAGATCGCCGCGTACATGTCGCTGGCGCGCATCGCGTACTGCATCGTCATCACGTAGAAGCCGATGCCTTCGGAGCCGGCGATCATCTCGGCCACGACGCTGACGATCAGCGCCAGCGCGAGGCTGGTGCGCATGCCGGCCAGCACGTACGGCAGGCACGACGGCAGCACCACCCGCGTCAGCGTGCGCAGGCGGCCCACCTGCAGCGTGCGGGCGACGTCGAGCGCGGTCGGGTCGATCGCGCGCACGCCGCCGATCGTGTTGACCAGGATCGGAAACAGGCAGGCGAAGGCGACGACGAACACCTTCATCGCATGGTCGATGCCGAGCAGCAGGATCAGCGGCGGCACGATCGCCGGCGTCGGAATCGGCCGCAGCAGCTCGACCAGCGGCCGCAGCGCCGCATTGAAGCGCGGCAACGTCGCCATCGCCAGCCCCAGCAGCACGCCGGTCACCGAGGCGATCGCGAAGCCCGCCGCCATCCGCCACAGCGTGGAGGCGAACACCTGCGCCAGCTCGCCGGAGCGCAGGCCGTTCAGCAGCGCCCGCAGGATCTCGGTGACCGGCGGCCAGTTCGGGCTCGCCACCCAGCGCAGCGCCGACCACTGCCACAGCGCCAGCAGCGCGAACAGCAGGCCGACGCCCAGCAGACGGTATGAACGGGTCATCGAGACCTCATGCCTCGTGCACCACCCGGCCGCCGACCGCCGTCGCCAGCACCGCGGCATCGCGCAGCGCCTCGGGGTCGCAGCGCGTCGGGTCGACCGACAGCACGGTCCAGTCGCCCAGCAGCCCCGGGCGCAGCATGCCGCGCTCATGTTCGCTGAAGCTCAGGTAGGCGGCATCGCGGGTATACAGCGCGAGCGCCTGCTCGCCGGTCACCGCCTGCGTGCGGCCGATCGGTTCGTCGGTGCCGGCGATGTGGCGGGTGCGCGCCTGCCACAGGCCCAGCAGCGGCTGGAACGGCGTCACCGGCGAATCGGAGCCGCCGCCGACGACGACGCCGGCATCGAGCCAGCCCCTGACCGGCGTGGCCATCGCCATCAGCACGGTGCCGAAGCGTTTGACCAGCAGCGGCCCGAACGTGTACTGCATCGAGCACTGGGTGGCGACGCAGACGCCCATCCGCGCCGCCTCGGCGATGTTGCGCGGATCCGGCCACAGGTAGGCATGGATCAGCGTGAAGCGCAGCGGCGCCAGCGGAATCTCGCGATCGATCTGGGCGAACACCTCGAGCGCGATGTCGATCGCCTTGCCGCCGACGACGTGCACGCCGAGCGACCAGCCGGCGCGCGCGCACTGCCAGGCGACGGCGCGGAACGACTCGGTCGGCGTCACCTGGATGCCGCAGTTGCAGCGCTCGTCGGGGAACGGCTCGCGCATCAGCGCGGTGCCCAGCGACGCGCCGCCGTCCAGGTACATCTTGGCGCCGCCGAGCTTCAGCCGCGCATCGCCGAAGCCGGTGGCGAGCCCGGCCTGCTCGATGCGCGCGAGGTTGTCGGCCAGCGGCAGGCTGGAATCGGCCAGCGGCATCAGCACCGAGCGGACCGTCAGCGCATCGCGTCGCCACAGCGACTGGTAGACCTGCATGACCTCCGGCGTCACGCCCGGATCCATGATGCCGGTGAGGCCGGCGGCATGGTAGGCCCGCTGGATGTCGGCGAGCGCCTGCGCCTGCTCGTCGAGCGACAGCGGCGGGATCAGCCGCGCCAGCGGCTCGAAGGCCGGCGGCTCCAGCAGCAGGCCGTTCGGCAGGCCGTCGGCGCCGCGCTCGATGCGCGCGCCCGCCGGGTCGGGCGTGTCGCGGCCGATGCCGGCGAGTTCCAGCGCACGGCTGTTGGCCACCGCCGCATGCCCGACCCGCGGCAGGTAGACCGGGCGATCGGCGCAGGCCGCATCCAGTTCTTCACGGGTCGGATAGCGGCCCTCGGCCAGCGAGGCGACGTGCCAGCCGCTGCCGCTGGAGATCCAGGCCCGCTCGGGATGGCGCTGCGCATAGTCGCGGATCGCCTGCTGGATGTCGGCGATCGAGCGGGCCGGCGCGAGATCGACCAGCCGGGTCTGCAGGCCGGTCCAGTGCATGTGGTTGTGGGTGTCGATCAGGCCCGGCACCAGCGTGCCCCGCTCGTAGCGCAGTTCGCGCGCGGGCGCGCCGCCCAGCGCGGCACGCGCCTCGTCCGGCGTGCCGACCGCGACGATGCGGTCGCCGCGCAGCGCCATCGCGTCGGCCCGCGGGCGGCCGGGATCCATCGTGACGATGTCGCCGCGCACCAGGGTCGCCTCGCCGGGTTGCGGTCCGGCGAGGGTGCGAGCCGGCGCCTGCGCGGCGCCCGACGGTATGGTG
>DAISWF010000014.1:14224-18921 GCA_036826495.1 Burkholderiaceae bacterium
TACAGCAGCGACTTCACGTCGAACGGGCCGTCGAGCATGCCGTTGCGGCGCATCTCGCCGACCACCGGTTCCAGCGCGTTCGGGTCGACCGCCTTCTGGAAGTCCGGCAGCACCAGCTTCTGAAGCTGCTCCGGCGGGATCCGCGTGTAGCCCGACACGATCTTCGCGAACTCCTCCGAACGCTTGTTCTCGTTGCTCCAGTCGATGCCCTTGTTGAAGGCGCGCACGAAGCGGTCGATGACTCCCGCGTTCTGCTGGATGTAGGTCTTGCTGGCGACGTACTGCCCGACCGGGAAGCCCTTCTGCACCGCGTTGTACGGCCAGGCGACCACCTGCACGTCGGTCGCGGTGCCGGCCGACAGGAACGGCTCGACGATGAACGCCGCATCGACCCGGTCGCCGCGTACCGCATCGAGCATCTGCGGAAACGGCACTTCGAGATAGGTCACCGCGTCGGGATTGCCGCCGGTGGCGCGCACCCAGGCGCGCGCATAGAGCCAGATGATGTTGTTGCGGGTGTTGACCGCGATGCGCTTGCCTTCGAAGTCCTTGCCGGTCTTGTACGGCGCGCCCTTCTTCGCGATCAGGCCGGCCAAGTCGGGCGGCGCGTCGCCGGTGTTGCTGCCGTTGGCGATGATCTCCACGCCCAGGCCCTGGCGGGCCGCCAGGATCGTCGAGATCACGTTGCTGAACGCCACCTGCACGTGGCCGGCGGCCAGCGCCGGAATGCCGGCGGCGCCGCCCTGGATCGGCGTGGTGTCCACCTCCAGCCCTTCGGCGGCGAAGAAGCCCTTGGCGACCGCCACCTGCAGCGGCGCGACGTCGATGATCGGAATGATGCTGACGCGCAGCTTGGTCGTCTGCGCGCGCAGCCGGGGCGCGGCCAGGCCCAGCGCGGTGGTGGCCAGCGCGGCGACGGCGGTGCGACGGCTCGGGATCGGTGCGGTCATGTCGGTGCGTCCTTGCGGTTTTGGTTGGGGGGCAGCGGAACCGTGAGCATCGGATCGTGAGCACCAGCCCGCGACATCAGTCGGCAGGCGCGCCGGACCAGTGGGTCGCGCGGCGCTCCAGGCGCTCGAACACCTCGTTGAGCGCGAAGCCCAGCAGCGCCAGGATCACGCTCCACGCATACATGTCGGGGATGCGGAACGAGCGCTGCATGTCGACGATCAGATAGCCGATGCCGCCGGTGCCCGCCATCATCTCGGCGATCACCACCAGCACCAGCCCGATCGCCAGCGCGATCCGCATGCCGGTGAGGATCAGCGGCAGCGCCGACGGCAGCACCACCTTCCACAGCATGGCGGCGCCCGAATGCTGGAAGGTGCGGGCCGCATCGAGCATCACCGGATCGGTGCCGCGCACGCCCTGGATCGTGTTGATCAGCACCGGGAAGAACACTCCCAGCGCGATCACCGTGATCTTCATCGTGTCGCCCAGGCCGAGGAACAGGATCAGCGGCGGCAACAGCGCGGGCTTGGGCAGCGGTCTCATCACCTCGACCAGCGGCTCGAGCAGCCCGTGCACCACGCGGAACCGCCCCATCAGGAGGCCGGTGCCGACCGCCAGCACGCAGCCGATCGCATACGCGACAGCCAGCAGGTACAGCGTGTGCGCCATCGGCTCGGCGAAGCTGCCGCTGGCGACGATCGTCGCGATCCGCCGGGCGACGATCGAAGGCGGCGGCACCAGCACCGCATTGATCAGCCCGGTGCGCGCCAGCACCTCCACCAGCACGGTCAGCAGCGCCAGCGTCGCCACGCCGAGCGTCAGGTCCGACTGCCGCCGGCGCGAGGTGTTCATTGGATGACCCGGCGCGCTGCGCGCTGTGTGGCGGCGCTCACGCGGCGCTCCCCAGCAGCAGCGTCAGCAGCTCGTGGCGCATCGACAGATAGCGCGGCAGTTCCGGCGTCGTGATCTTGTCGCGCGGCCGCGGCAGCCCGGTCTCGAACACCCGCACGACGGTCGACGGCCGCGACGACAGCACCGCGATCCGGTCGGCGAGGAACACCGCTTCGTCGACGTCGTGGGTGACCAGCACCGCGGTGAAGCGGTGCCGCGTCCACAGCTCCTGCACGATCGCGTGCAGCTCCATCCGCGTCAGCGCATCGACCGAGCTGAACGGTTCGTCCATCAGTAGCACGCGCGGCTCGGCGGCCAGCGCCCGGGCGATCGTCACGCGCTGCTGCATGCCGCCCGAGAGCTGCGCCGGATAGCGCTGCGCGAACTCGTCCAGACCGACTCTCTGCAGATAGCGCCGGCTGTGCTCGCGGGCGGAAGCGCGGTCCATGCCGGGCCGATGCTCGACGGCGAACGCGACGTTGTCGATCACCGTGCGCCAGGGGAACAGCGACTTGCCGTATTGCTGGAACAGGTAGACGATGCCCGGCGGCGGCGCCGTCACCGTCTCGCCGTGGAAGGTCACGGTTCCCTGCGTGGGCCGGGCCAGCCCGGCGGCGATCTGCAGCAACGTCGACTTGCCGCAGCCCGACGGTCCGACGATCGCCAGGAACTCGCCGTCGCGCACGTCGAGGTCGACGTGCCCCAGCGCATGCGTCTGCTGCGCGCCGCTGCCGAAGATCTTGCCGATGCCGGCGAGGCTCAGGCAGGTCGATGCTGTGGTCACGCGTGCGTCCATCGGTGCTGCCCGCGCCCGGTCAGTACTGACTGTCGGGCAGTTCGACCGTCAGCCCCTCGGTCTCGGGGCCGACCTGGATCTGGCACGACAGGCGGCTGCCGTCGCGGCGATCGGCCGCTGTGAAATCGAGCATGCCGATCTCCTCGTCGGTGGGCGCCGGCAGGCGGGCTATCCACTCGGATGCGACGTAGACGTGGCAGGTGGCGCAGGTCAGCATGCCGCCGCAGTCGGCGACGATGCCCTCGATGCCGGCATCGAGCGCCGCGCGCATCACGGACTGTCCGGGCTGGGCGTCGACCTCACGGGTCGACGTCGTGCCGTCGGGGCGTCGGATCAGGAACCGGATGGCGGTCATGCTGCTGCGGGTGAGGGTGAGGGTGATGTGATGATGGTGTTCGGTGTGATCGGAATCAGAGCCGGCTGAAGTACTCGCGCCGCTGGAAATCGTCCTTGTCGGGCGCTTCGTCGTAGCGCCGTGCCTCGGAACGCTTGCACTGATGAAAGTAGTCGATGAAGTCCTGGCCGAACGCGGCGCCGAGCGTGCTGTCGGCGATCATCGCGTCCAGCGCCTCGCCGAGGCTGGTCGGCAGGCTGTCGGCCGACTGGCCATACGGCGAATCGGTGGCCTTCGGCGCGCGCAGCCGGCGTTCGATGCCGTCCAGGCCCGCATGGATCTGCGAGGCCAGGTAGAGGTACGGATTGGCCGCCGGTTCGCCGACCCGGTTCTCGATGCGGGTGGCCGGGTCGCCGCATTCGCCGATCACGCGCAGCATCGCGCCGCGGTTGTCGCGGCCCCACAGCACCGACTGCGGCGCCAGCGCGTTCGGCCGGAAGCGGCCGAAGCCGTTGACGGTCGGCGTCGCGAACACCGCGGTGCCGCGCGCATGGGCGAGCAGCCCGGCCAGGTAGTGCTCGCCGACGTCGGACAGCGTGTGCGCGGCATCGGCCGGCGTGCTGCCGGGGGCCGGCGTGTCGCGCCGGAACACGTTGGCGCCGGTATCCAGCCGCACCAGCGACTGGTGCAGATGCCAGCCGCTGGACATGATGTTGGGGAACGGCGGACGGCAGACGAAGCTCGCGTGATAGCCGGCGCGGCGCAGCGCCATCTTGACCGCGTTGCGGAACAGCACCATGTTGTCGGCGGCGGTCAGCGCATCGGTCGCGTCGAACACCGCCTCGACCTGCGACGGGCCGAACTCGGGCTCCAGCGACTGCACCGGCATGCCGAGCGCCTGCGCGGTGCGCTGCACGATGCGCATCGGCTCCTCGGCCATGTCGAAACACTGTTCGCCGAGCAGCATGTAGCCGGGGTGGATCATCTCCAGCGCCTCGGGCGGTTCGCCCGGCCAGCCCGCCTGCCGCGGATCGAGCTGCGCGCCGGCATCGCGGATCCGGTAGATGTGGAACTCGACCTCGAGGCCGCAGACCATGCCGTAGCCGGCCGCGCGCAGCCGTTCGAGCGCGCGCTGCAGCACGCGCCGGGTATCGATCGGCACCGGCGTGCCGTCGTGGAACCACGGCTGGCCGCGCAGCCAGCCGGTGCCGGTGGTCCACGGCAGCTCGCGGAAGCTCTCGGGGTCGGGCAGCAGCACCAGGTTGTTGGCCTGCCCGAAGCCGGGCAGGCTGCGGGTGCCGCCGGTCTCGAACACCTTGAACGCGGTGCGGTCGGAGGTGTCTTTCAGCATCAGCGTGCTGACCATGCCGACGCCGTCGCGCAGCGCGCGTTCGGCGCCCGCCGCCACCAGCGTCTTGCCGCGCAGGAAGCCGTGCAGGTCGCACCAGGAGAAGCGCACCAGCTCCAGGCCGGACGACTCGATGCGGCGCAGCGTGTCCTGCACCGCCCGTTCGCGCGCGGCGTCGTGGACGCCGCAGCGTGCGGCGAAACCTGTCATGTCTCCTCCAGGAGCCTGCGGCTCGGCCCCTCTCCTCGGGGGCCGTATACCGCTCATGCGCTTTGCGGCGCAGGTCGGGCGCTGGCGCCGCTGGCGGGCTTGTCGGTCCAGGGCGCGTTGTCGCGCTTGGCCTGGACCCGTTCCTTCCACCAGGTGCCCCAGGTGCC
>DAISWF010000014.1:18931-42988 GCA_036826495.1 Burkholderiaceae bacterium
GGCGAGTTGTTGAGCGCGTCCCAGTTGGCCGGGGCGATGCCGTCGACGGTGTCGGGGCCGGTGAACTGGCCGGCCAGTGACGCATCGGCCACGCCGGGCGGCACGCCGCCGGCCTGCACCGCCTCGATCGCGGCCAGCAGCATCCGCCGGTTGGCCATGATCACCTTGTCGCTGGTGCCCAGGTGCTCGCGGGTGCGGTCCTGGATCGCGCCCATGCTCTCGCATGCCCACTGGTCGTGGACGTTGATGTCCTCCTCGCCCATGCCGAGGTAGGTGGTGCTGCGCTGCTCGGCGGCATCGAAGCCCCAGTTGTTGTGGCGGCCGGACTTCGGCAGGTAGTCGGGCAGCGCGATGAACTGCGTGCGCTGGTTGCGCATCGCGTCCTTGTCGACCGGTTCGGCGAAGCTGGTGAAGAACGAATACCAGTAGGTGCGGGTGTCGTCGACCGCCACGTGCATCTGCGTGATCGTCAGCGTCGGCGACAGCGGGATCACGAAGGTATGCGGGAACAGCGCATGGGTGACCCGCACGTGGGTCAGTTCGGGCGTCATCGGCCGCAAGGTCGTGAGCTGCAGCCCCCAGGGCCGCTTCTCGAAGCTGATGTCGGGCTGGTGGAACTCGCGCATCACGCGGGTCATCGGCCATTGCTCGCCGCCGAAGTCGCCGACGCTGGCGCTGCGGAACTGCTTGCCGGCGGCGTTGTTGCCGATCGATTCGAGCGGCGCATCATTGAGGAACCGGTGCAGGAACGAGGTGTGGGCCGGATCGATGCCGACCTCGAATGCCCGCAGCCAGTTGCAGTTCCACAGTCCCTTGAACGCGAACACGTGGGTCGACGGCGCCGCGAAGCAGTCGAACTCGGGAAACGGCGGCGCCTTGCCGGGCTCGCCCAGCCAGGCGAACAGCACGCCGCTGCGTTCGATGACCGGATAGCTGGCCTGCGTGACCCGCTCGCACAGCTTGCTGCCGGTGGGCTCGGCCGGCGTTTCCAGGCAGCGGCCGGCGGCATCGAACTTCCAGCCGTGGAAGGGACATCGGACACCGTCGCCTTCGTAGCGGGCGAACGCCAGGTCGGCATTGCGATGCGGGCAGTCGCGATCGAGCAGCCCCCAGCGTCCACCGTCGTCGCGGAACAGGATGAAGTCCTGCCCGAGCAGCCGCACCGCCTTCAGCGGGCGCTGGGCCATCTTCGGATCGAGCCGCGGATCGAACTCGTCGACCAGCGCCACCGGCTGCCAGTAGCAGCGCATCAGCTTGCCGCAGGGGGTGCCCGGGCCGATCCGGGTGATCAGTTCGTTCTGTTGAGCCTGCATGGCCGCTCCTCGTTCGGTATCCCATTAGCGTAGAATGGTATACCGAATTTCCCGACCGATGCATAAAAAATGGCAATGAACCTGCAGGAGACGGTGCTGATGCAGTTGCGGGATCTGATCCTGCGCGGCGAATTCCGGCCGGGCACCCGGCTGGCGGAACAGCAGCTCGCGGTCCGGCTGAACGCCTCGCGCACGCCGGTGCGGGCGGCGCTGGTGACGTTGGAGCAGGAGGAGCTGGTCCAGGCCAATGAGACCGGCGGCTACGTGGTGCGCCAGTTCACCGCGCAGGAGGTGGCCGATGCGATCGCGGTGCGCGGCCACCTCGAGGGCATGGCCGCCCGGCTGGTCGCCGAGCATGGCGTGCCCCGGCAGCTCGCGCTGGAACTGCAGTCGTGCCTGGACGAGGGCGACGCGGCGCTGGTCGCCGATCCGCTGACGGTCGAGGACTATGCGCGCTATGCGGCGATGAACGACCGTTTCCACAGCCTGATCCTGGACGCCTGCGGCAACCGGGCGCTGCAGCGCGCGGTGGCGCTGAACAACCGCCTGCCGTTCGCGCCGGCCAGCGCGATGCTGCCGATGCAGGGCGCGCTGCAGGTGGACCGCGACTGGATGATGTATGCCCACCGGCAGCACCACATGCTGTTCAGTGCGATGCAGCGCGGCGAGGGCGAACGCGCCCGGGCGCTCGCCGCCGAGCACACCGAGGTCGCGCAGATGAACCTCAGGCAGGCGCTGCAGCACCGCAACGAGAGCGAGAAGGTGCTGCCGGCGATGCGGCTGGTGGTGGGGCGTTAGGGCCTCGGCAGCAGGCCGTTCAGGAACAGCTCGACCATCCGCTCGGCGATCTGTTCGTGCGTCAGCGCGCCGTCGGGCCGGTACCACGACGTGATCCAGTGCATCGCGCCGAACAGCGAGAACGTCGTCATCTTCTGGTCGGTGGTGACGAGCGAGCCGTCGGCCACGCCCTTGCGGATGATGCGGCGCAGCGCGCGATCGATCCGTTCGTACGAGGGCTTGAGCTGGTTGCGGCTGGCCTCGTCGAGCGGCGCCAGGCCGGACAGCACCAGGCAGCGGCCGAAGTCGCCGGCGCACATCGCCACGTAGCGCTGGACGAACATCCGCAGCTTGTCGGCGCCGGTGCCGTCGATCCGCTCGGCCTCGGCGATCGCCGGCTCGATCTGCTGCATCGCCTCGTTGAGGCACTGCAGCAGGATGTCGTTCTTGTTCTCGACGTAGTAGTACAGCGTCGGCTTGGTCACGTGCAGCCGGCGCGCCAGATCGTTCAGCGAGGTCTGGTAGAAGCCCTGCTCGTTGAAGAGCTGCGCGGCGGTGCGCAGGATCGCCAGCCGCTTCAGCGCGAACTGCTCCTCGCGGTTCTGCACGCCCCGGCCCCAGCGCGAGGGCTCGTCCGCGGGCACGGCCGCGGCGGCTGCCGGTCGGGTGGATCGCGATGAGGTCACGGACGGTATGTCTGGCTGGGGGATTCGGGGCGCCATTCTATCGTCGGTTCGATCGCCGGCGCCGGGGACGATGGCGCCGGCGGACGGGCTGTTGACATTGTTACTTACCGGTCGGTAGACTGCAAGTCTCCCTCGGCGGTCCTCTTCAGCCGTCCCCTTCATCCCCCACGAATCGGAGACATCGATGACTCGCAACGTACTGGTCGCCGGCGTCGGCATGATCGCCTTCAGGAAGCCGGGCGACAGCCTCCCCTACCACGAGATGGGCGCGCAGGCGGTCCGCGAGGCGCTGGCCGA
Source organism: Burkholderiaceae bacterium (assembly GCA_036826495.1). Classification (GTDB taxonomy): domain Bacteria; phylum Pseudomonadota; class Gammaproteobacteria; order Burkholderiales; family Burkholderiaceae_E; genus DAISWF01. The sequence goes on from DAISWF010000014.1 coordinate 22,005, forward strand.
TGCCGGCATCGGCTACGAGCTGATCGAGCAGGTCTACGCCGGCTACGTCTACGGCGATTCCACCTCCGGCCAGCGGGCGGTGTACGAGGTCGGCATGACCGGCGTGCCGGTGGTCAACGTCAACAACAACTGCTCGACCGGCTCGACGGCGCTGTTCCTGGCGCGCCAGGCGGTGGCCAGCGGCGCCGTCGAATGCGCGCTGGCGGTCGGCTTCGAGCAGATGCAGCCGGGCGCGCTGGGCAGCCACTGGACCGACCGTCCCAACACTTTCGAGAAGTTCGATGAGCTGTGCGACGAGGTGGCCGGCGGCAAGGGCATTCCGCTCGCGCTGCGCTACTTCGGCGGCGCCGGCCAGGAGCACATGCAGCGTTACGGCACGAAGCTCGAGACGTTCGCGAAGGTGCGGGCCAAGGCCAGCCGCCACGCGGTCAACAATCCGCTGGCGCTGTTCCGCCGCGAGGTGACCGAGGACGAGGTGATGTCCGCGCCGATGATCTGGCCTGGCGTGCTGACCCGGCTGATGGCCTGCCCGCCGACCTGCGGCGGCGCCGCCGCGATCGTCGTGTCGGAGGACTTCGCGAAGCGCCACGGCCTGAAGCCCGACGTGCGCATCCTCGCGCAGGCGATGGTCACCGATCGGTCCGACAGCTTCGACACCCGTTCGATGATCGACGTGGTCGGCTATCACCTGAGCGAGCGGGCGGCGCAGAAGGTGTACCAGGAGGCGGGTGTCGGCCCGCGGGACATCGACGTCTGCGAGCTGCACGACTGCTTCGCACAGAACGAGCTGATCAGCTACGAGGCGCTCGGCTTCTGCCCGCAGGGCGGCGCCGAGAAGTTCGTCGTCGACGGCGACAACACCTATGGCGGCCAGGTGGTGGTCAATCCGTCGGGCGGCCTGCTGTCCAAGGGGCATCCGCTGGGCGCGACGGGTCTGGCGCAATGCTACGAGCTGACCCGGCAGCTTCGCGGAACCGCCGGCGCCACGCAGGTCGACGGCGCGCGGCTCGCGCTGCAGCACAACCTCGGGCTGGGCGGGGCCGCGGTGGTCACGCTGTACGGCCGCGGCTGAGGGCGCTGATGATCGACCCCTGCCACATCGGCAAGACGCTGCCCACCGTCACCGCCGAGATCGAGAAGGGCCGGCTGCGCTTCTTCGCGAAGGCGATCGGCGAGACCGATCCGGTGTATGCCGACGAGGCGGCGGCGCGCGCCGCCGGTCACCCGGCGCTGCCGGTGCCGCCCACCTATCTCTTCTGCGCCGAGATGACCGAGCAGCGCGAGCCCGTCGCCTGGCTGGCCGACATCGGCGTGAACCTGCTGCACATCCTGCACGGCGAGCAGCGCTTCGACTATCACGCGATGGCCTATGCCGGCGACACGCTGACCTTCGAATCGCGGATCAGCGACATCTTCCAGCGCAAGGGCGGCGCGCTGGATTTCGTGGTCAAGGACACCCGCGTCACGAACCAGCACGGGATCCACGTGGCCGACCTGCGCAGCACCGTCGTGCAGCGCGTTCCCGCGGCGGGGAGATGACGCGATGACGGACGTGAACGCGAACGTGAAGCCGGACGTGAAACCGAACGCCGCCGTGACCATGACCCCCGCCGCGGCCGCGGGGGCGGCCAGCGCCGCGAATCCGCCTCGCTTCGCCAACGTGCAGGTCGGCGACACGCTGCCCCCCGTTTCGGTGCCGCCGCTGTCGCGCACCACGCTGGCGCTGTATGCCGGCGCCTCCGGCGATCACGTGCCGCTGCACATCGATCAGGACGTGGCCCGCAAGGCCGGCATGCCCGACGTGTTCGGCCACGGCATGCTGACCGCGGCCTGGCTCGGCCGGGTGCTGACCGGCTGGGTGCGCCAGCAGCAGATCCGTTCGATGGAGCTGCGGTTCACCGGCATCACGCATCTGTACAACGCGATCACCTGCACCGGCCGGGTCACGCGCAAGTTCGAGCAGAACGGGGAGCAGCGCGTCGACCTGGAGATCCAGGCGGCGAATCAGTACGGCGAACAGAAGATCGCCGGCGTTGCAACGGTGGCACTGGAATGACGACCGGGATGGAGACCGCTGTGACTGGAAAACTCGAAGGCAAGGTGGCGCTGGTCACCGGATCGGGCCGCGGCATCGGCCGCGCGGTGGCGCTCAAGCTGGCGGCGGAAGGCGCCCGCGTCGTCGTCAACGATCTCGGCGCGGGGCCCGCCGAGGAGGTGGCGGCGGAGATCCGCGCGGCCGGCGGCGAGGCGGCGATCTGCGCGGGCAGCGTCACCGCGCCGGACTTCTCCGACCGCTTCATCCGCACCGCGGTCGACCGCTTCAAGGGCATCGACATCATCGTCAACAACGCCGGCTACACCTGGGACAACGTGATCCAGAAGATGACCGACGAGCAGTGGTACGCGATCATGGACTGCCACCTGACCGCGCCGTTCCGCATCCTGCGGGCCGCGCAGCCGGTGATCCGCTCGCTGACCAAGGCCGAGGAGGCGGCCGGCCGCACCGTGCATCGCAAGGTCGTCAACATCTCGTCGATCGCCGGCACCGGCGGCAATGCCGGCCAGGTCAATTACTCGGCGGCCAAGGCCGGCATCATCGGCGTGACCAAGGCGCTTGCCAAGGAGTGGGGCCGGATGCGGGTCAACGTCAACGCGGTGGCCTTCGGCCTGATCCAGACCCGGCTCACCGAGGTCACCGCCGATGCGAACGCGCAGATCAACGTCGGCGGGCGCGACATCAAGGTCGGCGTCAACCCGGCGCTGATGCAGGCGATGCAGGCGCAGATCCCGCTCGGCCGCGGCGGCACGCCCGAGGAGGCGGCCGGCGCCGTGTACCTGTTCTGCATTCCCGAGTCGGACTACGTGTCGGGCCAGGTGCTGGTGTGCGGCGGCGGATTCGCGATGGCGTGACGGGCCTGCAGTTGCAGGGCTGGCCGGCGGCATGGCGGGGCCGGCGGCGCAGATGCGCGACAATGACGGCATCCGCGAGCCCTACCTGGAGACAGACACGATGAGCAGCGAATCGACGGTCCTGTGGAGCGCGCAGGACGGCATCGGCCGCATCACGCTGAACCGGCCCGAAGGCGCCAACGCGCTGAACCGGCGCTCCGCCCGCGACCTGGCGGCGGCGATAGACGGCGTCGCCGCGGCCGCCGGGCTGAAGGTGGTGGTGCTGTCCGCCCGCGGCACGATGTACTGCGGCGGCGGCGACATCGCCGAGTTCGTCCAGCATGCCGACGGCCTGCCGGCGCTGGTCGACGACATCCTGTCGCCGCTGCTCGCGTCGTTCGAGCGGCTGGCCTCGCTGCCGGTGCCGATCGTCAGCGTCGTCAACGGGCCGTTCGGCGGCGCCGGCATCGCGATGGCGCTGGTCGGCGACTTCGTGATGGCGGCCGACACGATCAAGGTCCGCGGCGGCTATGTCGCGCTCGGCCTCTCGCCCGATCTGGCCGCCTCCTGGCTGCTGGTTCGCCGCGTCGGCGTCGCCCGCGCCCGGCAGATCTTCATGCTGAACCGGCCGCTCGATGCCGAGCGCTGCCTGCAGTGGGGCCTGGTCGACGAGCTGTGGCCGGCCGATCAGCTCCAGGCTCAGGCCGAGAAGGTGATCACCCAGTTCGCCACCGGCCCGACCGCGTCGTACGCGCGGGTCAAGGACCTGTGCGCCCGCGCCGAGCACAACTCGCTGGCCGAGCACCTCCAGCTCGAGCGGAAATACCTGGTCGAACGCGCCGGCAGCGCCGATGCCCGCGAAGGCGTGCGGGCGTTCATCGAGAAACGGCCGGCGCGGTTCGGGGGGTGAGGCTGCGGTGCGGCGCAGGGGCGGCTCGCGCCCCCGCCGTCCGTCCGTTTACGGGTCAGCCCGTTTCAACAGCTTGCGTACGATCTCCGGAAGGATGTCTTCCGCCTTGCGGCGCTGATCGTCGGCGGTCTCCCCGCCCTTGCGGTGCGGAATGATCGCCAGCTCGATCTTCGGCACGCCCTGGACACGCGCAGCGGTGCGCGCGGCCTTCTCGAACGTGTCCCAGGCGATGGTGACCGTGTGGACACCACGCTTCTCCAACGCTGCGGCGTCGAGCAGACTGCCCGACGTGCAGGACCCTCATAACGCTATGCCGACGATGGCCACCTGCGATCTGGCCGCCTGCTCGATCAGCGACTTCGGCGAAGGCGCCGATCCGAGCGGCTTGATCAGCCGGTCCACGACCGCGCCGTAGGACCGGACCAGCAGTTCTTCGATCCGGCTCGTGAAGGCCTCGTCGAAGTTGTCGTCGACGATCGCGACGGTGGCGCCGCGCAGGTCGCCCAGCTCGGTCTTGGCGATCTGCGGCGCGACCTCGTCGAGCCAAACGGGAATCATGATCTCCATCTTTGCGCTCCTCTGCACAGCTTCTCTAGGCGGCCGGATGCCGGACCGGCACCGTCACCGCATAACCACCGAAACTTCCCCATCCCGGCAGCACCGCCGCGAAGTAGGTGCGGCCGCCGGCCACCACCAGGTGGATGTCCTCGGGCCGTTCGGTCACCGGCACGCGAGTGGTCGGGTTCGCCAGATCGTAGCGGAAATGGTAGCGGCCGACGGCCTGCTGGGCCTTGCGGAAGCCGTCGTGCACGATGCCGCACGCGCGGATGTCGGCCAGCGGACGCCGGGCGTTCTCCCACAGATACTGACGGACGTCGTTCTTGCTCCAGCCGCGGCGATGGAAGTCCTCGACATTCAGCGGATTCAGCACGACGAGCATCTGCCCGCCGACGTGCATGTTGTTGTTGCCCAGCCCGCACATCGAGTCGCACAGCACGTGCAGCATCTCTTCCGGCGTGCCGTTGCACAGCACGGAATGCGGCCCTTCGCAGGCGAACACCGTCACCGCGTCGGAATCGGCCGGCAGCCCGCGATCGGCATGCAGCGGCTGCCAGGGATTGTCGACCTCCTCCTCGGCGATGCAGAACGCATACTCGCCCGGGTGCGACATCGTCGCCTTGTCGGTGTCCCACGGCACGGCGCCGCCCAGGTTCCACAGGGCCAGCCGCAGGGCCCGGCCGACCGCCGCGTTGGAACGGTAGCCGTTGCCGAACACGCCGTCGCGCGAATTGAAGTTCAGCTTGCGCGAGATCGGGCCGTTGACGATCGCCAGCGACACGCACATGTGGGTCGTCTGCGTGACGCCGTTGACGTTGTGCTCGGGCGCCATCATGCCTTCGAAGGCCGCCAGCACGACCGGAAAATGCTCGGGCCGGCAGCCCCCCATGACGGCATTGATCGCCAGCTTCTCGATCGTGGCCGCACCGCCCTTCGGCGGCACGTTGCCGAGCGATTCGTTGCGGTCGCGGCCGCTGGCGGCCACCATCGCCTCGACCAGCTTGCGGGTGGGCAGGACGATCGGCAGGCCATCGGTCCAGCCCTTCTCGTAGAACAGCTCGATGGCCTGTTCGTAGTCGTCCATCATCATCGATTGGGAGGCCTGCATCCGATCTCTCCAGTGCGAGGGCTGTTGTTGCTTCCTGTCGTTGCTGCCATGAGCGCTCATGACCGTGGCCGCCGGGCCAGGGCCTCGACCGCGGCAGCCGCGGCCATGCGTGCATCGGCGATCGCGTGCTCGAGCGTGCCGCCGAAGCCGGCGCGTGCCGCCCCCGCGGCGAGCACGCCGGGAATCGATGTCGCGCCGTGATCGTCGATCCGGATGAAGCCGTCGTCGTCCACCGCGAGCCCCGCGGCCAGGCCGTCGGCGGCCGGCTGCAGCCCGACGTAGACGAACACGCCGCTGCACGGCAGCGCGACCGAGGTGCCGGCGGCGCGATCGTTCACGAGCACCTCCTCGACCTCCTGGCCGCCGCGGATCGCCTGCGGCTCGCAATGGAAGCGGCAGCGCACCTTCGGTTCGGCCAGCATCGCATCGACCAGTTCCCGGCGCCCGTGCAACGCCGCGTCGCGGCAGACCATCTGCACCGACCGGCAGAATCGGGCCAGCACCAGCGCTTCCTGCATCGCCGAATCGCCTCCGCCGATCACGACGACGTCGCGGTCCGCATGCATCGGCGCATCGCAGTCGGCGCAGCCGGAGACCCCGCGATTCTCGAATTCCGATTCGCCGGGAATGCCCAGCCTGCGCAGCCTGGCTCCGGTGGCGAGCACCACCCTCGCCGCCTTCAGAGGGCCTTCGGAGGTCGTCACTTCGATGTCGGCGCCGGCCGCCGCCAGGCCGCTCGCCGATGCATTCAGATAGTCGACGCCGAGCTCCAGCATCCGTTCCATCCAGTCCGATGCGAGGTCGACGCCCGAGTGATGCCGCGGGTCGGGCGAGGGCGCCAGCTCGTTGATGTTGACCACCAGCCCGCCGAACATGAGCTGCTCGACGCAGGCGACCTTCAGGCCGGCCTCGGCGGCGTGATGCGCGGTCACCAGGCCGGTGATGCCCGCGCCGATGACGATCAGGTCGAAGTTCGTGTTCATCCGGACGTGCTCACGGTGCGAAGGTTGCCACGGCGGGAGGTGACGCCGATCCGGTCCAGCTCTTCCAGGATCTCGATCGCCAGCCCGCGGCCGGTGCCGATCCGATCACGATAGTCGCCGACGCTGAACGCATGGTCCGGCCGTTGCGCCGCGGTCGCCCGGCATTCGCCCGCGAGAGCCGACAGCGTCTCGCGCAGCACGAACCGCTCCGGCGTGAGCCGGACGATCTCGCCGCCGGCCCTCTTGCGGTGCAGGAAGTCGCGCAGCAGCGCCTCGGGCACGCCCGCCTGTCGCGACAGTTCCCTGACCATCGGCACCTGGAAGCCGGCGGTCTGCAGCAGCGGGTGCACGATCTCCCAGGTGCGGCGGTCGCGCGGATTGTCGGTCGGATCGTGTCGCGGCAGGCTCACGCGGCCGCCGCGCATCGCCAGTCGTCCGTCGGCCGTCAACGGCCGCAGCAGATCGACGAACGCCTGTGGCGGCATCGTGCGGGCGATGCCGCGGCGCAGCGCCTCGATGTCCAGGCCGTCCGACTGCCGATGAGCCTCATGGTGGGTCTGCAAGGTCTGCAGCGCCGCGGTCTGGATCGCGCGGACCCGCGCGCCCGAATAGGCGAAGCGCCTGCCGAGGATCTGCGCCTGCAGCGAATCGAGCACCGCGGCCACCCGGTTCGCCGGCGGATTGACCGCCCTGTCGAGCCAATCGAGATCCACGCCGTCCTCGGGATCCTCCAGCAATGCGGCGAGCATCTCGGGCAGTTCCTCGTGCTGCATCGCGGACAGACGGGTAGAGGGGCCGCGGCGACGCGTCGGAAAAGGATCGATGATCCGGCCGCCGGCCAGCGTGCGGGACGACGACGCGTCGCGCAGCACGAAACGGTCGCCGCGCACGGCGGATATCGATCGATCGAGCCTCAACTGGACGACCGCGCAGCTCCCGGGCGCGATGCTCGCCGACCGCCGGATCGCCAGGCGCGCCGGCACGATCGCTGCACCGATGTGCAGATGCACCGCGGTCCAATGTCCGAGGGGGCCGCCGGCATCGGGCGGAACGGTCACCGAGGCATCGATCCGGCTGGTCGGTTCGAACATCTGCGGGGCCACCAGCCAGGTGCCGCGGGCAGCCTGCTGAGGCGTCACGCCCACGACGTTCAGCGCGCAGCGTTCTCCGGCGCCGGCGCAGTCGATCGACCGGCCGTGGCGCTGGATCGCCCGGATGCGGCATTCGGCGCCGTCCGGAGCGATTCTCAGCCGGTCGCCTATCCGGGCGGCGCCGCTCAGCACCGTTCCGGTGACGACCGTGCCGCTGCCGGCGACGCTGAAGGACCGGTCCACCACATGGCGGAACGCGCGCGTGTCCGGGACGGCTTGCCGGCCGCGGGCAATGCGGCTCAGCAGGCCGCGCACCTGCTCGATGCCGGCGCGGGTCACCGCCGACGCGGGCACCATCGGCAGCGCCGCCAGCCCGGTCGGCGCCAGCGTCGCGCGCAGCGTCCGCTGCACCTCGGCCAGCCGGTCCGGGGCGACGCGGTCCGCCTTGCTGATCACCACCAGCCCCTCCGAGATGCCGAGCAGGTCGAGGATCTGCAGATGCTCGAGCGTCTGCGGCATCGGGCCGTCGTCCGCGGCGACCACCAGCATCGCACGATCGATCGCGCATACGCCGGCGAGCATGTTGCGGATGAAACGTTCGTGACCGGGAACATCGACGAAGCTGATCGGCTCGCCTTCGGGCGGTTGCCAGCTCGCATAGCCGAGGTCGATCGATATGCCGCGCTTCTTCTCTTCCGGCAGACGATCGGTGTCGGTGCCGGTCAGCGCCTTGACCAGCGCGGTCTTTCCGTGATCGATGTGTCCAGCGGTGGCGACGATCATGCGTCGGTCCGGCGTGGCCTGCACACGCCCGTATCTCCTCGTTCATCCGAAACCGCCCGCACGGCAGTCTTGACAGGGGCTCGTCACCCGGGTCATTCTACTTGAGCGTCGACAAATAGTCTCGGCTGTCAGCCAGCCATCAAGGAGGAGGGAACGCGATGAAACGTCGCGCCTTTGTGTCGGGCGTGGCCGCCGCAGCGGCCACCGCCGCTTCGAGTGATCGCGCGATCGCCCAGTCGGGCAAGGTGGTGTGGAATCTGCCCCACGTCGCAGCGCCCAGCTATTACCACATCGTCAACCTGACCGCCCTTGCCGCGAAGGTCAAGGAGAAGTCCGCCGACCGCATGGAGATCCGCGTCCATCCGGCGTCGTCGCTGTACCCGGGGCCGGAGCTGATACAGGCGGTGCTGGACGGAAGGGCCGAGATCGCTCCGATCATCTCGCCGTACCTGACCGACGTGCTGCTCGAGACCGGCGTGCTGGAACTGCCGTTCATGACGCAGACGCTGGACGAGCACCGCAAGGCGCTCACCGCGCTGCGCCCGTTCATCACCGAGATGACCGCCCGGCGGGGTCTCAAGCTGATAGCGGTCTATGGCTGGCCGTCCCAGCAGTTGTTCTCGACCCAGCCGGTCAGGACGATTGCCGACTGGAAGGGGAAGAAGGTGCGGGTGACCGGCGCCGAGACCTCCGACTTCGTCAAGCTGGTCGGCGGCGCGCCGGTGGGGATGGGTTTCGCGGAGGTCTACACGTCGTTGCAGCGCGGCGTGATAGACGGGGCGATCACCACCGCGACGAACGCCGAGCCGATGAAGTTCTTCGAGGTCGCGAAGTTCCTGAACTACTGGTATTTCTCGGGCGCGGCCACCGAGCTGCTGGTGGTGAATCAGAAGGCCTGGGAGCGGCTGTCGCCGGACCTGCAGAAGGTCGTCACCGATGCCGTGTCCGAAGTGCAGCTCGAGGAGAAGGAGTGGGCTGACGTCCGCAAGCTGGACGATGCCGCCCGCGAGCGGGTCAAGACGCTGGGCATGACGGTGATCGACCCCGCTGCGGAAGACATCGCCAAGGCGCGGCAGGCGGCGCGCCATGGCTGGGACCTGTGGCTCAAGCGCACCGGCAGCAACGGCAAGCGGGCGATGGAGCTGGCCCAGAAGGCGATCGGCCGTACATGAAGGGAACGGATCGGCTCGCGCGCTGGGCGGCGCTGCTGAGCGGAGTGATCATCCTGATCATCACGCTGCTGATCTCGTTCGATGTCGGCATGCGCTACCTGTTCGACAGTCCGCAGCTCTTCGTCGACGAGCTGTCGGGGTTTCTGCAGGTCGCCCTGATCTTCCTCGGGCTGGCTTATGCCTTCACCACCGGAGCTCACGTCCGGGTGGATCTGCTCACCACGCGGCTGGCCGGCCCCGTGCGGGCCCGCCTGCGCCTGTTCACGCTGTCCGTCGGCCTCGTGCTGGTGCTGGTCGTGAGCTGGGTGACGGCGCGGTCCGCCCACACCGCCTTCGACTACGGCAGGGTGTCGACGGTGGAGCTGTATCCGCTGTGGATTCCGATGGTGATGATTCCGCTCGGGCTCCTGCTGTTCGCCGTCGTGCTGGCGGCGGCCTTGCGGCGTCAGTGGCAGGTGCTGCGCAGCAGAGGGCCGCAGGCCGACGAGATCCGCCCCAGCGAGCTGCCCGAGACCGGCCCGGGCGAGGTGCCCAATTGACGGAGGCGATGCTCGGATCGCTGCTGATCGGCGCGATGTTCACGCTGTTCGCGCTGGGCCTGGAGATCGCGTTCTCGCTCGCGCTGGTGGGCGTCATCGGCCTGCTTCTGATCAGTGGCTGGCAGGTCGGTCTGGGCGTCATCGGGTCGATCGCCTGGTCGAATGCGACCAGCTTCAACTTCATCGCGCTTCCGCTGTTCGTGTTCATGAGCGCGATCCTGCTGCACTCCGGGGTCGGCAAGGGGCTGTTCAACGCGATCTCGCGGTGGGTCGCCTTTCTGCCGGGCGGCCTGGCGGTTGCGGCGGTGGTCTCGTGCGCGGTGTTTTCGGCGGTATCGGGGTCGAGCGTGGCCACGGCGGCGACGATCGGCATGATCGCGATTCCCGAGATGCTGCGGCGCGGCTACGCCAGGCCGTTGATCATCGGTTCGCTGGCCGCCGGCGGCACCCTCGGCATCCTCATTCCACCGTCGGTGCCGATGATCCTGTACGGCGTGATGACCGAGACGTCGATCGGCCATCTGTACGCGGCCGGCATGATCCCGGGCCTGCTGCTGACGGTGATCTTCGCGGTCTACGTGATCGGCTACGCGATCGTCTATCCGCAGGCGGCGCCACGATCGGCCGAGGACAGGTCCACCTTCGCCGAGAAGCTGGCCGGCCTGCGCGAGATCTGGCCGGTGGCGCTGCTGATCGTCGTGGTGCTGGGCGCGATGTACGCCGGCATCGTCACGCCGACCGAGGCGGCCGCCCTCGGCTGCCTGGTGAGCCTTCTGATAGCGCTGGCCATGCGCTCGCTTTCGGTCGGCGTGGTGCGGCGGGCCTGTCTGGAGACGGTGCGGGTCACGTCGATGGTGATGCTGATCATCATCTTCTCCGGCATCTTCTCGCACGTGATCGCGCTGCTGGGCCTGCCCAAGGCCCTGCTGTCGTCGATCTCCGCGCTCGGCCTGCCCGCCTGGGCGTTCTTCGTGCTGGTGTTCACCGCGCTGCTGGTGATCGCCTATGCGCTCGAGGAACTGTCGGTGATGATCATCATCCTGCCGATCCTGTTCCCGCTGGTCACGGCCTTCGGCTTCGATCCGGTGTGGTTCGGGATCGTCATGGTCGTCTGGCTCGAGATCGGATTCATCACTCCGCCGGTCGGCATGAACCTGTTCGTCATCCAGGGGATGATGCCGAATGCGAGTGCCATCGACGTGGTGCGGGGCACCACGCCGTTCGTGCTGCTGATGATCCTGCTGGTCGCGCTGCTGTTCGCCTTCCCGGAGCTGGCGTTGTGGCTGCCCGGGCAGATGTCCAACGCGGCCCGCTGACGCGGGAACCGAGCAAGACCGCTCCCGCTTCGTGGAGGTGAAGATGAACCGCAAGTCCTTTGTCCGCTCGCTGGTGCCGGCGATGCTCGGATCGATGCTGGTGCGTCCCGCGGCCGCTCAGGAAGCCGGCTGGCCGTCGCGCCCGATCCGCTGGATCGTGCCCTATGCGCCCGGCGCCGGCACCGACACGACCGCGCGGATGCTGGTCGACAAGCTGTCGGCCGCGCTCGGGCAGCCCATCATCATCGACAACCGCGGCGGTGCGGGTGGGGCGATCGGCACCGATGCCGGCGCCAAGGCGGCACCCGACGGATATACCTGGACCTTCGGCTCGGACCCGCCGTTCACGATCAATCCCAATCTGCGGAAGCTGCCGTTCGACCCCCGCAAGGACTTCGTGCCGGTCAGCCTGCTGGCGCAGGTGCCGCTGGTCCTGGTGGTGTCGCCCGACCTCGGCGTCTCGACCGTCCGCGAGCTGATCGACATGGCCAAGGCGTCGCCCGGAAAGCTCGCGGTTTCCTCGTCCGGAAACGGCTCATCCGGTCATCTGGCGGCGGAGTACTTCAAGGCTGCCAGCGGCACGGACATGCTGCATGTCCCGTACAAGGGCCAGGCCGAGGCCGTCAACGACGTGGTCGCCGGCCGCGTGCAGCTCAACTTCAGCGCGATCGGCAACGTGCTGCAGTACGCGAAGGCGGGGCGGCTGAAGATCCTGGGCGTCGCCAGTCAGCGGCGGTTCGAGGGGCTGCCCGACGTACCGACCATCGCGCAGGCCGGGGTGCCGGACTTCGAGATCGCGGCGTTTCACGGATTGCTGGTTCCGGCCGGTACACCGGCCGCCGTGGTCAGGCGCATCAACGAGGAAGTCTCGCGGCTGCTGCAGTCGCCGGAGGTGTCCGCGCGGATGCAGGGACTCGGCTTCTTCCCGGTCGGCGGGCCGCCCGAGAGGCTGGAGCAACTGCTCGAGAACGACACCGCCAAGTGGGGCCGGCTGATCCGTTCCGCCGGCATCAAGCCGGATTGACCTCGGCGGCAGCGAGAAAGTCGCGCACCGCGGGCGCGCACAGATCCGGGTCCGAGGCCGCGACGTGATAGGAGTCGCGGTCCAGGACCTTCAGCGTCGATCGCGGAATCAGACGCTGCCAGTTCCGGACCTGCTCGACGGAACCCAGCCCGCTGCCGGTGGTCGTGATCACCAGCGTGGGGCAGGCGATCGCCGGCAGGTCGGCCGTGACGTCGCAGTCCGGCAGCATCGCGATGACGCCCTGCAGCGTCGACAACGCGGTGCCGCCCATCAGATCGGACCACCATTCGACGCCGGCGGCGGGCATCGCCGACCCGAGGCGGTTGCCCATCGTCCAGCGCGCCCAGCTTCGTGCGCCATGCTCGCGCAGGTGCGCGAGCCACTCGGGAATGACGTGGCCGAGCGAGGCCTTGGGCGAGGGCGGCGTGCCGACCAGGGCGAGGCGCCGGACCCGGTCCGGATACCTCGCGGCGAACTTCATGGCCACGGTGCCGCCCAGCTTGGCCGACACCAGATGGAAGCTGTCGAGTTCCAGCAGGCTGGCGAAGCGAGCCAGGTCGTCGGCCAGCACGTCGATCGTCCACGGAAAGTCGGCCGGCATCGGCGTGGATGCGCCGAAGCCGCGCTGATCGACCCGGATCACGCGGTAGCGGCGCGCCAGGTGAGGGACCCAGGCCCGCCAGGCCTCGGCGCTTTCGGCGATGCCGTGCAGGCAGACGACGGTCTGCGCTGCCGCCCACGGATCGGTGAAGTCGTCGATCCGATAGGACAGCGTGCAGTCGTCGGCGATCGCTAGGCTGGGCATGGCAGTTTCAGGCAGGGCGGACCAGGCGCGGCCGCCGCGCCGTCGTCCGCTTCGGTTTCGGGCGACTGCCCGCGGGCCGCGCCAGCAGCCCGTTCATCAGCGTGTCGACGAACATGTCGATCACCTCGTCGGGGCCGAGCGGGCCAGCGGGGCGGTACCAGCGGGCGATCGAGTTCAGCGCGCCGGCGGCCGCGAACGCAGCGAGCTTCGGGTTGCAGGGCGCGAACACGCCTTCCTCGACGCCCTGCGCGATCAATGTGCGGATCTTCAGGTCGATGCTCGCCTTCAGCTTGCGCAGCTTCAGCCGGCTTGTCTGGGGCAGCGGGTCTTCCCCGACCCTGACCAGGCACATGCCGAACTCCATCGTGATGATCTCGGCATACTTGCGCATGACCGCGATGAGCTGCTCGGTGGCGCTGCCTCCTCTGGTCGTGACCTCCGAGGCCGCCTCCTCGATGAGCTGCAGACCGATCCGTACGCATTCGAACAGGATCTCGTCCTTGCTCTTCAGGTAGTAGTACAGCGTCGGCCGGGTGATGTGCAGCTCGTCGGCCACCGCGTCGAGCGACGTGGCGTGGTATCCGCGCTCGGCAAACAGCCGGGCGGCGGTGCGCAGCACCGCGTCGCGCTTGTTCTCCCGTTCCTGTTCGCGTTTGTCCTTGTGCCAGGGCGAGGTCGGCTTCGCCGTTCTGGATGAGGTCATGGGAGGCGTCCGTCAGTCAACACGCGCGCCGCTGATCGAGACCACCCGGGTCCACATCTGCAGTTCTTCGCGACCGGCCGCAGCATACGCCGCGGGGTCCGCAAAATCCACCTCGAGGCCCTGGGACTCGCAGAATTCCGCGAATTCCTTCGTATTGGCGATTCGTGCGGAGGCCGCGGCGATCCGGTCGACGACCTCGGCGGGCGTGCCGGCCGGCGCCATCAGTCCGAGGCGCGAGGCGATCTCGAAGCCCGGCAGTCCGCTCTCGTGCAGCGTCGGCACGTCGGGAAGCGAGCGGGTGCGGCGCAGGCTGGTGATCGCCAGCGGCGTGAGCTTGTCGGCCTTGATGTGCGGTGCGGCCTGCGCGATCGCGGTGAACGTGAAGTCGACCTGCCCGCCGATCGTGTCGGTCAGTGCCTGGGCGCCGCCCTTGTAGGGGACGTGCAGCGCCTCGACCCCCATCGTGGACGTGAGCAGGGCCGCCGCCAGGTGCGTCGTGCTGCCGCTGCCGGCGGTGGAATAGGTGACCGTTCGCGGCTGGGCCTTCATCCGCTGGCGCAGGCTGGCCACGGTCGGCGTCGTCGACGACTTCGGCGTGACCAGCACCAGATAGGCGGCATTGAATCGGGCGATCGGCGTGAAATCGGTGATCGGATCGAAGCTGAGCTTGGAGTAGAGCGCCTTGTTGATGTAGTGGGTGGAGGCCGCCACCAGCAGCGTGTAGCCGTCCGGCGCGGAGCGGGCGACGGTTTCGGTCGCGATGATTCCATTCGCGCCGGTCTTGTTCTCGACGACCACGGACGTATTCAGGTCGCGCCCCAGACGCTCCGCGACGTATCGCGCCGTCAGGTCGGTGGCGGTGCCGGCGGACGTCGGCACGACGAACCGGATCGGCTTGTTCGGATATCCCTGGGCCATCACCGGAAGCGTTGCCGTCAGCAGCGCGAGCATCAAACCGAAGCGTCCTGCCAGGCGATTCATGTCGTCCCTCCTTTCGTTGCGGCGGACCGGTACGGTCAGCCGGTGATCCGCGTACGCCACGCCTGGGCACCCGAGCCGATCATCTGCCGGCCGAGCCGGGTACGCCACCACCGGTCGTTCCCGTGCTCCTCCCGCCATGACCACAGGCGCCTGCTCCACAGGTGCAGCGGGTATTCACGCGTGAAGCCGATCGCCCCGTGGATCTGGTGCCCGAGCGTCGCGACCCGCTGGGCCGCCAGGCCCGCGCGGATGCGCAGGGCCGCCACCTCCGCGCCGTCGGGCGCCGCGGCGTCGGGACCGTCGGACGGATCGAGCAGGCAGCATTCGAGCATCGCCTGGGTCGCGGCCAGCTCTGCGGTCATCTCCGCCAGATACGCCTGGATGACCTGGAACTGGGACAACGAGCGGCCGAACTGCCGACGGTCACCGGCATAGGCCACGGTCATCTCGTGGATCCGCTGCATCGCGCCCAGCATCGCCGCACTGCGCAGCAACGCTGCACGCTGCCGCAGCGCCGTCGGCCCGTGAGCTTCGTCGACCCCGGTCACACCGTCCGGCACGACGTCGGGCGCGGTGCACCGGTCGAGCGGTTCGCCGGCCATGTTGACGGTCGGGTCGAGCCGAAGGTCGGCGGTGGGCACCATGCCGACCCGTGGCAGTCCCTGCCATCGGAAGGCCAGCAGCGTGCGTCGGCTGAACCGGCCCCAGGGCAGGCGCAGACCATCGGTCGCGATCCGCAGATTGCCGCTGCGGTCCTGGCTCACCGGGCCGGCGTCGTCGAGAATCAGCAGCCCGAGCAGCTCGGAGGGCTGCGTCTCGATGCCGGCGGCCACGGCCAGCCAGCGCGACAGCCCTTCACAGTCGGCATAGGGCACCAGCGCGCCGGCGTGGCCGATCGCCCGGGTCACCGACACGACCTCGCGCTCGGAAAGACCGGCGGAATCGGGGCCGACCAGGCCCAGTGCGACCAGCTCCTGCCAGGTCTCGGCGTCCATCCCCGCCGGTTCGGCAGCGAGCGTCCGGTCCGCGGTCCGCTTCTCGCGCAGCAGGCGCTCGACCGATCGTCCGATCAGGTCGTCCATCGACTCGTCCGTCATCGCAGTCCCAGCCCCCGCGCGACGATGCCGCGCAGGATCTCGTTGGCGCCGCCGCGCAGCGTGTAGGCCGGCGAGTGCAGCACCGACTCGGCGACGAACCGTTCGAAACGGTCGGCGCTGGCCAGCGTCGGCACCACGTCGAAGAGATCGCGCGCGGCATGGGCGACGTCCGCCTCGAACCGTGTGCCCAGATCCTTGACCAGCGCCGCCTCGGTATTGGGATCGGCGCCCCGCTCCATCAGGGCCGCGACGCCGATCGACATCGAGCGCAGCGACCAGTAGCGGCTGACCAGCTCACCGATGGCGGCCGCCGCGCGGTCGTCGGGCGGCATCGATTGCGCTTTGCCGATCAGCTCGTCGAGCAGCGGCAACGTGCTCATGAAGCGTTCCGGCCCGCTCCGTTCGAAGGCCAGGTCGCCGGTGATCACCTTCCAGCCCTCGCCCGCCGCACCGAGAACCCTGGAATCCGGCACGAACACGCCGTCGAACGTCACCTGATTGAAATGATGCTCTCCGGTCAGCAGAAGGATCGGCCGGATCGTCACCCCTTGCGCGGGCAGCTCGACGATCAGCATCGACAGGCCCCGGTGCTTGATGCCGTCCGGCTCGCCGGTCCGGCACAGCACGATCAGCTTGTCGGCGACATGCCCCTGGCTCGTCCAGACCTTCGTGCCGTGGATGCGCCAGCCGCCGTCGACCCGTTCGGCGCGGGTGCGGACCGACGCCAGATCGGAGCCGACATCGGGCTCGCTGTAGCAGGCGCCGAAAACCGATTCCCCGCGCGCGATCGGCGGCAGCAGCGCGAGCCTCATCTCCTCGGTGCCGTGCCGCAGGATGCTCGGCCCCACCTGACGCTCCGCGACCCAGTGGCCGGCAACGGGAGCACCCGCCGCGAGAAGCTCCTCGATGACGACGAACCGTTCACGCTGCGAGCGTTCATGGCCGCCGTACCGGCGCGGCCACGTCATTCCCAGCCAGCCGCGTTCGCCGAGGCGGCGGCTGAACGCACGGTCGGCGCCGCGCAGCCAGCTATCGCATTGCGGCTCGAAGCCCCCGCGCTCCAGCTCTTCGCGAACGAAGGCGCGCACCTCGCGCCGCAATGCCGCCAAGGGTCCATCCAGCCGTTCGGGTACGAGTCGGGCCAGCGCCATCCATCTCCTCCAGCGCGGTCATCGGACCGCCTTCCGGTCGGCCGATTCTGT
Source organism: Burkholderiaceae bacterium (assembly GCA_036826495.1). GTDB lineage: Bacteria > Pseudomonadota > Gammaproteobacteria > Burkholderiales > Burkholderiaceae_E > DAISWF01. Next base: position 39,166 of record DAISWF010000014.1, read on the forward strand.
CATCGGCCATCTTTTGCGTCAATTACGTGACGTCGATGATGGATGTTCAACTTGCGCGTCGAGAAGCGATCTTCCGGAGCGGAGCGCACGGTCCGCGTCGAACGCTATCGGGAATCGTTTCGCGTCGCGCGCCGCGCGCTGAGCGGCACCGCGATCATCAGCGCCGCCAGCAGCCAGAACGCGGTGCGCAGGCTGGTCGCGTCGGACACGAACCCCACCGCGGCGGGGCCTACCAGCATGCCGGCATAGCCGGTCGTCGTGATCGCGGCGATGGCCAGCGCGGCCGGCATCGCTCGTTGGCTGCCGGCACGACGGAACAGCACCGGCACCAGGTTCGCGGCCCCCAGGCCGATCAGCAGGAAGCCGCCCATCGCCGGCAGCACCTGCGGCGTCGCGAGCAGCAGCGCGAAGCCGGCCAGCGTGATCAGGCCGCCCCACAGCAAGGTGGCCCGGTCGCCGATGCGGGCGGTCACCGCGTCGCCGGTCAATCGTCCGGCGGTCATCGCCACCGAGAACAGCAGGTAGCCCCAGCCGCCCTGCTCGGCCGGCAGCAGGCCGTCGCCGGTGAGCAGCAGTGCGCTCCAGTCTAGGATCGCGCCTTCCGTCAGGAAGGTGATCGCGGCCAGCGCGGCCAGCAGCAGCACCTGGCCGCGCGGCCGCACGAATAGCGGCCCCTGTGCCGGACCGGTGCTGCGCAGCAGGCGGGAGACCGCAGGCAGCATGGCCGCCAGCATCGCGAGCGCGCACGCGACGCTGGCGGCGAGCGGCTGCCAGCCGATCGACAGCAGGCCGGTCATCGCCGCCGAGCCGGCGAGGCCGCCGAGGCTGAAGAGCGCATGAAAGCCCGACATCAGCGGCCGGCCGGCCGCGCGTTCCACCTCGACCGCATGCACGTTGACGGCCACGTCGAGCGAGCCGAGCGAGGCGCCGAAGGCGAGCAGCGCCAGGCCCAGTGTCAGCGGCGTGCCGGCCAGCGTCAGCAGCGGCAGCATCAGCGCCAGACCGAAGCCGCTGGCGAGGATCACCGGCCGGCTGCCGCAGCGTGCGCTGAGCACACCGGTGATCAGCATCGCCGCCACCGATCCGACGCCCAGGCACAGCAGCAGCAGACCCAGCAGGCCGTCGTCGATCGCCAGCCGTGCCTTGGCGAACGGCACCAGCGGTGCCCAGCAGGCGACGCCGAAGCCGGCGACGAAGAAGCCCAGCCGCGTGGCGAGCCGGGTCGCCGGGCGATCGGCCGACGATGCGCCGGCCTGCGCACGCGGTGCGCTGCTCGCCGCATCCGGTGTGCCGGCTCGGAAATCCGGCGCGCCCGGGCGGTGACCCGGTGATGCGGCGTGCGGCCCGCTGCGGCGTTTCAAAGCGCCCAGGTACGCTGCATCGACGGCCGTTTGGCGAACTCGGCCGCCCAGGCCGCGAAGCCCGGATGGTTGGTCCGCCAGTCCAGCTTCGGGAACCGCAGGTCGGCGTACCACACCGCGCAGCCGAGCGCGAGCGCGCCGAGGTCCGTCCGCCCGCGCAGCAGGTCGAGCCGGCTCTCCAATGCACGCAGCGAGGTGTTGAACTTGTCGAGCTGCCCGTCGAGCCAGGCCGGCCAGCGCTGCGCCTCGGGCCGCGCCACCTCTTCGTAGCGCGACAGCAGCAGCGCATCGAGCATGCCGTCGCCCAGCGCCTGCAGGGTCAGCGTGCGCCAGCGTTCGGGGCCCTGCGCCGGAATCAGATGGCCGCCGGCCTGCGCGTTCAGGTACTCGCAGATGACGCGGCTGTCGTACAGCGCCTCGCCGTCGTCGGTGATCAACGTCGGGACCTTGCCGAGCGGGTTGGCGGCGATGACCTCCTGATCGCGCTGGATCGGATGGGCATTCGACGGCAGCAGCTCGATCCGGTCCGCGATGCCCAGCTCGTCGGCGGTGGCCAGACACTTGCGCACGTAGGGCGAGGTCGGTGAGAAGAACAGCTTCATGGGATCTCGGGGTTGGGGGAACGGACGTCGATCATAGGCGGATCTCCGGCCGGGCGCCGGACGGCCCGACGGCAAGGCCGGGTTGCGAGCCGCGCGATAATGAGCGCACAACGACGCCAGGCGACAGGAGACCGGCGATGCCGACGAGGAAGCGACGATGGGACTGACCGGCGGTTATGCCGGCTGGCGCAACGTCGCGGCCTGCTTCCTGATGGCGCTGTTCGCCTGGGGGCTGGGGTTCTATTCGCACGGCATCTATCTGACCGAGCTGCAGAAGAGCACCGGCTGGTCGACGTCGTTCATCTCGTCGGTGATCACCGGGCACTATCTGCTGAGCGCGGCGCTGCTGGTCGGCATCGCCGACGTGATGGACCGGCTGGGGCCGCGCACCGTCGTGCTGGCCGGCGTGGTGCTGCAGGCGGCGGCGGTGCTGATGCTGCCGCAGGTGCGGGCGCCGTGGCAACTGGTCGTCGCCTATGTGCTGTTCGCGGTCGCGTGGACCTGCATGAGCTCGGTGCCGATCGCGACGCTGGTCGGCCGCTGGTTCGACCGCCGCCGCGGCCTGGCGCTGAATCTGTCGCTGTCGGGCGCCACCGTCGCCGGCATCGTCATCGCACCGGCGATGCTGTTCATCACCGCGTCGGCCGGCTTCGGCGCCGCCACCGTCTGGCTGGTCGGGGCGATGGTGGTCGTGCTGGGCATCACCGTGCCGATGTTCGTCCGCTGGCCGCGCGCGGCGGAGCGCGACGATGATCGGGCGACCCCGCCCGCCGGTGCGGCGCCGCCCGATCAGCCGCAAGGGCAGTCGCAGGCGCAGGCAGATCCGCACGCATCGGCACGAGCCCGGACACCGGCCCAAGCGCCGTCGCCGGCCCATGCGCAGTCGCCGGCCCATGCGCCGCCCCTCGATCGGCGCGCGGTGCTGGCGCGCCAGGACTTCTGGACGATCGCCGGCTCGTTCGCGCTGGCGCTGCTGGTGCAGGTGGGCTTCCTGACGCAGCAGGTCGCGATCCTGCGGCCGTCGTTGACGCAGCCGCAGATCGGTCTGGCGATCGCGCTGACCACCGGCACGGCGCTGGTCGGACGGATCGTCATGGGGCTGTTCATCGACCGGCTCGATCAGCGGCGCGCATCGTCGTTCGCATTCCTGAGCCAGGCGGCGGCGCTGGTGGTGGTCCTGCTGTCGAGCGCGCCATGGCTGCTGCTGGCTGCCTGCGTCGTCTACGGCTTCTCGGTGGGCAACGTGATCACGCTGGCGGCACTGATCGTCCAGAAGGAGTTCCCGGCGCGCTCCTACGGCACCGTCGTCGGTCTGAGCACCGCGATCGGCCAGGTCACCTATTCCTTCGGTCCGGCCGTGTACGGCTGGCTGCGCGATCTGTCCGACGGCTACCGGGTGCCGTTGCTGTTCGGCATCTCGCTGCTGACGATCGCCGGCATCGTGGTGCTGCAGCGCGGTCGCAGCGCTTGCGGGGGCTGAAACTTGCCGAGGCCGGAGCCAGGGTATTTTCCCTAACCGGGGCGCTGCACCCGGTTCCCGGCGTTGTCACCGCCGCGCAGCATCGCATAAGATCGGCCCGGCACTCGACCGAGCGTCCGGCATCGCCCGTCAGTTCATGCGGGACCTCCATGGCGGACCCATTCGCGCACAAGCAAACTGGAAGGGGACGGACATGAAAGGTAGAACATTGTTGCGCGGCGGCGCAGCCGTGGCCGCGGGGATCGCGGCGGCGGCGATCGCCCAAACGGGTAAGTGGCCGAGCAAGGAAATCACGCTGATCAATCCGAACGCGCCGGGTGCGTCGGCCGACCTGACCGCGCGGCTGCTCGCGCAGGCGCTGGAGAAGCGCTTGAATGCCA
>DAISWF010000015.1:0-42776 GCA_036826495.1 Burkholderiaceae bacterium
CGGCCCGCCGCAGCACCGCCAGCCGACGTTCCTCGGACTCCATCTGCCCCACGGTGTCGCGCAGATTGTTCATCAGCTCACGGCCGAGGTCGGTCCGCACGATCCGCATCGCCGCCTCGGCATTGCCGGCGCGGCGCAGCTCGACCGTCTCGCGCAGCTCGGCCATCTTGCGGACGGCCAGCGACGTCAGCGTGGTGACGCGCCGCACCTGCTCCGGATTGTCCGCGACCCGCCGCGCCAGGCCGTCGAGCTCGGTGTCCAGGATCCCCGCCCCACGATTGAACGGAGCCAGATAGATCGGATCGCCGGTCAGCAGGTAGCCGCGCTGGCCGGTTTCGGCATCCTTCAGTGCCGACAGCACCGCCTGCAGCCGCGACAGCACCTCGACGGTGTGGGCGACCCGCTCGCCGGCCTGGGCGCTCAACTGGACCTGGCGGAACGAGAACCAGGTGATCACCGCCACCGCGACGAATGCGAGCACGAAGCCGGCCAGCGTGGCGGGCGGCAGGGGGAGGCCGGACCGTGGCGACTGTCGGAACCGGGCGGTATTGCTGGCTTGATACTGCGTCCGGACCGGCATGGCTGCACCGCTTACTGCTGTTGAAACAGCAGTGTAAACCGCACCGTCGCGCCGATGCGGGCGCAACCAGGTCTGCGTGCTCGCGTTACCATCGCCGGAACAGGACACCAACCATGCAGCGCTTCACCGTTCCCGGCCCCGGCGGCCATGTCGCCGGTCTGAATTTCGGTCGCCCGTCGGGGCCGATCGACGCGATCTTCCTGCACGCCACCGGGTTCTGCGCCCTGACCTACCGGCGGCTGTTGCAGCGGCTGGGCAGCGAACGGCGGGTGGTGGCGCTGGATCTGCGCGGCCACGGCCACACCACGTTGCCCGCGCATCCGTTCAAGCTGACCGACTGGTACGGCTATGCGGCCGACGTGGTCGCCACCCTCCGGCATCTGAACGACGGTCTGCCGACGCCGAAGCTGATCGCCGGCCATTCGATGGGCGGCACGGTGTCGCTGCTGGCGCTGACCGCCGAGCCGACGTTGGCGGCGGCGCTGCTGATGATCGATCCGGCGTTCGTGACGCCGCAGATGCGCAGGAAGTTCCTGCTCCCGTTCGGCCCGCACCTGATGCGCCGGCACGTACCGATCGCCCGCGGCGCGGCGCGGCGGCGCCGCGAGTTTCCGAGCGCCGAAGCGATCCTGGCCAGCTACACCGGGCGCGGCGCCTTCAAGACATGGCAGCCCGGCTTCCTCGAGGACTACATCGAGGACGGCTTCGTGCGCGGCGCCGACGGTGCCTGGGTGCTGCGCTGCTCGCCGGCCTGGGAGGCCGCCACCTTCACGTCGCACCGCCACGACCTGGAGGCGGCGCTGCGCGCGCTGAAGGCGCCGGCCCGCGTGCTGCTGGCCGAGCACGGCTCGATCGCCGTCCGCGCCGCCGGGCTGATGCACGAGTGCGCGCCGCAGCTCGTGCAGGAGACGGTGGCCGGCAGCAGCCACTTCCTGCCGATGGAGCAGCCCGAGCTGGTCTGCGAGCGGATGCTGGCGATGATGTGAAGACCGGGGCGGGCCGCGCAGGTGGCCGGAGTCGGGCGGCTGCACGCCGGAGAGCGATGCCGCGCGCCTATAATCGCCTCGCGCTCTCGCGGGACCTACGCGGCATACGCGGGACACCACTGACAGGAGACTTTCGATGGCCCACCCGTTGCGCGCCCGCCGCCGGTTCACCGCGCTGACCGCCGGCGGCCTGCTGGCGGCTGCATCCGGCGGTCTGCAGGCGCAGGACAACTGGCCGTCGCGGCCGATCACGATCGTCGTGCCGCAGGCGGCCGGCGGTGCCAACGACACGGTGGCGCGGGCGTTCGCGCAGAAGCTGTCGGTGGCGCTGGGCCAGTCGGTGGTCGTCGAGAACCGCCCGGGCGCCGGCGGCAACGTCGGCACCGGCCAGGTGGCCCGCGCCGCGAAGGACGGCTACACGCTGATGCTGACCGCGCAGAGCGCGCAGACGATCAACCCGGCGCTGTACCGCAATCCCGGCTTCGATCCGGTCAAGGACTTCGAGCCGGTGATGGTGGTCGCGACCGCGCCGTATCTGCTGGTCGTCAACCCGAACTTCCCGGCCAAGACGTTCCGCGAGCTGATCGACTATGCGAAGGCGCGGCCGGGCCGCGTCGACTATTCGTCGGCCGGCAACGGCACGCTGAATCATCTGCTGGGCGTGATGCTGAACCAGCGGGCCGGCCTCTATCTGGTGCACATCCCGTATCGCGGCGCGGCCGCATCGGCCACCGACGTCGTCGGCGGCCAGGTGCCGCTGACCTTCGGCAGCTTTCCCGGCGTGATGCCGTTCGTGAAGACCGGTCAGTTGCGGGTGCTGGGCGTGGCCACCGAGAAGCGCACGCGGCTCGCGCCCGACATGCCGACGTTGAACGAGACGGTGCCGGGCCTGCATGCGAACTCGTGGTACGGCCTGTTCGCGCCGGCCGGCACGCCGAAAGAGGTGATCCGCAAGCTGGCGGCCGAAGGCGCGAAGGTGCTGGCCGCCCCCGATCTGCAGGAGCGCCTGGCCGGCCAGGGCGCCGAGGCCGCGCCGAGCACGCCGGAGCAGCTCGCCGAGCTGCTGAAGCAGGACCTGGTGCGCTGGGCCGGCATCGTCAAGGCGTCGGGCGCGACGATCGATTGACGCCCACGTTCAGTCGAAGCCCTTCATCGTCGCCCATGCCTCGAACGGATCGCGGCGGGTGCGCAGCGTGTTGATCGGCGCCGATTCGTCCGGATAGCCGAGCGCCATGCCGCTGAACAGCATCAGCTCGTCGGACGCGCCGACGAACTGCGACACCGTGCGGTTGTACACCGACCAGAACTCCTGCGCGCAGGTGGCCAGGCCGCGTTCGACGGCGAGCAGCATCAGCGTCTGCATGTACATGCCGACGTCGGACCACTGCGGCGGGCCCAGCTTGCGATCGAGGAAGAAGAAGAGCCCCACCGGTGCGCCGAAGAACTCGCCGTTCTTCGCGAACTGGCGCAGCCGGCCCGCCTTGTCCTCGCGGGCCACGCCGATCGTCGCATAGAGATCCTCGCCGCACTGGAAGCGGCGCGTACGGAACGGATCCCACAGGTCCGGCGGATAGATGTCGTACTCGATCGGATCCCGGCCGTTCTTGGCCGCGATGACCGCCTTCAGCTCGGCGAGCGGTGCGCCGGTCAGCGCGAACACCCGCCAGGGCTGCAGGTTGCCGCCCGACGGCGCGCGATGCGCCCCCTCCAGCAGCTCACGGACCACCGAGCCGGCCACCGGATCGGGTTTGAACGCACGGATAGACGTACGGCGCTGCACCGCCTCGGAAACATTCATGGGCTGAAATCTCGCTGCATCGGTTCACGGACCGGCGAAGGATACCGTGACGGCGAGCGGATTGCGTCGGCCCGCGGGCGCATCGCTGCGCCCGGCCGATCGGGCGCGTCAGCCGCCGGCGATGAGCTGCTCGTATTCCGCGAACGAACTCGGCCGCCGTTCGATCGGCAGCGCCGACCCGAGCAGCGCCTGCACCCGCGCTGCCGAGAACAGGCCGCGCACCAGCGTCTGGCCAGGCTCGAACGCCTTGTCGGGCGTGCGCTCGACGACCACCAGATGGCGGCGCCCGGCGATCACCATCAGCTCGGCCACCTCGGCGACCGTCAGGTGATCGACCAGGCTGATGTCGAGCACCCGCCAGTCGGCGACCGGCTCCATCACGTCGCCGACGGTGACGTCGGCGCGCCGGCGGGCACGGCCGCCGATCAAGGTCTGCATCGGCTTCTCGCCCTGGATGTCCCACGAAGTGACCGAGCCGACCAGCCGCTGCAGTTCGTCGAACACGAACAGGAACCGCACGCCCGCCTCCTTCATCGTCGCCAGCGCCGCATCGATCGGCGTGGCGCGCGTGGTGGTGCTGACCGGGCCGAGCCGCAGATCGGTCATCACGGTGCGCGCCGGATCCTGCGGGCCGACGTGCGGCGCGGTGCCCTCGCCCTCGCGAGGAAATGCCACCGGCGATTGCGGGGACTGCAACAGGGCGTACAGATTCACGATGCAGACCTTTCGGACGGCGCGCGCCGTGCCCGACGGGCAGCGATGAAGCGGCAACCGGTCCCGGGCCCGTTCACGGGCGGACTGCGAACAGGCCCTCACATCGTCGATCCGCGCGGCTGACGCGGTGCGGACATCCCTGACATCGATGTGGGATCATTGGCCGAGGCCGCCGCGAAGCCGACCGCGACCGACCGATACCCGCCGAGGCCGATCGCCATGACCGCCGTTCCGCCTGCCCGCCATTTCGATGATGCTGCCGTGCGGCGCCTGCTGACGATGCCGGCGCTGCTGCAGGGCATGCGGCGCGCGCTGATCGACCTGTCTGCGTCACGCGCGCACCAGCCGCTGCGCACGGTGATGGATCTGCCCGACGATCGCGGCTTCCTGTTCCTGAAGCCGGCTCTGATCGGCGATTCGCTGGCCACCAAGCTGATCACGTTGATCCCGGCCAATGCGCAACGCGGTCTGCCGACGTTGATGGCGACGCTGGTGCTGATGGATCCGGCCAGCGGCGCGCCGCTGGCGGTGATGGACGCGACCTGGCTCACCGAGCTGCGCACCGCCGCGGTGAGCGCGGTGGCCGCCGACCTGCTGACCCTGCCCGGCCCGAAGGTGGTCGCGATGATCGGCAGCGGCGCGCTGGCGCGCAGCCATGCGCTGGCGCTGCGCGCGGTGCGCCCGGTCGGCGAGCTCCGGGTGTGGAGCCGCGATCCGGCCAACGCCGGGCGCTGCGCGCGCGACATCGGCGGCATCGCCTGCGGCAGCGCCGAGCAGGCGGTGCGCGGCGCCGACATCGTCTGCACCGTGACCAACGCCAGCGAGCCGGTGGTGCGCGGCGAATGGCTCGCACCGGGCGCGCTGGTGGCCGCGATCGGCGCGCCCCGCCCGGGCTGGCGCGAGCTCGACGATGCGGCGATGCGCCACCTGGTGATCGCCGACAGCCGCCATTCGGCCGAGCACGAGTCCGGCGACGTGATGTTGTCGGGTGCCAGCGTCGCCGCCGAACTCGGCGAGCTGCTGGCCGGCACGAAGCCGCTGCCGCCGGCCGGCACCACCATCATCTTCAAGGCGCTGGGGCAGGCGGTCGAGGATGCGGTCGCGGCGCGGATCGTGTACGACGCGGCGCTGGCCGAGGAGGCGGCCGCCTCGCGCCTCGCGCCGTGAGCCGTGAGCCGTGAGCCGTGAGCCGTGAGCCGTGAGCCGTAGCGACGTCGTGATCGTCGGTGCCGGCATCGTCGGCGCCTGCACCGCCTACTGGCTGCGCACGCTGGCGCCGCAGCTTTCGGTCACGCTGATCGAACGCGACACGACCTTCGCGCGCGCGTCATCGGCCCTGTCGGCCAGCTCCTTGCGCCAGCAGTTCTCCAGCCGCATCAACGTGCTGCTGTCGCAGGCCGGCCTCGAATTCCTGAAGACGGCACCGCAGCGGCTGGCGATCGACGGCGAGCCGCCGCCGGCGATCGGCTGGCACGAGGGCGGCTACTTGTACCTGGCCGGCAATGACGACGAGGCGCAGACGCTGCGCCGTCGCCATCGGCTGCTGCGCGAGCTGGGCGCCGACGTCGCGCTGCTGCCGCGCGATGCGCTCGCCCGCCGCTTCGGCTGGCTGCACAGCGACGACCTGACGCTCGCGTCGCTCGGCGAATCGGGCGAAGGCTGGTTCGACGGGCCGGCGCTGCATTCGGCGGTGCTGCGCAAGGCCCGCAGCCTGGGCGCGACGCTGCGGACCGACGAGGCGGCGGGCTTCGAGTTCGATGCCGGCCGGCGGCGGATCAGCGCGGTGCGGCTCGCCAGCGGCGTCGCGCTGCGTTGCGGTTACGTGGTCGATGCCGCCGGCCCGTGGGCGCGCGCGCTCGCGCAGGCGGCGGGCATCGCGTTGCCGGTTGCGGCGCGGCGGCGCACGGTGTTCGTGCTGTCGTGCGCCGAGCCGCCGTCGGACTGCCCGCTGGTCATCGATCCCGCGGGCTTCTGGTTCCGGCCCGAGGGCCGGCATTTCCTGTGCGGCTTCACTCCCGATCACGACGCCGACGATCTGCCGCTCGAACCCGACCTGAAAGAACTGGACGAAGGCCGCTGGGCGCTGCTCGCGCACCGCGTGCCGGCCTTCGCGGCGCTGCGGATCGAACGCGCATGGGCCGGCTATTACGAGATGAACCTGTTCGATCACAACGCGATCATCGGCCCGCACCCGGAGCTGCCGAACCTGCTGCTGGCCAACGGATTCTCCGGACATGGCATGCAGCAGGCGGCGGCGGCCGCACGCGGTCTGGCCGAATGGCTGGTGCATGGCGACTATCGCACGCTGGACCTGCGCGAGCTGGGCATCGAACGCATACTTGCGGGACGGCCGCTGCGCGAGGACTGCGTGATCGGCTGAGGAAACCATGCCAGCCACCCGATCCGCCGCCCGCTCGACCACCAGGCCCGCCCCGCTGACCCTGCCACGCGAGACTGCCCGCCGCCTCTGGCTGCATGCACAGCGCCTGGACACCGCCGAGCCGTTCGGCTCGGGGCCCGACGCCACGCGGCTCGCGATCGAGCATCTCGGCTACGTGCAGATCGACACGATCAACGTGATCGAGCGCTGCCACCACCACATCCTGTGGTCGCGGATACCGGGCTACCGGCGCGAGCATCTGCATCAGGCGCAGACCGTCGACAGGACGGTGTTCGAATACTGGACCCATGCGCTGTCGTACGTGCCGACGCGCGACCTGCCGTTCTTCATCGCCGACATGAGGAACTCGCAGCTTGCGCCGCGCCGCTGGTTCCAGTCGGTGACGCCGCAGGAGCTGCGCCGTGTGATCGCCCGCGTGCGCCGCGAGGGCGCCGTGTCGATCCGCGACATCGACGACGACGTGCTGGTCGACAAGGACCATCCGTGGGCCAGCCGCAAGCCGTCGAAGCGCGCGCTGCAGCTCGCGTTCTTCTGCGGGCTGCTGACGATCCGCGAACGGGTCGGCATGGTCAAGTCGTACGAGCTGCCGGAGCGGCATTTCGGCTGGACCCGGCGGCCGCGGGCGGCCGGCGCGAAGCAGACGCTCGACTATCTGCTCGACCGCGCGCTGCGGTCGCAGGGCGTGGTCAGCCTGGACTCGGTCTGCTATCTCGATGCGCCGCGCAAGCCGGCGGTCCGTGCACTGATCGAATCACGGGTGCGCCGCCGGCTGATGCGGCCGGTCACGATCGAAGGCGCCGGAAAGGTCGAGCACTGGATCGCCGCCGACGCGCTCGACCACCTTCCCGAGCCGGCACCCGCCGCGCTGGTCCATCTGCTGTCGCCGTTCGATCCGCTGATCATCCAGCGCAAGCGGCTGAACCTGCTGTTCGGCTATGACCACCGCTTCGAGGCCTATGTGCCGAAGGACAAGCGGGTGTTCGGCTACTTCGCGCTGCCGGCGCTGGTCGGCGACCGGGTGGCCGCCGCGATCGACCTGAAGACCGACCGCGAAAAGCGCAAGCTGCTGGTGCAGCGCTGGACCTGGCTCCCCGATGCCGCCCGCCGCGCCGACAAGCCGGTGATCGAGGAAGCGCTGCACCGGTTCGAGACGTTCCAGTTGGCCCGCGGCTGAAGCGCCGGCCGCGACGTCGGCACGGCCCCTACCCGGTCACCCCGGAAGCGGCCGCCGGCACTTCGTAGCGGAGTTCGGCGAACCCGTCCCCGAACCGTTGCACGGACGTCAGCCGCAGCGCCGAGCCGCCCACGATCCGACGGGGCAGGAGCGGCTTGCCCTTGCCCAGCGTGACCGAACCGACCTGGACGATGATCTCGTCGAGGAGCCCCGCGTCATGGAACTGACCCACCAGGTCTCCGCCGCCGACTATCCACAGATTCTTGCCGCCGGCCGCCTGCCTCATCTGTTCGTGAACGGGCCGAACCTCTCCCCGCGCGAACCGGATATCCGCCCCTTGAACCGGCTCGAGCCGGCGGGACGAGAAGACCCAGGTCGGTTGTGAGTAGGGCCACGGGGCTCCGTTGCCCGATCCCGGCTTGACCACATGACGGAGCATCCACTCGTAAGTGGACGAGCCCATCGCGAGCGCGCCGACCGCTTCGATGAAGGCCGGGTAGCTGGTGTCGTTGATGTCCCCGAGGGGGAAGAGCCAGTCGAGCGAGTCATCCTCGGTGGCGATGAACCCGTCGAGGCTCGCGGCGGTGTAGTACTGGGTCTTCATGACACCTCGCAATGGCGGTGCGGGACTCCGATCACCCGCTGATCCTGAGGAAGAGAACGTCAGCTACCGGAAAGCGCGGACGCGCGGTGCGGGAAGGCTTTGACAAGCTTCGCATCGGCCGTCATCAGCTTCAAGTCCAGGAATTCGGCGAGGGCCACGTATTCGCAGTCGTACGCGGAACAGCCGCTGGCCCTGGAAAGCCGAAGCACGTCGGCGGTGTCGACCTCGTACTCCTCGGTCTCGAGGATGAGGCTCGCGCGGTGGAACAGTGCGACTGCGTCTGCCAGCTCCAGCGCACCCGATCGGACATACGTTGCCAGGACGTTCCGCAGTTCGCTGCGCCAGAGCCGCGGAGCGGCCCACTGCGGGTCAGCCAGCAATAGCTGCTCGGCGCTTTCCGTGTACCGGCCGGGAATCAGCAGGTACGCCAGCACATTCACGTCGACGACGATCACGCCCGCCCTCGCCGCTTGAAGCGGTCGATATCGGCGTGATCGAACGAAGCCTTCGACAACCTCGCTCTCGTGGCTCTGATGGCGGCGAGGTGCTCCGCAGCGGGGACTCGGTGCGGCAACAACTGCGCCTCCAGACGCGCGATGATTTCGCTGTTCAGGCTTCTGTGGTTGACAGCGGCCGATTCCTTCAACCGCTGGTAAACCTCATCCGGAATCGCCTTCAAGGTCAAGGTGGTGGGCATGGGTGCCTCCTCGTCGAACCACCATTGTGGTACCATTTTGGTACCTATGCAAGGGGAGACGCGACATCGGCCGTCTATACTGCGCATCCCCGGAAGAGGAGAAAACCAATGAGGATAGACACCTGGCTGTGCGCGATCGCAGTGAGTTGCGCGGCGCTTGCCGCCGCACCGGCCGCCGCGCAGGAATGGCCGTCCAAGCCGATCACGATGGTGATCCCCGCCGCGCCCGGCGGTGCCACCGACATCCTCGGCCGCGTGATGGCCGAGGAGCTCGGCAAGCGGTTGTCGCAGACGGTCGTCGTCGACAACCGCACCGGCGCATCCGGCATGATCGGCACCCAGGCGGTGGCGCGCGCCGCCCCCGACGGCTACACGCTGCTGCTCACCTACTCGACGCCGATCTTCTACGTGCAGCACATGTTCTCGAAGGTCGCCTACGACGTCCGCAAGGACTTCGAGATGATCACGGAGGTCGCCTCGACCAGCCTGATCCTGACGGTTAACTCGAACGTGCCGGCGCGCAACATGAAGGAGTTCATCGCCTGGGCGAAGGCCAACAAGGGCAAGCTGAACTACGGATCCTACGGCACCGGCTCGGCCGGCCACCTGATGAGCGCCTATCTGAACCAGTCGCGCGACCTGGGCATGACGCACGTGCCTTACAAGAGCGAGAGCCCGTACATCCAGGACCTGGCCGCCGGCACCGTGCCGTGGGGCATGGGCACGCTGGGGCCGGCGCTGCCGCACCTGAAGTCGGGCAAGGTCCGCATGCTCGCGGTCCTCGGCCCGAAGCGTCTGCCCGATCTGCCCGACGTGCCGACGATGGCCGAGGCCGGCTTTCCCGATCCGGAGTTCAACACGATCGCCTGGTTCACCTTGCTCGCGCCGGCGGGCACCCCGCAGCCGATCGTCAAACGGCTCGAGAAGGAAGCGATGGAGATCATCCAGTCGACGCCGATGAAGGCGCGCATCCAGGTGTTCGGTCTGGACACCGTCAAAGGTGGCTCCGCGCAGTTCAAGCGCGACTTCGAGGCCAGCGCGCCGATCATCGAGAAGCTGGTGAAGATCTCCGGCGCCAAGATGGATTGAAGCGCGCCGCCGACGGCGATCCGCGACTCACCTCCGCGGTTTACGACCGCGGCTCACGCCCGCGGATCGCCGAAGCGCGCGGCCGAACGCGCCCGGCCGCGCGCCGCCTCGACCGCCCGGTCACGCGGCTCGGCCGTCGTCACCAGCGAATCGATCAGCGTGCGCGCGGCGCTGGTCACGTCGGCCACCGCGCGCTCGAACGCGGCCTCGTTGGCCTTCGACGGCCGCGCGAAGCCGCTCAGCTTCCTGACGAACTGCAGCGACGCCGCGCGGATCTCCTCGTCGGTCGCAGGCGGTTCGAAGTTGTGCAGGGTCCTGATGCTTCGGCACATGCGAATCTCCGGTGTAGCAGGTGGGCAGGATCGGGGGCGCCGGCCAGCGGCAGTTCAGGCATCCCGCGCGCCCGTGCCGGTCACGCCCCGCGCCCGCAGCGCCTCGTCGTAACCGGCGTACGAATGCTTCAGGGTCGCATGGTTCAGCAGCATCTCGGCGACCTGGCGCTTGCCTGACGCATCGAAGATCCGCGTTCGGACCCAGTACGACTCGGTGCGCCGGCTGTCCGACAGCGCGGCGATCTCACGACGCAGCAGGTAGTCCTCGCCGACGAACAGCGGCCCGTCGATCATCCGGATCTCCTGATCGGCGAAGAGGCCGACCGCCGGCCCCTTGACCGGAAACTTCGCGTCGCGGCTGCTGTATTCGGCCAGCACGCTGACCATCTCCAGCGGGATGATCGGCCGGCCCCACGGCGACGCCTTCGCATCGCTGTACCACGGCGAGCTCTCGGTGATCACCGCGAGCTTCTGGTTCAGCGTGAACGGGTAGAGCAGCCCCATGTGCTGGTCGGGGTCCATCCGCACCCGCTCGTCGGCGGCGCCGGCCATGCCGACCTTCAGCTCCTCGAGGATCACCAGCGGCCCGGGCGGACGCATCTGCGCAAGGCGCTGCTCCAGCAGGGTCTGGCCGTGATCCGGCCCGATGCTGGCGCTGCCCTCCAGCACCGGCGTGCCGTCGGCCTTCTCGGCCCAGACCCGCGTGCGGCTCGCGCCGGCCGGCGGCACCGCCGCGAAGGCCCGTACCTCCTCGCCCTCGACGACCATGTTCTGGTAGTGCGCCGAGAGGCAGCCGCGCTCGAACCAGGCACGGCCCCATAGCTGCGCCGGCAGGGGGGGGAACAGGCTGAATTGGGTCGGCCTTTCGAGGGGGCCGGCCCGGAAGCGGAGCTTCCGGGCCATCGAATCGTCGGGGATCGCCGCATGACCGCCGTATTCCTGGTCGGCCAGCATCTGCCGCGGCCGGCGCAGCGGGCCGCGCAGCTCCAGAGGGGTGTCGAAGGTCATGCGACTGTTCCGTGGGTGTCCGTGGGGGTGGCCCGGCAACGATACCGCATGGACCGTACGTTGCACCTGCACAACAGGGATACCGCCTGCCGGCCCGGCCCGCACTTCACGCCGTGATGCCCGCCATCCGGCGGCGCGCGCGTGCGCCGGACGCGGCCGGCGGCCAGAGTTCGGGCATCGGAACGCATCGTGACCTGCCGGAGCTTACTGGCTTGGCCGATTCAGAAAACAGAAACTGGCGACGACCCAGCCGGTCGGTACTGGGCCTCGGCCTGGTGCTCCTGGTGGCGATCGCCACCTATGTGGCCTGGGCCGGGTGGGTGCTACGTGAGCAATCACTATCAAATGCACAGCGGCAGTTGACGAACCTGGCCGTCGCGCTGGCCGAGCAGACCTCGCGTTCGCTGCATGCCGTCGAGCTGATGCTGCATGAGACCACCGAGCGGATGCAGCGGATGGGGGACATGCGCTACGCTCGCGGCAGCGCACCGCTTAACACGGTGCTGCGGGAGCGGGCGTGGCTGCTGCCGCAGCTCGACGGGCTGATGGTGCTCGACCGGCACGGCGTCCTGATGGTCGACACCCGGCGCTTTCCGTCGCCGCTGGAATCGTTCGCGGACCGCGAGTTCTTCATCGCCCACAGCCGGCACAACGCGACCCTCGTCGTCGGCGATGCGAGCTGCAGCGTGCCGCGCGGCTGCGTGTTCACGATCAGCCAGCGCGTGACCGGGCTGCGCGGCGAGCTGATCGGCGTGGTAGTGGCCGGCGTGCGTGCCGATCACTTCCGCGAGCTGTACCGGACGATCGACCTGGGCAACGCCGGCATCGTCGAGCTGCGCCACCAGGCGGGCGGCGTGGTGGCGGCCGCGCGCGCCGACCACTCGCCGGCGATGCCGAACGCCCAGGACGCCGGCCTGATCGGGAGATCCGTCGATCGACTGTGGGAAACCGCGGCGACCTTGCCCGACGACGGCTTCCGGCTCGAGCACTCGCGCAAGCTGCCGCGCCTGCCGCTGACGATCACCGTGTCGATGTCGCGCCAGACGGTATTCGCCGAGTGGCGCGACCAGATGCACATGCTGGCCAGCGGCGCGGCCGCTGTGGCGCTGCTGCTGGTGCTGCTGATCAGCGTGCTGGCCCGCCAGTTCGCCGGCGGCGAGCGGGCGGCGCGGGCGATGCGCAGGCTGGTGCAGTACGACACGCTGACCGGCGTGGCCAGCCGCAACCAGTTCGATGCGCGGCTGGCCGACGAGGTGATCCGTGCGCGCGGCGGCGACGAGACCGCGACCTTGCTGCTGATGGACCTGGACCGTTTCCAGACGATCAACGACTCGCTGGGCCACCGGGTCGGCGACGAGCTGCTGAAGCAGGTGGCGGCCCGGCTGACCGGCTGCTTCGCATCGTTCGGCGACGACGTGCTGGTCGCCCGGCTCGGCGGCGACGAGTTCGCGGTGCTGATCGGCCGCGCGAAGGGCCGCGAACAGGCTGTCGACGCGGCCCGCTCGATGATCGACGCGGTGTCGCAGCCCTACCGGCTCGAAGGCATCGACTACCAGGTGACGGCGTCGGTGGGCATCGCACGGCTGCCTCACGACGGCGAGAACGCCGACGAAGTGCTGGCCAATGCCGACGTGGCGATGTATCGCGCCAAGGAACTCGGCAGGAACACCTATCAGGCGTACAGCGCACAGTTCGGCGCGCGCGTCGGCGAACGGCTGGCGCTGGAATCGGCGCTGCGCCAGGCGATGGAACGCGACGAATTCCTGCTGCACTACCAGCCCAAGCTGGACCTGGAGACCGGCCGGATCACCGGCATGGAGGCGCTGGTCCGCTGGCGGCATCCCGACCGCGGCATGGTGCCGCCGTCGCAGTTCATCCCACTCGCCGAGGAGACCGGCCTCATCGTGCCGCTGGGCCGCTGGGTCATCGAGACCGCCTGCCGCCAGCTCCATGCGTGGCGGACGCGCGGACTGCCGTCGTTGCGGGTGGCGGTCAATCTGTCGGCGCGCCAGTTCACGCAGGCCAACCTGACCCGTCAGGTCCGCGAGATCCTGCGCGAGACCGGCCTGCCGCCGTCGGCACTGGAGCTGGAGATCACCGAGTCGATGGTGATGCGCGATCCGGAGAAGGCGGTGCAGATCCTCGGCCGGCTGAAGACGATGGGCGTGTCGCTGTCGATCGACGACTTCGGCACCGGCTACTCATCGCTGGCCCATCTGAAGCGCTTCCCGATCGACGGGCTGAAGATCGACCGCTCGTTCATCCGCGACGTGCCCGACGACGCCGACGACGTGGCGATCACCCGCACGATCATCGCGATGGCCCATTCGCTGAAGCTGAAGGTCATTGCCGAGGGGGTCGAGACGAACGCCCAGCAGAGCTTTCTCTACGAACAGGGCTGCGACGAGATGCAGGGCTTCCTGCTGTCGCAGCCGCTGCCGGCCGACGAGTTCGAGGCCTTCGTGCTCGGCCATTCGGAGACGGCGCCCGGCGGCAATTCGCCTTCCAAACAACGGTCATGGGTCTGACGGCCGATCGACTGCGACAATGGCCCCCTGCGAACGAAAGACCGGCCTCCGACGGCCGGCGACGAAGACATGCTGAACAGATCCTTCAGGCGATACGGTCGGATGCTGCTGGCGGCCGGCGCCGCGATGCTCGCCGCGCAGGCCCATGCGCAGGCCACGATCGACCCGGCCAGCCTGGCCAGCGTGCTGCCGGCCGGCTTCAACGGCCTCAAGCGTGAGCCGGTGGAGCTGAAGACCAGCGACAATCCGCCGCGCAGCCTGGCATCGGCCCGTTACCGCAACGAGGCCCGGCAGGCGATCCGGCTGTCGATCATGGACGAAGGGGCGGCCGCCGCCCGTGCCTACCGGGACGAGATCGCGGCCTATCTGCGCACCGACGTGCGCAACGATCAGCAGAAGAGCCTGATGATCGGCGGCCGCAAGGCGCTGCTGACCCGCTACACCGAAGATCGGATGGAAGTCGAGACCTTCGTGGCCGACCGCTTCGTGGTCCGCGCCTACTGCGTGATGGCCTCGGAAGGCGACTGCGCCGAGGCGCTGACGCGGGTCAACTACCAGGCGATCGAGCGCGTCAAGTCGCAGTGACAGCATGCGGACCGCCGTCGTCGGTCCGCCGCATGGCGCCCGGCGCGACAGCGGTTGCGTGACTCGCCCGGTCGCCGTCAGGCGCGCGCGTCGGCGTCCAGCGGAAAGATCGGCCGGCGCACCCGCTTGAAGTCCAGCGTACCGTAGTCCGACGTGCAGACGCCGACGCCGGCGCATTCGACGATCGCCTTCGCATAGCGCCGCAGCCCGGCGCGCCAGTGGATGCGGCTCTTCAGCATCAGCACGCTCTTGTCGGCCGGCTCGATGCCGATCGCCCGCAGGCAGGCCAGGTCCGACGGCTCGACGTGGCGCGAGATGACCGCGATCTCGACGTTGCCGGTGTCGAACAGCACGCTGGGCCCCATGTTCATCCGCTCGCCGCGCGCCATCGGGCCGTAGTTGCGAAAGCGCCCGTCGCTGATCCGGCGGACCGTTCCGGTCACCGTCAGCGGTTCGCCGGTGCGGCCGATCGAGGGCATCGGCAGGCGGCCGCCCAGCGGCAGGGTCAGCTCGGCGCCGATGCCGGCGGCCAGCATCGCCTGCACCGCCTGCGGATCGAAGATCGCGAAGGCCGCCGCGTTGGCGAGCCGCGCCTCGAGCATCGCCGCCAGCACCGCGGTGGTATCCATCGTGCCGCCCGACGCGCAGTTGTCGTAGTGATCGAGCAGCACGACCGGCCCCTCGGACGATCCCTTGTCCGTTCCACTCGCGGGCTGCGCGGCGAGCTGGCGGGCGCGCTCCATCGAAGCCGTCAGCGGCTCGATCCGGTAGACGAACGCCTCGCGCGCGGCCCAGGCCATGTCGAGCAGCTCGTCGCACCAGCGGCGAGCGAGCGCCGGGGCGTTGTCGGGCACGACGACCGCCGACAGCCCGGCGTTCGGAATGTCGGCATGGGGAAAGCCGACGAACACCGTCGCAGCCAGCGCGCCCTGCCTCTCCATCTCGCGGCAGCGTGCCTGCAGCTCCTTGTTCGGCGAATCGTCGCTGCCCTGGCGCATCACGTGCGGCAGCATCGGCCGGTTGCCCCAGGCCATCGTCGGGTTCGCGCGGCGCTGCAGCTTCGCGAGCGCCGCGCGGCCGGCGCGCAGGCCGGTCTCGTACATGTCGACGTGCGGGTAGGTCTGGTAGCCGGCCACCGCGGTGGCGTTGTCGACGATCTCGGCGAAGAGATTCGTGTGCATGTCCATCGCCACGCCGATCGGCACGTCGGGCGCGATGCTGCGCACCCGGCGCAGCAGCTCGCCCTCGCCGTCGTCGTGGCTGCGGGTGACCATCGCGCCATGCAGGTCGAGCAGCACCGCATCGCAGCCGCGCCGCACCGCGTCGCAGATCCGGCCGGCCATGTACTCGTAGGCATCGTCCTCGACCGGGCCGCTGGGCGGCGCATTGCCGGCCACCGCGAAGTCGATGTCCGCGCCCAGCTCGTCGGCCAGATCGAGGAACGCCGCCACCGCGGCGCCGGTGCCCTTGTAGGCGTCATAGGCAGCGCGGCCGTTCAGCGGCTCGGCGCGGCCGGCGCCGAACCGCTCCAGCCGCGTGGGCACCGGAGAGAAGGTGTTGGTCTCGTGCTTCATCTGGCCGATGACGATCTTCATGTGCGCGGACTCCGTTGTCTGCTTGGCGTCGTTCGTTTCCCGATCGGTGGGTCGCCGGTGTCCTGCCGGCGCCCTATGGAGGGCCCCTGGTCAGCTCTTCGCCTCGATCGCCGCCGCGGCCCCGGTCTTGGCCCGCAGCAGATGCTTCTGGATCTTGCCGGTGCTGGTCTTGGGCACCTCCTCGAAGCGAATCTCGCGCGGACACTTGAAGCCCGCCAGATGCGCCCGGCAGTGCGCGACGATCTCCTGCTCGGTGGCCTGCGCGCCGGGCCGCAGCTCGACGAACGCCAGCGGCGTCTCGCCCCACTTCGCATCGGGCCTGGCGACCACCGCGCAGGCCAGCACCGCGGGATGCTTGTACAGCACGTCCTCGACCTCGATCGACGAGATGTTCTCGCCGCCCGAGATGATGATGTCCTTGGCGCGGTCCTTCAGCTTCACGTAGCCGTCCGGGTAGACGACGCCGAGGTCGCCGGTGTGGAACCAGCCGCCGCGGAAGGCCTCGTCGGTGGCCGCCGGGTTCTTCAGGTAGCCCTTCATGACGATGTTGCCGCGGAACACCACCTCGCCCATCGTCTGCCCATCGCGCGGCACCTCGGCAAGCGTCTCGGCATCGATCACCGTGCAGCCCTGCTGCACCGGGTAGCGCACGCCCTGGCGGCCGTTCTTCTCGACCCGGCCGGCCAGATCCAGCTCCGCCCAGTCCTCCTGCGGCAGGCAGGCGGCCGCCGGGCCGTAGACCTCGGTCAGGCCGTAGACGTGGGTGAGCTTGAAGCCCAGGCTCTCCATGCCGGCGATCATCGCCGCCGGCGGCGCGGCGCCGGCGACCATGCAGCGGACTTCGTGATCGATGCCGCGCTTCAGTTCGTCGGGCGCCGCGATCAGCATCGAATGCACGATCGGCGCGCCGCAGTAGTGGCTCACCCGGTGCTCGCGGATCGCATCGAGGATCGCCTTCGCCTCGACGCGGCGCAGGCAGACATTGGTTCCCGCCACCGCCGCGATCGTCCACGGGAAGCACCAGCCGTTGCAGTGGAACATCGGCAGGGTCCACAGGTAGATCGGATGCCGCGGCAGGCTCCACGACAGCACGTTGCCGACCGCGTTCAGGTAGGCGCCGCGGTGATGCACGACCACGCCTTTCGGATTGCCGGTGGTGCCCGACGTGTAGTTCAGGCCGATCGCATCCCATTCGTCGGACGGCAGCGCATAGGCATGATGCGGGTCGCCCTGCGCGATCCAGGCGTCGTATTCGACGTCGCCGAGCCGCTCGCCGGGGCCGGCGTACAACGCATCGTCGACGTCGACCACGTACGGCAGCGGCACGCCAGCCTCGCGGTTGATCGCCAGCGCCTGCGACACCGCCGGCGCGAACTCGCGGTCGACGATCAGCACCTTGGCACCGCAGTGCTTCAGGATGAACGCGATCGTCGGCGCGTCCAGCCGCGTGTTGATGGTGTTCAGCACGGCGCCGGCCATCGGCACCCCGTAGTGGGCGTCGATCATCGGCGGGGTGTTGGGCAGCACCACCGCCACCGTGTCGCCGTCGCCGATGTCGCGCGCCGCCAGCATGCTGGCCAGCCGCCGCGCCCGCTCCAGCACCTGCGCCCAGGTGAGCCGCAGACTGCCGTGGATCACCGCGCAGCGGGACGGATAGACGTCGGCCGCCCATTCCAGCAGGCTGACCGGCGTCAGCGGCACGTAGTTCGCGGGATTGCGGTCGAGGTCCTGGCGGTACGGATTGGGCGAGGTCGGCATCGTCGGCTCCACGTGCGTTCGCCGACCGGCGTCGCGCGATCGGCGACGTTCATTGTAGGGGACTGCCGCGCGCCTGCCGCTCAGCGCAAGGTCGCGAACCACTCCCGCAGGTCGGCCAGCACATCGGCGCCGACCGCGATCGAGAACGGCGGGATCGCGGCGCTCGTGAGGCAACCCGCGTCGCGTCGGGTGCACCGTCGATCGCCGAGCGCCGCCGTTCGCGCCGCTCGGCGGAGCGCGGCGTTTCGACATGCCCTCGCCTCAGCTCAATCACCGGACCGATACCACTCCGGCCGGCCGGCGGTCCACAGTTCGCCCCACAGCCGGCCGCCGCCGTCGACGGTGCAGACCTCGCCGGTCACGAAGTTGCCGGCCGGCCCGGCGATCCATGCGCAGGCCTGGGCGATGTCGATCGGCGAGCCCCAGCGCTTCATCGGATTGGCCTTGGGCCATTCCTTCGCCGCCTCCGGCGGATAGACCGCCAGCCCTTCGGTGCCGATCAGCCCCGGCGATACGCAGTTGACGCGGATGCCCAGCGGCGCCCATTCGACCGCCACCGTACGGCTCAGGCCGATGACGCCGGCGCGCGCCGCCACCGTGTGGGCGACCCCCGGCATGCCGCGCTCGGTCGGCGCGACGATGTTGACGATGCTGCCGCCGCGCCCGGCTGCCCGCCAGCGTTGGGCTGCCTGCTGCATCATCAGCCAGGTGCCGTTCAGGTTGTTGTTGACCACCGCGTTCCAGCCACGGACCGAGAAGTCGATCGCGGGCTGCGGAAACTGGCCGCCGGCATTGTTGATCAGGACGTCCACCGGGCCGAACGCCTGTTCCACCGTGTCGAACAGGCCGCGCACCTGCTCCGGCTCGCGGATGTCCGCGGCGGCCGGGAGGATCGCCGCACCGCGGGCCCGGGCGAAATCGGCCACCGCCTCGAGCTTGGCCGCCGTGCGCCCGCAGATCACGACGCGCGCGCCCAGCCGCGCGAACAGCAGCGCGATGCCCCGGCCGATGCCGGACCCGGCGCCCGACACCAGCACCACCCGGTCGCGATAGAGATCATCGCGGAACACGGTAGGCGCCGCCCAGAGATCGTCGATCGTGACCGTCGGGCCGGCCGGCGGCAGCGCGCCGTCGACCGGGCTCGGCGGCGCTGCGGCTTCGCCGGTCATGTTGTTCAAATCCGTCTCTATTCCACTCATGATAGCGTTCAGCCGCGCAACAGCTCACCGGCGATGATGATCTTGCGCACTTCAGTGGTGCCGGCGCCGATCTCCAGCAGCTTGATCGAGCGGTACAGCCGGTTGATCTCGGTCTCCCAGATATAGCCCGCGCCGCCGTGAATCTGCACCGCGTCGTCGAGCACCTGGTTCATCGTGTCGGCCGCGAACATCACCGACGCCGCGGTGAGCTGGTGGATCCCGCCGCGGCCGCCGCCGCCGATCTCCAGCTCGTTGGCCGCCCGCAAGGTCTGATAGGTGAACACCCGCATCGCCTCGACCCGGACGTACATGTCGGCCAGCTTCGACTGGATCATCTGGAAGTTGGCGATCGGCTGGCCGAACTGCTTGCGTGTCCGCGCGTACTCCAGCGACAGCGCCAGCGCCCGCTCGGCGATCCCCAGGCACAGCGGCGACACCATCGCCCGCTCCAGGTCCAGCCCGCTCATGACCACCCGGACGCCGCGATCCTCCTCGCCGACCAGGTTCGCCGCCGGCACCCGGCATTCATCGAACACCAGCTCGGCGGTCTGGCTGCCGCGGAACCCCATCTTGACCAGCTTCTGCGCGACCCGGAACCCCGGGAACGCGCTTTCCACGATGAAGGCCGAGATGCCCTGCGCGCCCTTGTCCGGCGAGGTCTTCGCATAGACCAGCAGCACGTCCGCCACGGGCCCGTTGGTGATGTACAGCTTGCTGCCGTTCAGCACCCAGTGGTCGCCGTCGCGGCGCGCGGTGGTTCGCATCGAGCCCAGCGCATCGGAGCCGGCACCCGGCTCGGTCAGACCCAGCGCACCGATGTGCTCGCCGCTTATCAGCGCCGGCAGGTACTGCCGAGCCTGCGCCGGCGACGCGTTGCGCAGCAGGTTGTTCAGGCACAGGTTCTCGTGCGCGACCCAGCTCAGCGCCAGCGCATGGTTCCAGCGGCCGAACGCCTGCAGCACCAGCCCGCTGGCGAACAGATCCATGCCGGCGCCGCCCAGCTCCGGCGGCGCGGTGATCCCGAAGTAGCCGGTGCGGCCGATCAGCGGGAACGCCTCCGGAGGCCACCATTCCTCGTCGTCCATCCGCTTCGACAGCGGATAGAGCTCCTGCCGCGCGAACCGGTCTGCCGCATCGAGCACCTCTCGTTCGGAGTCGCTCAGGCCGCTGAAAACCTGGGCGGGATCGCGGGGCGCGACGGCTGGCTGGCTGACGGTCATCGGGGAGTCTCCGTGGTCGATGCTT
The DNA here is from genome assembly GCA_036826495.1 of Burkholderiaceae bacterium. Taxonomy (GTDB): domain Bacteria; phylum Pseudomonadota; class Gammaproteobacteria; order Burkholderiales; family Burkholderiaceae_E; genus DAISWF01. The sequence goes on from DAISWF010000015.1 coordinate 20,294, forward strand.
GACAGGGATTCGCTGCCTGAAGTGTAATGAGTCAGACTCGCCATTATCAAGCAAAAGCCGTTTGACAACCTTTCGATCGTCACCGCCCATGCGCTTGTTCCAAATGAAAACAACGGACATCGGTGTGCAGTGCACAAGTGAGTCTGACTCACCACGTCGCCCGACCGTAGCTCGAATGGACGCTGACAAACCGACTGCCCCGGGGGCGGCCGGATGAGCCGAAGCGCGGTCCGCGTCCGCGTCGCCCGCGAACGTCGGGTCGGCGAGATCCTGGCGGCCGCGCTGGCCGCCTTCACCGAGCACGGCTACGACGCCGCGCTGATGTCCGACATCGCCGCCCGCTGCGGCATCGTCGAGGGCACGCTGTACAAGTACTTCGACAGCAAGCGCGAGCTGCTGCACACGGTGCTGGCCAACTGGTACGAGGAGATGTTCGGCGACTACAGCCGCGAGCTGCCCGGCATCCCGGGCGCCCGCCCCAAGCTGCGCTATCTGATCTGGCGCCATCTGCCCCCGATCCACGACAGCCCGCTGCTGGCCCGGCTGATGTTCCAGCAGGTGCGCACGCAGCCCGACTACCGCGGTTCGACGTTGCATGCGATGAACCGGCGCTACACGACGATGCTGACCGACGTCGTCGAAGAAGGCCGGCGTTCCGGGGAGATCGCTGCCGAAGTCGACGCGACGCTGGTGCGTGATCTGGTCTACGGCGGCATCGAGCACCTGACCTGGCGGTACATCGACGGGCTCGGCGATCTGGACCTGGGCCGTCGCGCCGATGAGCTGACCTCGCTGGTCTGGGGCGGCCTGGGCGCCCGGCCGCGCGGGCAGGCCGGCAACGCGGTGCTCGCCCTCGAGCAGCAGATCGGCCGGCTGACCCGGATCGCCGACCGGCTCGAACCCGGGGCGGCGCATCGCCGTGCCCGCCAGCGGATTTCACCCGCACGGCGCGCGCCGTTTCCCCGCCCCCGCAAACCATGACCCCCTCCTGCGACTGCTCCCGCTGGCCGTTCGACTCGGTGCTGGTCGCCAACCGCGGCGAGATCGCGGTCCGGGTGCTGCGCACCGTCCGGGCGCTCGGGCTGCGCGGCCTCGTCGTGTTCCATCCGGTGGACCGCGACTCGCCGGCGGTGCGGCTGGCCGACCAGGCGCTGGAGATCGGCGGCGACACGCCGGTGGCCGCCTATCTGGACGCCGACCAGATCATCGCCGCCGCCCGTGCCGGCGGCGCCGGTGCGATCCATCCGGGCTACGGCTTCCTGTCCGAGAACGCCGCGTTCGCCCGCAAGGTGGCCGGCGCCGGCCTGACCTTCATCGGCCCCGGCCCGGACGCGATCGACCTGATGGGCGACAAGGTGCGCGCGCGGGCATTCGTCGCACAGGCCGGGTTCCCGGTCGCGCCGTCGGCGATCGAGGACGATGACCCGGCCAGCTTCGAGCAACGGGCGCTGGCCGTCGGCTTTCCGCTGCTGATCAAGCCGGCCGCCGGCGGCGGCGGCAAGGGCATGCGGATCGTCCGCGACGCGGCACGGCTGCACGACGAGATCGTGCGCGCCCGCAGCGAAGGCCAGCGCTACTTCGGCGACGGGCGGCTCTACGTCGAGCGCTACATCGAGAACCCGCGGCACATCGAGGTCCAGGTGCTGGGCGATCACCACGGCAACGTCGTGCACCTGTTCGAGCGCGAATGCTCGGTGCAGCGCCGTTTTCAGAAGATCGTCGAGGAATCGCCGTCGCCGGCGCTCGACGAGGCGACGCGTGCGCGGATCTGCGAGACCGCGGCCGGCATCGCCCGGCGCGCCGGGTACCGCAACGCCGGCACCGTCGAGTTCATCTTCGGCCGCGGCGAGTTCTACTTCCTCGAGATGAATACCCGGCTGCAGGTCGAGCACCCGGTCACCGAGCAGATCACCGGCATCGATCTGGTCCGCGAGCAGTTGCGGATCGCCGCCGGCGAACCGCTGGGCTACCCCCAGTCGGCGATCGGTACCCGCGGCCATGCGATCGAGTACCGGCTGTATGCCGAGGATCCGGCCGGCGGCTTCGTGCCGACCACCGGCCCGGTGCTGGCCTGGCGCCCGCCCGCCGGCGACGGCATCCGCGTCGACGCCGGCATCCGCGAAGGCAATGCCGTCACCGTCGCCTTCGATCCGATGCTCGCGAAGCTGATCGTCACCGCCGCCGACCGGCCGGCCGCGCTGGCCGCGGCCGACGAGGCGCTGGCCCGCACGGTGCTGCTCGGTTGCCGGACCAACATCGGCTTTCTGCGCCGGCTGACCCGCGATCCGCGTTTCGCCGCCGGCGAGGTGCACACCGGCTTCCTCGATGCGCATCCGGAACTGGCGGCCGACCCCGCGCCCGACGCCGGCACCTTGCAGGCGCTGCTCGCCGCCGCGGCGCTGTCGGCCCGGCCGGTGCGCGACGAGGCGCTGGCGATCCCGGCGCTGCATGCGGCGATCGGCCATTGGCGGAACTGACGGCGACCGGCACGACGGGCGGACAGAGAGAGAAACGGACACGATGCGGCACGCATTCCTGCTCGACGGCATCGAACACGAGGTCTGGCTGTCGCATGACTCCGGCCGATGGCGGCTGCATGCCGGGCGGGCCACCGGCGACGGCGTTCCCGCCGGAACGACCGACGCAGACGGCACCGCCACGGCCACCGGCGTGACGCGGATCGCTGACGCCGCGACCGGCGCTGCCGGTGCGACAGAGTCTGCCGGGACGGCCTGGGCAGACGGATCCGGAGATGCCCGCGGCACGCCGATTGCGCTGGACCTCGCCGCCGACGGCAGCGGCCACCTGACGGTCGCCGGCCGCTCGCTGCCCGTCACCGTCGCGATCGACGGCGACACGGTGCACGTTCATCTGGCCGGCGACACCTGGTCGCTGACCCACCGGCATCCGCTGCAGCGGGCCGAGGCCGAGGCGGGCGGCGGCGCACAGGATGCGGCGCATGCGCCGATGCCGGGCACCGTCGTGTCGGTGACGGTCAGCGCCGGCGCCGCCGTGAGCCGCGGCGACACGCTGCTGGTCATCGAAAGCATGAAGCTCGAAACCACGATCAGCGCCTGGCGCGACGGCGTGGTCGACACGGTCCACGTCACGATCGGCCAGGTGTTCGATCGCGGCGCGCCGCTGGTGTCGCTGACCCCGACAACCGCCCAGCCCGCCGACCGGCCCCCGACGGGGACTGGCGAAACCCTGCAACCGGATGGCGCCAGCCGATGAAACGCATCGAATCCCGGCTGGACACCCGCGGCGCCGCCTTCCAGGCCAACTTCACGCACAACCGCGCGCTGGCCGCGGCGCTGCACGAACGCCAGCAGCGGGTGCGCACCGAGCGCCCGGCCCGCGACATGGAACGGCTGGCGCGGCAGAACAAGCTGTTCGTCCGCGACCGCATCGAACGGCTGCTCGACCCCGGCACGCCGTTCCTGGAACTGTCGACCCTGGCCGCCAACATGGCATGGAACGGCGAGGTGCCCGGCGCCGGCCAGGTCAGCGGCATCGGCATCGTCAGCGGCCGCGAGGTGATCCTGCATGCCGACGACGCCAGCGTGAAGGGCGGCGCCTGGTATCCGCATTCGGTGAAGAAGATCGTCCGCACCCTGGACATCGCGATCGAGAACCGGCTGCCGGTGATCCACCTGTGCGACAGCGCCGGCGGCTTCCTGCCGGCCCAGTCGGAGCTCTTCGCCGACCGCTACTACGCCGGGCGGATCTTCCGCAACCAGGCCACCCTGTCGAAGATGGGCGTGCCGCAGGTCGCGGTGGTGCTGGGCCACTGCACCGCCGGCGGTGCCTACGTGCCGGCGCTGTCGGACTACAACGTGATCGTCCGCGGCACCGGCGCGATCTTCCTCGGCGGCCCGCCGCTGGTGAAGGCCGCCACCGGCGAGGACGTCACCGTCGACGAGCTGGGCGGCGCCGACATGCACACGCAGGTGTCCGGCGTCGCCGATTATCCGGCCGCCACCGAGGACGAGGCGCTGGCGATCACCCGCGACATCGTCGCGCAATGGCAGCGCCCGCCCGCCAACGCATTCGCGCGCCGCGAGCCCGAGCCGCCGTACTACGATCCGCAGGAGCTGTACGGCGTGATCCCGCGCGACATCAAGATCCAGTTCGACATGCGCGAGGTGATCGCCCGGCTGGTCGACGGCAGCCGCTTCCATGAGTATCAACCCGCATATGGCACGACCCTGATATGCGGGTACGCTTGGCTCTGGGGCTACCGGATCGGCATCCTCGCGAACAACGGCGTGCTGTTCAACGACAGCACGCTGAAGGGTGCCCACTTCATCGAGCTGTGCAACCAGAACCGCACGCCGATCCTGTTCCTGCAGAACATCACCGGCTACATGGTGGGTCGTGACTACGAACGGGCGGGCATCACGAAGGACGGCGCGAAGATGATCATGGCGGTCACCGGCTCGGTGGTGCCGAAGTTCACCGTGATCGTCAACGGCTCGTTCGGCGCCGGCAACTACGGCATGAGCGGCCGCGCATTCGATCCGCGCTTCCTGTTCATGTGGCCGCAGAGCCAGATCTCGGTGATGGGCGCCGACCAGGCCGCCAACGTGCTGTCGGAGGTCAAGATCCGTCAGTTGCAGCGCGAAGGGCGCACGTTGTCGGCCGAAGAGATCGCGGCGATCCGCGACCCGGTGCTCGAGGACTACCGGCGCGAGTCGAGCGCGTACTACTCGACCTCCGAGCTGTGGGACGACGGCATCCTCGATCCGGTCGACACCCGCAATGCGCTCGGCATCGCGCTGTCGGCCGCCGCCGCCGTGCCATTCGGCGATCCAGGCTACGGGGTGTTCAGGATGTGACGTAAGGGCGCCGTAAGCAGAGCGTATATCCTAGCGATCGAGAACCGGCGGTCGAGAACCAGCGATCCAGAACGGGACGAGAAGGGGACGAGGAGAACATGAGCCAGGACCCGCAGGTCCAGCCCGATCCGCAGCAGCCGGTGCTGCTCTGCGAAGGCATCGAGCGCTCGTTCGGCGGGCTGCGCGCGCTGAAGGGCGTCGATCTGCGGATCGATCGCGGCGAGATCTTCGGGCTGGTCGGCCCCAACGGCAGCGGCAAGACGACGATGGTCAACGTGATCACCGGCTTCTATCCGCCGAACGCCGGGCGGGTCACGCTGTTCGGCGAGGACATCACCGGCCTGAAGCCGTTCAAGGTCGCGCAGCGATCGCTCGCCCGCACGTTCCAGAACCTGGCGCTGTTCCGCGGCATGAGCGTGCTCGACAACATCCTGCTGGGTCGCCACGTGCTGATGAAGCCCGGCGCGCTACCGTCGCTGTTCTACTGGTGGTGGGCCCAGCGCGAGGAGCTCGCGCACCGCGAGGCGGTCGAGGAGATCATCGACTTCATGCAGCTTCAGGACATCCGCGACGAACCGGTCGACATCATCTCGCCGGGCATGCAGAAGCGGGTGGAGCTGGCGCGGGCGCTGGTCGCCCGGCCGAAGCTGCTGATCCTCGACGAACCGATGGCCGGCATGAACCAGGAGGAGAAGGAGTACATCGCCCGCTTCATCCTCGATGCCCGCGACGAGCGGGGCGTGTCGATCCTGCTGATCGAGCATCACATGGACGTGGTCACCGCGCTGTGCGACCGGGTCATGGTGCTCAGCTACGGCGAGACGATCGCGCAGGGCGAGCCGCGCGCCGCGATCAGCGATCCGAAGGTCGTGGAGGCATACCTGGGTCAGCGCGCGGCCGGCAAGATGTCGGTGAAGGTGGCCGCATGATCGCCGCACGCCGCGTGCCTGCCGCGGCCCGCATGCCTGCTGCACGCCGCGTGGTCGCCGCGCGCCGCGTGATCATCGCCGCATGCCGCATCGGGCGGCAGCACCGCCAACCGGCGGGGTCGGCATGAACGATACCGTGGCCAGCGCCCCGGCCCGCGTGATCAGCGGCGGCGCCGACGCCGCGCAGGCCGCCGGCGCCGAGCGGCCGGCGACCCTGATCGACGCGCTGAACCGCAACGCCGCCCGCCATCCCGGCGAGATCGCGATCCGCGAGCGCGACTACGGCATCTGGCAGGAGATCTCGTGGAGCGGGCTGCGCAACGACGTGCTGGCGCTGGCCGCCGCGCTGCAGGCCCGCGGCATCACGGCCGGCCAGGCGGTCACGTCGATCGGCGACAACCGTGCGCGCCTCTACATCGCGATGCTGGCGCTGATGACACTGCGCGCATTCCCGGTGCCGGTCTACCCCGACGTGCCGCCGGCCGAGCTCGACCACTACACCCGCCACGGCGAACCCGACGTCGCGCTGGCCGAGGACCAGGAACAGGTCGACAAGCTGCTGGATCTGCGCGAACGGATCGGCCGGCCGCGGCTGATCGTCTATGACGACCCGCGCGGTCTGGCCGACTATACGGCCCCCGGGCTGGCCAGCCTCGACGAGCTGCTCGAGCAGGGCCGTGCGCTGCTGGCGGCGACCACCGGCCTCGCCGACGATCTCGCCGGGCGCGCACGGCCCGACGACCATGCAGTGCTGCTGCACTCGTCGGGCACCACCGGCGTGCCCAAGGGCATCGCGCTGACCCATGCGAACATCATCAGCGGCGTGCTGAACGCCCGCGCCTGCGGCCACTTCGAGGTGGGCGACCGCCACTATGCGTACCTGCCCACCGCCTGGGTCGGCGACTTCGTGTTCACGTTGGGCGCCGGCCTCGCGCTGCGCTTCGCCACCCACATTCCCGAGCGCCAGGAAACGGTGCTGCACGATCTGCGCGAGGTGGCGCCGACGATGTACCTGGCAGCGCCGCGCGCCTGGGACAACATGCTGACCCGGATCCAGGTCGGCATGGAGGAATCGACGCCGCTGAAGCGCCGGCTGTTCCACTACTTCATGCCGAAGGCGATCGCGCTGGAACGCAAGAAGCTGGCCGGCCAGACGCCGGGCGTCGGCGAACGGCTGATGCGGGCGCTGGCCGAGGTGCTGGTCTGCGCGCCGCTGAAGGACTGGCTGGGACTGTCCAAGGCGCGCCGAGCGTTCACCGGCGGCGAGGCGATGGGCGAGGACACGTTCGTGTTCTTCCGCGCGCTGGGCGTCAACCTGTCGCAGTTCTACGGCCAGACCGAGACCTCGGCGCTGACCGCCGCGCAGCAGGATGGCGACGTCAAGCTGCACACCGTCGGCAAGCCGATGCCCGGGGTATCGGTGCGCATCGCCGACGACGGCGAGATCCAGGTCCGCTCCGGTTCGGTGTTCGGCGGCTATTTCAACGACCCCACGTCCACCGCATCGGCCTTCACCGCCGACGGCTGGTTCCGCACCGGCGATGCCGGCTATCTGGAGGACGACGGCCACCTGGTGGTGCTGGGGCGCGTCAGCGAGGTGGTCACGACCGCCGGCGGCGAACGCTACGTGCCGAACTACATCGAGAACCGCATCAAGTTCAGCCCGTACGTGCGCAACGTGGCGGTGATCGGCGCCGGCCGCGACGACCTGACCGCGATCGTCTGCATCGACTTCGACGCGGTCGGCCACTGGGCCGAGCAGCGCAGCCTGTCGTACACCTCGTACGCCGAGCTGTCGCAGCTTCCCGAGGTGGCCGGGCTGGTGCGCCAGGTGCTCAGGCACGTGAACGGCGTGCTGAAGCCGGAGCTGGCGGTCAGGCGCTTCGTGAACCTGCACAAGGACTTCGATGCCGACGACGGCGAGATCACCCGCACCCGCAAGCTGCGCCGGAACATCGTCGAGGACCGCTACCGCGCGTTAATCGCCGCGCTGTACGACGGCTCCCACACCGTCGACTTCGAGGCGACGATCACCTACGAAAGCGGCGAGACCGGCGTGCTGAAGCGCCGGCTGTCGATCGAAAAGGTCTGAGGATGAAACCACCCCCACGCTCACTTCGTTCGCTGCCCCCCGAGGGGGCTTGCACCGGGGTTTCGCGTCGCATGCGACGCGCCGGTGCGAGAGGTCGCGCCTGCCAGCGCGACCGCGGCCTGCAAGGCTGTCAGCGGCTTCGGGCGGCCGGGCGCCACTAACATGGACATCTACCTGATCGGCGAGCTGACGATCAACGGCGCCCTGGTCGGCCTGATGTACGCGCTGACCGCGCTGGGCATGGTGCTGATCTACAAGGCCTCGCGCTACGCGAACCTCGCGCAGGGCGCCTTCGCGATGGCCGGCGGCTACGTGTGCGTGATGTTCACGCAGACCTTCGGCCTGCCGATATGGGCCGCGATCCCGCTGGGCGTGGCGGCGCTGTTCGTGTTCGGCATGGTGATCGAGCGGCTGGTGCTGCGCCGGATGATCGGCCAGCCGATCATCATGGTGATCATGCTGACGTTGGGGCTGGAGATCATGCTGCGCGGGCTGCTGCCCGGCATTTTCGGCTCCACGGTGCGCAAGCTCGACCTCGGCATCCCGCAGACGCCGGTGTTCGTCGGCGAGATCCTGGTGAACCGGGCCTATCTGGTCGGCGGCGGCGTCGCGCTGCTGCTGATCCTCGGCGCGATCGCGTTCTTCAACTCGCGGCTGGGCGTGACGATGCGTGCGGTGTCCGACGACCAGATCGCCTCCTGGTCGGTCGGCATCAAGGTCGAGCGGGTCATCGCGATCGCCTGGGGGCTGGCCGGCATCGCCGCGGCCGCGGCCGGCATCCTGTGGGGCTCGGTGCAGGGCGTCGACTGGACCCTGTCGCTGCTGCTGTTGAAGGCGCTGGCGATCGCGATCCTCGGCGGCCTGGACAGCGTGGGCGGCGTGCTGGTGGCCGGCCTCATCATCGGCGTGGCCGAGAGCATCGCCGCCGGCTACCTCGATCCGCTGCTGGGCGGCGGCACCCGCGACGTGGTCGCGTCGGTGATCATCCTGCTGACGGTGCTGGTGCGGCCGCACGGCCTGTTCGGCCGCGAACACATCGAACGGGTGTAGGAGCCGCACGATGTTCTACCGACAGGCCGCCATCCGCCACACCCGCTACCAGCAGGACCGCCAGTTGTGGCCGCTGCCGTTCGACCGGCTGCTGGTGATCGCCGCGATCGGGCTGCTGGCGATCGCGCCGCTGGTGCTGCCGAGCCTCTATGTCGGCACCTACCTGCTGCCGTGGCTGCTGTGGTCCACCGCCGCGCTGGGCCTGAACCTGCTGATGGGCGGCGCCGGCCAGGTGCACCTGGGCTATGCCGCGGTGATGGCGATCGGCGCCTACGGCTCGCTGCACATGGTGCGCGCCGGCCTGCCGTTCGAGCTCGCGCTGCTGGGCGGCGGCGTGCTGTCGGCGGCGATCGGCGTGATGTTCGGTGCCGCGGCGCTGCGCGTGAAGGGTCTGTACCTGGCGATCTCGACCCTGGCGATGCAGTACCTGGTCGACTACGTGATCATCCACGTGCCGGCGATCAGCGGCGGCACCCAGGCGACCTTGCAGGCACCGCCGGTGCGGCTGCTCGGCATCGCGCTGAAGGGCGACACCGCCTACTACTGGTTCGTGCTCGGCGTCTGCATGCTGGTGATGCTGTTCATGCTGAACGTGCGGCGCACCAGCTACGGCCGGGCGCTGGCCGCGGTGCGCGAGAAGGACTACGCGGCCGAGATCATCGGCGTGTCGACGTTCCGCTACAAGCTGTCGGCGTTCTGGGTCAGCTCGTTCGTCGGCGGCGTGGCCGGCGCGCTGTTCGCGTTCTGCTACTACAAGGCGGTGACGCCGGAGCAGTTCCACCTCGAGCTGTCGATCCAGTTGCTGGCGACGGTGATCGTCGGCGGCCTCGGCAGCGTGCTCGGCAGCTTCTTCGGCGCGGCGCTGATCCTGCTCGCGCCGGTGGTGCTGAACAACCTGATCACCGGCACCGCGAAGGCCCTGTCGCTGCCGGTCAGCGCCGACGTCACCGCGCACGCGCCGCTGGTGCTGTACGGCGCGCTGATCGTGGGCTTTCTGCTGTTCGAACCGCTGGGCCTGGCGAAGATCTACGACAACCTGCGCAATTATTTCCTCGTCTGGCCTTTCCGCCATGCACGGCGCTGACCCCAACCACCCAGGAGAGACAATGAAAACGACCCGACGCAAGATCCTGTCCGCCGCTGCCGCCGCCTCGACGCTTCCGGCCATCGGGCCGTTCGCGCGCAGCGCCCACGCGCAGGACGCCAAGCTGATCAAGTTCGGCGCCTGCCAGGACTTCACGGTGGTCTACACCTTCGTGACCGCCGAATACAGCCAGGGGCAGCGCGACTACCTGACCCTGGTCAACGAACGCGGCGGCATCAACGGCTTCAAGTTCAACCTCGACATCGTCGACACCGGCAACGCGCCGCAGCGCGGCATCGAAGCCTACGAGCGATTCAAGCGGGAAGGCGTGATCCTGGTCGACCCGCTGTCCACGCCGGTCAGCCGCGCGCTGGTGCCGCGGGCGCTCGAAGACAAGATCAACATGGTCACCACGCTGTCGGGGCGCAGCGACGCCGCCGACGGCAGCGTGTTCCCGTACGTGATGCCGCTCAGTCCGAGCTACTGGTCGCAGGCCGCCGCGCTGATCGAGTACTTCGCCCGCCAGTCCGGCGGCGACCTGAAGGGCAAGAGGATCGCCCACGTGCACATCGACACGCCGTTCGGCCGCGAGCCGATCCCGCTGCTGCAGGAGATGGCCAAGGCGCGCGGCTTCGAGCTGCAGACCTATCCGTATCCGCCGCCCGGCACCGAACAGTCGGCGGTCTGGACCCAGGTGCGCCGCGCCCGGCCCGACTGGACATTGATCTGGGGCGCCGGCGCCGGCCAGATCGCGTCGCTGAAGGAAGCGCAGCGCAACGGCATGCCGATGGACAAAATCGCCTCGGTCGTCTGGCTGTCCGAATCGGAGATGAACGTGGTCGGCGCCGACTCGGCCAAGGGCGTCCTGAAGTTCGAGGCGGTGGCCGGCGGCAAGGAGCCGGCGATCATCAAGGCGATCGAGAAGGACGTGGTCGCCAAGGGCAAGGGCGCCGGCAAGCCGGAGATCGTCGGCACCACCTACTACAACATCGGCGTGATGGCCGGTGCGCTGATGGTCGAGGGCGCGCGGCTGGCGATCGCCAAGAACCCGAAGGGGCCGATCACCGCCGCCGAGCTGAACGAGGGCCTGCGCAGCATCACCAAGTTTACCGCCGAGGGCATGCTGCCGCCGGTCACCGTCACCAAGACCGACCACCAGGGCGGCGGCCAGGGCCGGATCGCGCAGTGGGACGGCAAAAAGTGGGTCGCCAAGAGCGACTGGCTGGCGGCCGACCAGGACCTGATCTGGAAGATGATCCGCACCGCGTCCGACGAGTTCAAGAAGTCCGGAAAATGAGGCCCCCCCTTGGCGCCCTGCGGGCGCCTCCCCCCAGGGGCGATGCAGTCGGACCGGCGGAGCCGGATCCGACGCATCCCTCCGTCGGCGGCCGCTTCGCGTGGCCGCCCTCGGCAGGTTGGCTGTCGGGATATCCGCTGCTTGCTGATGGCCGCTTCGCAGCGGCGCCGTCGGATCCAATGCAGATGGGTTGGTGATGACCACGCCGTTGCTCGAACTCAACAACGTCGAGGTCGTCTACGACGGCGTGTTCCTGGCCGTCAAGGGCGTGTCGATCGTCGTGCCCGAGGGCGGGCTGGTGGCGCTCCTGGGCGCCAACGGCGCGGGCAAGAGCACGACATTGAAGTCGGTCAGCGGCCTGCTGCGCGCCGAGCGTGGCGAGGTGACGCGCGGCGACGTGCGCTGGAAGGGCGAAAGCCTGCTCAAGCTGTCGCCGGCCGCCCGCGTGCGCCAGGGGCTGGCCCATGTGCTGGAAGGGCGCCGGGTGTTCGAGCACCTGACCCCTGCCGAGAACCTGCTGGCGGCCTCCACGATGCATGGCGACCGGCGCCACGTGCAGGAGCTGATCGACCGGGTGCTCACCTGGTTTCCGCGGCTCGCGCAGCGGGCCAAGGCGCAGGCCGGCTACCTGTCGGGCGGCGAGCAGCAGATGCTGGCGATCGGACGCGCGCTGATGACCGAGCCGCGGCTGCTGATGCTCGACGAACCGAGCCTGGGTCTGGCGCCGATGCTGGTCGACGAGATCTTCGACATCGTCCGGCGGATCAACACCGAGGCGCGGGTGGCGATCCTGCTGGTCGAGCAGAATGCGGCGGCGGCTCTCGAGGTCGCGCAGTCGGCCTATCTGATCGAGAACGGCCGGGTGGTGATGAACGGCGCCGCCGACGAGCTGGCCCGCAACCCCGACGTGCAGGCGTTCTACCTGGGCGGCGGCCATGCGGTGGACTATCAGAGCGTCAAGCACTACCGGCGGCGCAAGCGCTGGCTCACCTGAGCGGCGGCACGGCCGATCAGAGCCATTGCACCGTCAGGGCCTGCACGCTGCGGCCATGCCCGCGTGGCCCTGGCAGGGGCTGCCTAACCCGGCCCGACCGGCACCACCGGACGCGGCAGCCGGCTCAGCATGTAGGTCATCGCCTCCCGCGGCCGGGCATAGCACAGCGGATTGATCGCGACCACCGCGCCGCCGGCCGTATGCAGCCGGATCTGCATGCCGCGCCCCGACACACGCACGATGTCGCTCCATGGTACGCGGCGGCTGCCTCTCCAGCCGGGCACCAGCAGACCCTGGTCGTCCATCCGTGTGCGCAGCCGCCGGTACAGCGATCCGCCGAGCAGCACGAGCGCCGCCGCGCCCAGCGTGACCGTGGCTATCGCCGAGACCGAGGTCCATCCCGGCGGCACGGCGGCATCCCCGGCCAGCAGCGGCCGCGCGAGACCGGTGAGGAAAGGCAGCACGAGCGCAGCAAGCAGCCCGAACGCGACCAGCGAGACCGCGACCGCGACCGGAGACGTGCGTGGCGCAGCGAGCGTGCGCGGGTCTGTTTGAAGAGGCGGCATCAGTTCGGCATCAGTTAGATATCAGTCCGTCAGGGCCTGATCTGATTGGGCCGGATCCGCATCGCCTGAGAGGCGTCGGCTTCGCAAAGCTGCGGCACCACGACGGTGAAGCAGCTTCCCTGGTCCACGCCCGGGCTCGATGCCTCGACCCGCCCTCCGTGCAGCTCGACGATCTGCCTGACCAGGGCCAGCCCTATGCCCAGCCCGCTGTGACGGGGGCGGTCCGCGACGGGCACCTGCATGAACATGTCGAAGACACGAGGCAGCAGCTCCGGCGCGATGCCGATGCCGGAGTCCGCGACCTCGAATCGGGCGAGGCCGGAAGCCGCCGTCAGCGTCAGTGCGATCCTGCTGCCTGCCGGCGAATATTTGATCGCATTGTTGACGAGATTGACGATCGCCTGAGTCAACCGCAGCGGATCCGCGAACAACGCGATCGATTCGTCGGGCAGACGCATATCCAGTTGCTGGTTCCTGGCCGACAGATGGCTGGCGCAGGCTTCGGCTGCCCGCGAAGCGATGTCCTGGGCGAGCACCACTTCCGGACGCAACTGGAACTTGCCGCTGCGAATGCTCGTCACGTCGATCAGATCGTCGGCCAGCGCGGTCAGGTGCGCGGCCTGCCGTTCGATGACCGCCAGCCGCCCGGCCACCGGGTCGCCGGCGGGCAACGACCGCTTCACGACGTGGCTTGCCAACGTGATCGCCGCGAGCGGCGTGCGCATCTCATGCGACAGCATCGCGAAGAACTCGTCCTTGCGCTGGTCGGCCTCGCGCATGACCTCGACCGTCCGTACCCGGTCGGTGCATTCGTAACCCTGCGCGACGATCCCATCGACGCCGCCGAATTCGTCCGGAATGGGCTGGAAGACGAAATCGAAGTATCGGGTCTGGGGAGGGTCATCGTCCTGCCCGGCAAGAACGACCGGAACGGCCCGTCCTTTGTACGGCCTGCCCGTGGTGCGGACCTGATCGAGCAGCTCCCGGAAGCCCTGCCCCCTCAGCCTGGGCAATGCATCGAACAGCGACTTGCCCAAGACGTCGCCGACGCCCGAGACACGATGGAACTCGGCGTTGCTCAGCTCGAACATGAATTCGGGGCCACGCAGGTAGGCCAGGAAGCCGGGCGACTGCTGAAGCCATTGCTGAAGCTGCTTCACCTGACGCAGCGTGGCCGACAGCTCGATCTGCTTGGCGGCATTCGCACGCTTCAGCGTCTTCACCATACCGACGGTCTGTGCCGCGGCGCCGGCCAGATGGGTGAGATCGCGAACGATCCGGAGATCCTCGGAATCGAAAGCCCGCGATTCGTCCCGCGACGCCACCCAGACGGTCCCCACCGGCTTGCCGTCGAGGAAGAAGGGGACCAGCAGGACTTCGCGGACGGGAACGTCGAGGTTCTCGATATAGCCATACACCTGCGCCGGGTCACGCAGCAGCATGTGCCGGCTGCGCGCCAGCACCTCGCCGCAAGGACTGAACTGCCTCGGCAGCGTCTGGTTCAGATGCGGACGGAAGTCGCCCGAGGTGGCGATCCATCGGAACGCGCTCCGGTCGGGCTCCTCGAGACTCAAGCCGGCGGAGTGGGCGCCGGTGAGACGCAGCGCTGAATACGAGAGGCACCGGGCGATCCGCTCAGGATCATTGGCCAGCACTTCGGCCAGCTCGGACATCGCCTGATTCTGCCGTGCATGCTCCGGCGGTCTGGAGGGTCGCGTTGCCAGCAGCGACGTGATATCGATCAACGCGAGTGCTTCCGGCGAGGCTCTGATATCCAATCGGTCCATCGGCAATCCGCTTCGAGATCGGGGTATCGTACCCGAAGGCGATCGGCTTCCTCGTATTCACGCGAATGACAGGAACCCGCGTGCTGTTGCAGACAGAGCGGCCCGAAAGCCGGGCTCGATACTTGCTTCACATCCAAATTGTTTGCTCTCCCGGCACAATCCCGTCATCCCCTCAATTCTGCAGCAACGCTCGACAAAGGAACCTCACGTGGGCAAACGGGGTGGGCATCAACGGGACAGTGATTCCACCGACAAGCTGATGAAGCTCGTCGACTCGGTGGTCGACTATGCGATCTTTCTGCTCGATTCCCGGGGCTACGTCCAGACGTGGAACGCGGGTGCCCAGCGGATCAAGCAATACGCACCGGACGAGGTGATCGGCAAGCACTTCTCGGTCTTCTACACACCCGAGGCGGTCGCTTCCGACTGGCCGAACGAAGAGTTGCGGCGGGCTGCCGCGAACGGGCGCATCGAAGACGAAGGATGGCGCGTCCGCAAGGATGGCAGCCGGTTCTGGGCGAATGTCATCATCACCGCGCTGCGCGATTCGGCAGGGAACCTGACGGGCTACGGGAAGGTCACCCGCGACCTGACCGAGCGGCGCCGGCAGGAAGAACAGTTGCACCGCAGCGAGGAACGGCTGCGTCTGCTCGTCGAGAACACTGCCGGCTACGCGCTCTTCATGCTGAGCACCGACGGCATCATCGAAAGCTGGAATACCGGCGCGGAACATCTGAAGGGATATCGCGCGTCGGAGATCATCGGCCGTCACGTGAGCCTGTTCTACTCCAAGGACGACGCCAAGGCAGGCAAACCCGAGCAGGAGCTGCACGACGCATTGACCAACGGCCGGCTCGAAACCGCCGGCTGGCGGGTCCGCAAGGACGGCTCGGTCTTCCTGGCGGGTACGGTCATCACGCCGGTCTACGACAGCCAGGGAGTGCATCGCGGCTTCGCCCAGATCACCCGCGACCTCACGCAACAGCAAAGATTGAAGGAGCTGGAGAGCTCCAGTCAGCGGATCAACGAGTTCCTCGCGATGCTGGCGCACGAACTGCGCAATCCGCTGGCGCCGATCCGCAATGCAGTATCGGTGCTGCAGCTCGAACCCACCCCGAGCCCGATGGTGCGCTCCAGCCGGGACATCATCGATCGCCAGCTTTCGCTGCTGAGCCGGCTCGTCGACGATCTGCTGGATGTGGGCCGCCTGACGACCGGAAAGATCCAGCTTCAGAAAGAGAGAACGGTCTATCAGCACGTCGTCGCGCGGGCTGTCGAGGGGGTGCGCCCCCTGATGGATGCCCGCCAGCACCGCTTGAGCGTGAATGTTCCGCGCGCGGACCTCGTGCTGACGGCGGACGCGACGCGGCTGGCCCAGGTGCTGCAGAACATCCTGATCAACGCGGCCCGGTACACGCCCACCGGAACCGGCGACATCCATCTCGATGTCACGATGCATGACGACCAGATCACGACGGAGGTCCGCGACAACGGCATCGGCCTGTCGAGGCAGGCCCTGGAGGACATCTTCACGCTGTTCTTTCAGGGAAGCGGCGAGGCCGCCGCCCGCGAAGGGGGATTGGGAATCGGCCTCGCGCTGGCGCGCTCGCTGGTGGAGATGCACGGCGGCATGATGACGGCACGTAGCGCCGGTCCGGGCAAAGGCAGCACCTTCAGCTTCACGCTGCCGGGCGCGATGGCCGATCGCCCCGATGAGGAGGCGAGCTCGGAAGACTATCTGCTGATCGTCGATGACAACCGGGACGCCGCCGACAGCCTCGCCGAGGTGCTGCGCGTGCTCGGGCATCCGGTGCGCGTGGCGTACTCGGGAGACATGGCGCTGAACCTGCTGGCGGGTCGAGCACCCGCGGCCGCCCTGGTGGACATCGCAATGCCCGACATGAGCGGCATGGAGCTGGTTCAGCGCATTCGCGGCCTGGCCGGTGGAGACAAGACGGTGGTGGCCGCCATCACCGGATTCGGGTCGGAGCACCATCGCCGGCAGGCCGAGGTCAGCGGCTTCGACCGGTTCCTGGTCAAGCCGGTGAATCTGAACACCCTGCGGGAGTTCCTGCGTCTGGCCCCCACCTCCCAGCCCTGATCGGCACCGTCGACGGCGCCCGCAACGTCTTCGCCGGCATCCCCCGCCCCGGCCTTGATCTGGCGCAACGCCGTCTGCGGTCGCCCCGGCAACAATCGCGCTGCCACGCACCCTCGCAACGCAACGGGAGATCTTTCGCATCATGAACTTCCTCGGCCACATGCTGGCGAACGGCCTGCTGCCGCTATCGTTCTGGGGGTACGTGCTGATCACGCTGGCGATGACCCACGTGACGATCGCCGCGGTCACGATCTATCTGCACCGCTGCCAGGCCCACCGGGCCCTGGAGCTGCATCCGGTCGTCAGTCACTTCTTCCGCTTCTGGCTGTGGCTGACCACCGGCATGAACACCCGCGAATGGGCGGCCGTGCATCGCAAGCACCACGCCCGGTGCGACCGCGAGGGCGACCCGCACAGTCCGCAGCTCGTCGGCCTGGCGCGCGTGCTGTTCGGCGGCGTGTTCCTCTATGTCCGCGAGAAGAGCAACCGCGAGACGCTGGAGCGCTACGGTCGCGGCACCCCCGACGACTGGATCGAGCGCAACCTGTATTCGCGTCACCCGATGCTGGGCGTCGTGCTGATGTCGGTGATCGACGTGCTGCTGTTCGGCGAGCTCGCCGGCATCACGATCTTCCTGGTGCAGATGGCCTGGATCCCGTTCTGGGCCGCCGGCGTCATCAACGGCGTCGGCCATGCGCTGGGCTATCGCAACTGGGCCTGCCCGGACTGGAGCACCAACATCTTCCCGCTGGGCATCGTGATCGGCGGCGAGGAACTGCACAACAATCACCACACGTTCCCGTCGTCGGCCAAGCTGTCGAACAAATGGTTCGAGTTCGACATCGGCTGGGTCTACATCCGCGCGCTCGAGATCGTCGGCCTGGCAAAGGTCAAGCACCTGCCGCCGAAGTTCAAGGTCGATGCACGGCATGCCAGCAGGGTCGACGGCGCCACCTGGCAGGCCCTGGTCACCTGCCGCTACGAGGTGCTGGGCCGCTATGCGCAGGCGATGATGGAGATCCTGCGCAAGGAGCTGGAAGCCGCCCGCCGGCAGGCGCCGGAACGGATCGGCGCGCTGCGCAAGCTCGGCACGCGCTTCTCGCGCAACGACAACGACGAGGAACTCAAACGGCTCGACCCGCTCGTCGCCGAGCTGCCGGCCTCCAGCGCCCTGCGCGTCGCCTACGCGATGCGCGCCGAGCTGGTGGACCTGTGGAGCCGCTCCAGCGCATCGCTCGAAGAAACGGTGTCGCGGCTCGAGGACTGGTGCCAACGCGCCGAGAAGAGCGGCGTGGTCCCGCTCGCGACGTTCGCGCAGGCGCTGCGCGCCTACGCGCCCAGCCAGCGGGTGGCCGCGGCGGGCTGAAACGCCGTCAGCACAGGTCCCGCAGCGCCGCCTCCAGCGTCGGAAACTCGAACGCGAATCCTTCGCGTGCCAGCCGGGCCGGCACGACCCGCTGCCCTTCCAGCAGCAGATCCGCCTGCTCGCCCAGCAGCAGCCGCATCGGCGTGGCCGGGGTCCGCAGGATGGCGGGGCGATGCAGCAGCCTCGCGGCGATGCGGATGAAGTCCGCCTGACGCACCGCTTCGGGGGCGACCAGGTTGTAGATCTCGGCGCGGCCCGCGGCCGGCGCATGCTGCTGCACATGATCGATCGCGCGCAGCAGATCGCGCAGATGGATCCAGGTGATCCATTGCCGGCCGGTGCCCAGGCGCCCGCCGACGCCGAGCCGTACCGGCATCAGCATCATCGGCAGCGCCCCCTGGTGGCCCAGCACGACGCCGAACCGCATGCAGGCGACGCGCACGCCGTGCGCCGTGGCGGTGGCCGCTTCTGCCTCCCACCGCTGGCAAAGCTCGGACATGAACACCGGCTGGCCGGGGCTGTCCTCGGTGAGCGGTGAATCGTCGCCCTGCCGCTGCACGCCGTAGTAACCGATCGCCGACGCCGACAGCAGCAGCGCCGGCTTGCGGTCGGCGCCGGCGATCCACCGGACCAGATCGCGGGTGGTCTCCACCCGGCTTTGCAGCAGCGCCGCCTTGCGTGCCGGCGTCCAGCGCGGCCCGAGGATCCGTTCGCCGGCCAGGTTGATCACGACGTCGATCGGCTCCGACGGCGGCAACGCGGCCGTGCCGGCGATGCAGCGCACCTGCGGGCCGAGACGCGCGGCCGCCCGCTCGGGCCCGTTGAGCTGGACTATATTCTCGCCGTCATCGAGCGTTGGCTGAGGCACGAGCTTGACGAGGGGCCTGCTCCCCAGGAGCCGCGGCTGCTTTGATGCCGATTTTCCGCCGGATTCGCTGGCGATAAGTGCAAAAAAGCAACACTGGCGGCCGGCCGTTCTTCATTACGGATAAGCCCGTGCTTGCACGCGATAATCGCCGATAGCACCTTGTCGGTATCCGCTTCGCGCAGCATCGCGCGGCCTGAACCAAGGGGGCCTCTCGCATGACGAACGAGCGTTCCACGAACCCGATCGGGCGCAAAGCCCGCCCGCTGCATTTGTTGGTGCTGTCCGCGTTGACAATCGTTGCCGCCGCCGCACTCGTCCCCTCCCGGGCGTCCGCCCAGGATCTTTTCTCGTTTCTTTGGGACGGAGGGTCGCGGAGCGTCATCCCGTTCAGCGCGCAGTACGCACCGCGCCAGATCATCGTCTCGTTCGGCGATCGCAAGCTTTATTGGATCCACAAGAAGGGCGAGGCGATCAGCTACCCGATCGCGGTGCCGCGGGAGCAAAGCCGCTGGTCGGGGGTGACGAGCGTCTCCGACAAGCGCGTCAACCCGTCCTGGACGCCGACGCCCACCATGCTCCGCGAGAACCCTCGCCTGCCGAGCTGGGTGCCGGGCGGCCACCCCATGAACCCCCTCGGTGTGCGGGCCCTGTATCTCGGCGCCTCGGCCTATCGCATCCACGGAACGGACGCACCCTGGACCATCGGCACAGCCGCCTCAAAGGGTTGCATCCGCATGTACAACGAGGACGTTCTGGATCTCTATCCGCGTGTCCCCGTCGGCACCAAGGTGACGGTCACCTGGCAGCGTTTCGGCTGAGTTTCCGGCTTGGGGAAGACCGGCCACAGAGGCCGCAAGTTCGGTCCTGACGAGTTGTAGTGCACGTCGAACCTCAAGCCTCGCTCAAGGCAAATCGTGGAAGCCTGTCGTCCGGCTTCCCGCGCGAGGCAAGGCATTCGAGTTGCATTGCGCACCACGGGAACGGCGACTTTGAGCGGCCTCTGAGAGGCCCAGGCAGACGCGTCTCCAACCATGGCATCTTGAACGACCGATGACCCAGGCGCACGCCGAGAGACGATCGAGCCGGAGCGAGGATCAGACCGAGCCAGCCGAGCTGACCGGTCCAAAGAAGGTCGCCGCGCTGCTGCTTTCGATGGACAAGAAGGTCGCCGCGCGCATCCTGAAGCACTTCGACGAAGACGACATCAAGCTCATTGCGCAAACCGCGACCGATCTCGGCGCGGTGACCAAGGAAACCCTCGACTCGCTCATCGAGGAGTTCGCCCAGCATCTTCGCACCGGCGGAGACCTGATCGCGACGGCTCACGAGGTGGAGGCGCTTCTCTCGGGCGTCGTGCCGCCCGAGCAGATCGCCGAGATCATGACTCAAGTGCGCTCGAAGTCGCTTCAATCGATCTGGATCAAGCTCGGCGAGGTGCCGGAGCTGTCGACCGCCCAGTACCTGGCAAAAGAGCATCCGCAGGTATCCGCGCTCGTCCTGTCGCGCACGCCACCCGCTTATACCGCCGCCGCGCTCAAGATGCTGCCTGGGCCGCTGCGCAACGAGATCATGCGCCGCATGCTCGCGCTCAAGATCGTTCTCGAAAAGCCCATTCAGCTTCTCGAAGGCGCCGTCAAGGAGGAGCTGCTTTACAAGAGCGCCAAGAATACCGGCCCCACCATCCACGCTCGCCTTGCCGACATCATCAACAAGATGGAACGCAAGCAGATGGATGAGATCCTGACCGATCTCGAGCAACACCGCCCGAAGGAAGCCGAGCTCGTACGCAGCCTGCTGTTCACGTTCGACGACCTCTCCAAGCTGTCTCAGCCCGCGCTCGTCACGCTGTTCGACGGCATCCCGGCCGATCGCACCATTACCGCTCTGTTCGGTGCCGAGCCGCGCATGATCGACATGATCCTCGAGGCCACGCCCACGCGCGCGCGCCGCATGATCGAGCAGGAGCTCACGACCGGCAAAAAGGCGACGACGAAGGAAGTTCAGAAGGCGCGGCGCGCCATTGCCGATGCGGCCATGGAAATGATCGAGAAGGGCATCATCGAGATCGGCAATCCGGAAGAGGATGAGGAGTAATGCGGGAAGAATACGCAGAGATCCGCGAATCCGGCGGCCAGCCCGCGACCGACAAGCTCCTTGAGCCGCCGAAGCTGGAGGTCGAGCGTCTGCACGTCCTGAAAGGCGTCCTTGAGCGCCTGGTCACGACGCTCGCCGAGAGGTTCCGCGACTACTGCAACGTCCCATCCTCTTTCTTCGTCAACCAGATGGAGAGCGGCAACTCCTGGGACGTTCTCGAATCCTACGAGGACAGCATCGCCGGCATCTACTATTGCCGCCAATGGGATAGCAAGATCGTCGTCGGCCTCGACCGGCGCTTCATCTTCTCGCTGATCGATGCGGCCTTCGGCAGCGATGGTAGCATGCCCCCCTTCGAGTCCGATCGGCCGTTCACGTCCCTCGAAGCCCGCCTCGCACGCAGCGTCTTCAACATCGTTATTCCGGAGCTCGAGGACCTGCTCAATCCGATCACGCAGGTAAACTTCGATATGGAGAAGCTGGAGACGAAGCTCGACTTCCAGATTCTCGGCCAGACCGACATCCCCGTCATCGCCGTTCAGGTTCTGTTTCAGATCCTCGACAATGGCGGACGCATGTTCATGATCATACCGCAGGCGGCCTTGCACCCGATCCGCAAGCTCCTCGAGCGGACGCGCGCCCTGGACGGAACGAGCGTCGATCCCGACTGGCAGAGGAAGATGCAGGACGGGCTGGCGTCCTCGGACATGCTTCTCAAAGGTGTCCTCGAAGGTCCCGAAATGACCTTGGACCAGATATCGGCGCTCGAGCCCGGGCAGATCCTCCGCCTGAACGTGGACACCAAGAGCCTGATCGCCCTCGAATGCCAGAACGAGCGCATCTTCATGTGCCGCCTGGCGCAGGCAAAGAGCCAGTTTGCTCTGGTTATCGAGAACGCAGTCGACCGCGAGAAAGAGCTGGTCGCCGATCTGATCTCCGGCTCGCAGACCCGCTGACGCCGGGATCCGCTGAAAACTTGCTCGTGCAAGTCGATGGGTCCACCCATCGGGCGCTGCATGCCGCCACGCGCCTTTCGTGAGCGAAACGCTATAGATCCGTAGGCAGATCAGACGGCGTACAATACGCGCGGCTCGTCAGTATTCGTAACAGATTTTTAGCTAACACCATGGAGTATCGCCGAATAAGAGGACGAAACTTCAACGCGGGCGGCGAACAATGGATATTGCGGATACGGGGGCCGGATCTCGGGAGACCGGCGCTGGCGACTCTCTGGAAGAACGCGCGGCGAACCTTGTAAATCCCGCATCCGGAATAGCGAACGACTACCTCAACCACTTCAACGAGATTCTCCTCCTGATCGAGAACCTGCCGACTCTCCTGCCCGAGATGCTGGACGAGCTGCTCGAGTGGAAACCCGTAACCTATAGAGAATACTTCGCCAAATCACTGTTGCCCG